>CALEFI010000075.1 GCA_937876905.1 uncultured Treponema sp.
TACCACTCGTAGGCCTCAGCCTCGTCCTTCCCAACACCTGTGCCATGCTCATAGCACAACCCAAGAAGTGCCATGCCCATTTCACTTCCGGCCTCGGCGGACTTCCGGTACCACTCAAAGGCTTGCTTCTCGTCCTTTTCCACGCCGGTGCCATACTCATAGCACAGGCCAAGAAGTGCCATGCCCCGTGCATACCCGGCCTCGGTGGATTTCCGGTACCACTCAAAGGCTTGCTTCTCGTCCTTTTCCACGCCAAGGCCTTCCTCATAGCACTCTCCAAGATGTGCCATGCTCCTTCCATCTCCAGACTCTGCGCCCTGGCGAAGGTGCTCAAAGCCCTTCTGGAGATACTCAAAGCCCTTGGCCTTATCTTTTTTTAGACCATGTTTGCCTCGAATGTAGCAGTAGGCAATGCTTACCTGTGCGTCGGGGTTGCCCTGCTGTGCCTGGGCCATGCAGTCCTCAAGGTCAAAGTCCTTGCTGTCAATGTCGTATTTTCCTGTCGTCATCTATTCCTCCTGTGGTGACGGGTTATTGATTAGTTTGTTGGTGCCGTTGTGGTGGGCTCAAGCTCCGCAGCGGCGGTGGGGGCGGAGACTGGAGCCTCCGTGTTAGGCTTGAGGGTACAGAAGGCAACAACAACTCCCAGCAAGGCAGCAATAGCTACAGCCAGGGCAGCAATAGCCAGGGGAGGTGTTTTTTTGTTTGCTTGCAGCTGGGATTTCAGTTCCTCCAGCTCCGCCTTTTGTTGCAGAAGCAGGTGTTCTGTCTCCTGACGCAGAGCCTTTCCTGCATCTGCAACTATAGACTCCAGATCACTTTTCAGGGAATTGCAGCTAGATGTCATGGAGTCTCGTGCAGCTTCAATTTGCTGCAGAGTAAATTTAGAAATTTTTTCTGAAGCATGGTCTTGATATCTTGCAATATCTTGCTTATAAATACTGTCAAGATCACTCTGCCGAATGAAAACCGCACTTTCTTCTTTGAACGAGGAGGTGAGCTCAGTTTTCAGCGCCTCCATCTTGCGCCCCATCTCTTTCTCTAATTCATCAAACCGACCACTATAAGTGGCTTTTGACTCCTCAAGATTCCTTTGTTGCTGGGAAACAACCTCATGCAACTCACTGAAACTCCCTTGACGTACAAAATCTGCGCTTTCTTCTTTGAACGAGGAGGTGAGCTCAGTTTTCAGCTCCTTCGTCTTGCGCCCCATCTCTTTCTCTAATTCATCAAACCGACCGCTATAAGTGGCTTTTGACTCCTCAAGACTCCTTTGTTGCTGGGAAACAACATCATGCAACTCACCGAAGACGTCCTGACGAACAAACTTATTGCTTTCTTCCTTAAGGGAGTTAATATCAACTTCCAATCCCTCTACTTTTTTTGAAGTATTACTAAATTCAGCTTCAATCGCCTCTTGATTTTCTGTAAAAGTCTGTGCACTCCTGAGTATCTGCTCTGCAATCTCTCTATCCTGCCCTGAAAGCTGCCGTATCTCCCCATGAGTATCCTCCAAACCTTTTTCAAGCATCTTTCCAATAGTTTTCGTCATAGTTTGGGCATGTACCATCGAACGACAGGATAAAGCCATAGCCTTCTGTACAACCTGGGACAATTGCATTACCGCCACATTTGTTGAGCCCATGGCAGAAGCCAAGTTCGTAATTTTGTCTGTCGTATTTTTCCCACTGATTTTATCCCAAATTCCAGCTTTCTGTGTTGCGACAGCCTCTATTAAATAGAATGAATCCGATACATGATCATTTATATCCATGATTTGATTCATTATATTTTTTGTTTCTTTTTTTATTTCTGCAATCTCTTTCCTCTCACTCATGACCGCTCCTTTGCTCTTTGTCGTAATTCAGCCATCTGACTCCATATATTTTCAATGCTTTTCTTATCTTCTGCTATAATTATTCCTGTATCATCAGACATTCTCCTTATTTTTTCATTTATGTCATAAATAACTTGCTCCAGCTCCTGCTCCCGTTCCACAGTGAATTTTGCCAGCCCTTCCACAAATGCATTCAAGTCATTTATCTGTTGAACATTTATCTCAGCGGACTGGCGCACCACCTGCACCACCTCAGCGGAATAGTCTCCCAATTCTTTGAGTATTAATTTTTCCAGTTGGGAGCATTCTCGCTCAATGTATAATTTGTTGCGGGGATGCAGCCGTGGCTCAAAGTGCTTGCCGTTTAACTGGAGACACACAGTCTCTGCCTCAGCAACAATTTTTTTTGGCAATGAATAGAGATCTTGCTTGCTGGCAATGGTTCCAGGGTCATGAACAAGATTGTTTGCAAGGATTCTTATGAGTGCCTCCTGTTCCCTTCTTATTTTTTTCACTGGATATTTTGAAACAAGTTTTTTCTCCAGGTCCTCATCCTTCAGCCCCAAATTATGCAGTTCATCCTTTAAGGTAGACTCAGAAAGGCTGGCATTTTCCCTCAAGAAAATAGTGGCGGGAATCACCCTGGAAACCAGCATGATTATGAACGCATTTTCCAGTCTGGTCCAGTCAATGCCCTTGCACAGGCAAGATTCAATTTCTTTTATACAGGCATCAGCCTTGCTTTTTTCCTGCCCAATATCATTTCGGAACTTCTTACATTCTTGTATTGCTGCCGCCACAAGAAATGACAAGTCCTCCAGCCCCTCTTCTTGGGAATCCAAGCGGCCCATTATATCCTTCAGCTCATCCTCTGACTTGCCGCCATACTCTTTTATAAAGGCTTCTGCCTCTGCTTCCTCAAAGCCATAAGTCTTCCCTAACCGCAGAACAATTTCAGGTTTTTGGTAATCCAACTGTCCCATCCGCTTCAAAAAGAAGATAACGGGAATGTAGACTATTCGTGCTGCCACCTGCGCATTTGCAGATAAAGTACCAGTATAAGAGCCAAACTCTGAAACTAATTTGTTATTTTTTTTATCATTCACTATTTTCATGATTAGGGTAGTCCCTCCCACAGCAGCGAGTACTGCAGCGGCGCCGGCCAACAGAGGATTTGTAATTCCCAAACTAACACCCGGCAACCAAGCCAGAGCACTTGGTACTCCTATTTCTGTTCCAAAAATAGTAAGAACTGGTCCAACACTCTGCGAGAGAACCCCTGCAAGTGCACCCCCTCCTCCAAACAGCATTCCTCCACCAATAATTCCAGATGTAATCGTGCTTCTTTTTTTGTCACGGTGTTGTTTGAGAAGCTCCTTGAATCTATACCGATCAGCCATGTTTCCTCCTTAATCAACTGAAATACAGTGTGGACTGCCTAAAGATGTAATACGGAGCTTCCAAAACAAGTTCAATATACCCCATATAGTTCACTTCTAGGCAGCCCACAAAACCATTACAGGAATGCTGCCGAGGCAGTGGCAAGCCGTCTTGCCCCACCCATAGCAAAGTTGTTCATGGCAGCAGAAATTGCAGACTGAATTTCATCCCGTACTTCCTTTTTAAAGTTCTGATTCATTGTATCGCGGAACAAGGAAGGAACTATTGTAGTAACCCCCAAGAGCAAAAAGACCAGCGGAGCCAACAACGTCCCCACGAGAGGAATCATAGACACGATGAAGGTGATAATTGCAGTTAAAATAATGGCAGTAAAGGTCTCCGGGAATTTTTCCTTAAATTTAAGGATGATTCCCATGATAAACTTACCTATCTGCACGGCCTTCTTTCCAACCCACACCACCTTCTTATAGGCTGCTACCAAGAAACTCCTTGCCTTGGGATCCACGACATTCTCGTCAAGCCATTCCTCCAAGTCAAAGCCAGGCTTTACCGTATCCGCCACAAGCTTAATTTCCTCTGGCGGAATATCAGATGTAAAGCGAATGTTATCCTCCCGGTTCTCATATACGTAGGTGGTTGCCACTGGCCGAGGCTGAGCGGCTTGCTGCAGCTGAAGGCCACAGATGTGACAAAATGCAGAGCCTGGAGTCAAGGCATTCCCGCACCCACGACACTGAGCAACAGCTGCTACAGCCACTGCACTACCGCACTTGTTGCAAAACTGAGATCCTGCAACCAACTCATTTCCACATGAACTACAAAACATCTTTTCCTCCTAAAAATCTATCGCTTGGGCACAGGCCCCAAAAAGCTAATTCTCTTTTATAATAAGAGTATATTTACTTTGATACGTGTCCGAAACAGCATCCTCGTAAGCGATTCTTACCTCTTGCGTACCGCTTCTTTTAGGCTCACAATAAAATGTGATTTCTACTTCCTTTCCTCCATCAGAGGACACTGGAATATCAAACCAAAAAACTTGATTTTTCCCCAAAACTTCTTCTTCAACCCGTACCCTTGAGTCAGTAACCTTCACATCCAGGAGAATTGGAGCACGAAATGCTATACCGGCCCGAATAAAGTCCTTCGAAAACAACTTATTTACAGGATTAGTTTCATAAACACAAGCGCATTTCAATCTCAAGTAAAATGGCGTGTCTTGATACAAATGCTTGGAAATGTCATCAGCAAAGCCAACCCCATCTTCCGAATAAAAAAGATGCACAACTGGAGTATACGCATGCAACTGAACGACACTCATTGCACCCATCAAAACAACTAAACAACAGATTTTTTTTCCCTTTAACATGTCTTATCTCCTTTCATAAGAAAAATCACAAAATTGCCTAATTCTCAGAACCACATCATGAGCAAGCAGTTCCAGCCCATAAAACCTGACGCTAAAATACATTCCCATCACACCACCAGCAACACCTCCTATCACGGCATTCTCACCAGAAAGTCTTTTCAGCACTTTCACGCACTCTTTTTCTGACGGATGCGCAATGCACACGTGCAGCGCTCTCTCCAATACATTTGTTATATCACGTATATCATCTCCCTGAACAAAAGGTGTTACCCCACCACTCCTTGCCTCCCACCTGCTCATTTGCTGCTGCGGGAAATGCTCACTATACTTCATTGTTGCCATAGATATGGCCTCATCTACATCGTAATAATGAAACAAGTAAAATAAAACCAAGAAATAATGGTAGGCGACAACAACATCAGCATCACAGAAATTCCCATCCACACTTTCTCTCACCTTATTATTGAACCCCTCAAAACCAGGGTCTTCCGTCAAAAAAAACAACAAAGGAACAACGCCAATCAACAGATAGCAGGGCTGGTCTAGCCTTGTTTTTTTGCCAGAAATGAGAGCCGTCAAAAAATCTAACAGAAACGAAAATGCAGGCTGCGGGCACGGCTCATTCTTCTGCAAGGTGGACAATCTTCTTTTCCTGCTTTCGTTGGACGAAATATTATGCCCTCCGGTCATACCGTAGATCACTCCTGTCAAAGCAGCAAATACTCGATTATCATATCCATGTCTAGCGGCGCACTCATCATCTATGCTCCATTTGTCATGTAGGCTTAAAAATTTCTCCATAAAAGTGTCACCTTACAACTACTGAACAATCTCTGTATAAAGATACAAGCAATCGTCTTTTCGCTCTGCACCTTTAATCAGACGCCTGTTATTCCGACCTATCAACACCTCGAATTCATCTCCAAATATAGACTTAGATTCTATATTCAATACATTTCTTGTTCCTCTAGGAATATCACAGACTTCAACAACCTTAATGCCATTCTGTCTGTTGGCAAATGCTTTTGCCACGTCCTCTTTTATGGAGGTGCTTGTAAACCCTTTATCTTCGATGTAACTACCTACAAGTTCTTTGGGATTAGTCCAATACTTAGAAAAGCGACTTATTTCGATATTTTGCATTCCTTTCCCTGTCCTTATGGAAAATACATTTGACCCCCTATACACAGTAAACCCTTCTCTCACACGAGGTGCCCCTTTCAAAATCTCGTCCAAGCTGTCTATTTTATCTTGTACCGATTTCAAAGGTCTTCTTCCAAATCGTAAAGAATCGTTGATATCCTTATATGTTCCCATTCCCCCTTCTGAACTATAAGCATAAATTGCGTCAGTATGCTTCTTGGACAATCTGTTGATGTATTTATCGCTTGTCTCTTTGAACTTCTGGCCCGCATCATCATAGCCAGCCAACCTGGCAATGGTCCCTTCCTGAGAAGGTGTCTCAGAAAAATTCGTCAGCCTTGAACCTTGAACACCTCTTGTACTGCTGGAGGCACGGGCTACACGGACCGTATTTATTGCAGAAGCCCCAACAGCGAAGAAAGCCCCCCACTTGTACCCTTCTGCACCGCCTCTCAAGATACTACCGGCAGTTTCCTCCACATTCCCATTTGATGTTATATAAGTATAACATCCTGTAAAAGCAGCTTCCGCAACAGCTCCTGCCAAGGCTGCCTTATGCCACGCCACAATAAACACCGAAACAGGCTGGGCTCCGGGAATGGCAGACAACACTGCGGCTGCCACCAGCATCGTCCCTTCCGCTACAACAACATCTCCTAGAACATCAGAAAAATCTACCTTATTAGTATCCGACAAAGAAAAACAGTAATCACGGAAATCCTGTCCCGTCATACTTACAACGTATTTTGTCGTGATGTACTCTGTTGTCCGATAACTTGTTGTCTTGTACTCAGTAGTTCGGTATTCTGTAGAATATGAAATGCCGAGGCACATTAATAGCACTAAGGCAACAAGGGGATATATTTTCTGTAACATACAATGCTCCTGCTGAATTCCTTGTAAAAAAACATAAACTTGATGTCGGGCTTGTCTAAAAAGAATGTGTATGTGGTCATTGCGCTTGTCGCAAATGACCGCATACACTAAATATGGTAGTTTTGAACGTCTCAACCACCATATTTTAAACTTATTAAACAGCCCTACCCCATTTAGCTAGACGCAAAAAATCATTAACCGCCGAGGAACATCCCAGCTGCACCTAATGCAACTCCAACACCTAGAAGCCACGGAATGAAATCTGGAAATAAAACTCCTACCACAATCAAAACCACAATCAAAACCAAACAACCTCTTATCAAATCTTTCCTCCTAAATCATTTACACCTGCAAAGTCTGGATAAAATAATCCGCAAACATTGCATACACAAGCATTTTTCCAAGTTTTCCTAGAAAACAAGATACAAAAAAAGGCACAAAACGAATCTTTAGATATCCAGCAGCTACTCCCACCACATCAAACAACGGCAGTGGAAGGAATGCAAACACAAAGATAGGCACAATGCCATATTTTTTGACCCAAGCGGCTATCCGATTGGTATCAAAATCTACAACCCGCTTGCCAAGAACACCCATTCCATACCCTACGCACTCCCCAAGACTTGTTCCCAAGGCTCCACAAAGTGCCACCAAGACAGGATTCAAAGCTACAGCTGCGGCAACCACCACCACCAAACTAGGAGCAGGAGCAAAGACTGTTGCATTGCAGATAAAACACACAATGACAACGCCTACATAGCCCACACTTCCTAGGGAAGCCACAAAATCCCTATGAATGAATATCAAAGCAGAAATTATAAGAATCCCTAGAACAAGCAATATGCTGAGAACCCTTTGGAGCAACATCTGCCTATCTTTTTCTTGACCTGCTTGACTAAGGTGAATATGTGATGGTTTCACACCCTTTCCCCTCCCGCACCTTTTCCAGCACCTTCCTGCGGTTTGCAAGAATGTCGTCCACTTCACTTTGGAAATTTCCCATTCCATTCCTCCTAAAAAAATCTATCGCTTGGGCACAGGCCCCAAAAAGCTAACTCTTTATTATACACCATAAGTGGTATCATGTAGTGATAGTATGAGAAAAAATTTTGATTTTTTTTGAGGCATCCCTCCGGCAAGAGCTGTCCCCTACATCAAAATTCCTGCCAAAAGGCGGATTCCCCTATCCATTTTTAGGATTTTATAGAAACAAAGGATATGTTTCAATAACTATTCATCGGAAATAATAAAAAACAGGCGGTTATCTGTTATGCCGGATTGATTAGAATTAAGATATGACTTCCATAGAAGAAACCATCAGAATTTGCGCAGGAAATGTAAAGCGGCTTCGCACCAGTCGTCATGTAACCCAAGCAACCGTGGCAGAGCAGGTGGGCATCACGGAGAAGTATCTGAGCGACATAGAGACCGGCCGCAAGCTCTGCTCCCTGGACACACTGGTGGCCATCGCCAACTGCCTGGAGGTGGAGCCCTATGAGTTGCTCCTGCCAGAAAACCGTGGCATCAGCTATGACAGCCACCGCACCCAGGTAATGATGGAACAGCTCAAGTCAGACTTTACCCGGATGGTAGACACCATCGGCACCTTCCTGCAAGAAGGCAGGCCCACCACCTAAGCCCCAGTCATAGTATACACCATAAGTGGTATCAACAAGAGATAGCCTGAGAAAAAATTGCATTTTTTTTACGTGGATATTTCATGGGAATGCCCATGGCTGATATACGTGCCATACAGAAGAAGCGGATTTAAATCAAACCTTTTTTATAGGCACTCATAAGAAAATTGTTAAGTTCAGCCTGCCAGCCCATCCCCTTTGACCGCAGATGGTCCAACAAAACCTTGTTGAACTGCACCGAGACACACTCCTGAGTGGCATTCTTTTCGGATACACCTTGTCTACCCGGATAAAATCCTGAGAAATCAGTTATTTCCGGTATCTGGGAAAAATCAATCTCATTCCATGGAACCGCATTGGACTCGCATTCTGCAATGATTGCTTCTCTATCTGATGTTGTCATAGTATACCTGCCTTTCTTTCGGTAAGGATTCTTAAAATAAATCTGCGTGGGAGCCGGTTCTGGTAAGCTCCAGGATGAGGAGTTCTTCTTTTTTCTGATAGATGAGCAGCCAGTCAGGTTCTATGTGGAGCTCCCGGTGCTGCTTCCACTTCCCCTTCAGCTCATGGTCGCACAAGGAGGCTGGAAGCTCCAAGTCTCTCACCAAAAGATCCACAATGTCATGGAGCTTTTTTCATTTTCTTTCCACGCCGGAGGGCACGCTTATACTCCTTTTTGAATTTACTGGTGGGGACAACCCTATACTTCATTTCTTTAAGTCCTCCCACATTTCCTCCACATTGTCGTAGACCTTCACCTTGTCCAGGTTCTTCAGTATCCACTCGCCCTCCTTCATGGCCCGGATAGTGGCTCGGTTCGGCTTGTCCAGTCCCAACTTGAAGGGAATTTCCCCCTCCCGGATGACCTTCTTGGAAAAAATCGTAAACAGGGTGGAAACCGACATGCCGATGTGGTCGCAGAATTCTGTCAGCCGCTGCTTATCCTCGTCATCTAATGTCACGGTGATGTTTGCCATACATTGCCTCCTAATACAGTTGATTGCTACTATAATGCACTGATATACACAGTATAACCGTGGAAACACGTGCAGCCAACCAAAAGGCTGGCCGCTGCACCGCCTGCTCAGCCCATCAGCTGGCGGATGATGTGGGAGGCCATCAGCAGGCCGGCGGCGGCGGGCACAAAGGAGATGCTGGCGG
>CALEFI010000076.1 GCA_937876905.1 uncultured Treponema sp.
CCAAAGACTGGTCACAATGTGCAATAACTTTTCTGTGAAACAGGGACTATAATAGACCCGTCAGAAAGAAAACGAAATCGGGAGAGGACAAATCATGGAACCTGCAAAACAACCGAAACGCTTCCACTACGCCTGGGTCATTTTCGCCATTTGCTTCCTGTCGGTGTTTACGTCCCTGGGCTTCTGCAGTTCGCCAAAAAGCCTGTTTCTGGCGGCCATCACCGAGGATCTGGGGATTCCCCGCAGCCTGTTCTCCATCGGTAACAGCTGCCGGTTTATTTCCACTGCCGTCATTAACCTGTTCTTCGGCAGGCTGGTGGCCAAATTCGGCCCCCGGAAGCTAATCGCCGCAGGCTTCACCTGCCTGGCCCTGTCCAACCTGATCGGCGCTGTGTCCAACGGTATTTTCGGGTTCTATGTGAGCAATATCTTCCTGGGTCTGGGCCTTGCCGGCTTCTGTAAAAAAGATCTGAAATAACGCCATAGCAAAACCCCCGTCTTGAAAAGACGGGGGGTTTTATTATTGCAGCTGTTCCAGATAGCTTTGCAGGGTCTGCGCGTCCATAGCACCCACGTGGGATGCCACCAGCTGCCCCTCCTCATTCAGGAAGAAGGTGGCCGGAATGGAGGACACGGCATAGGCCGTGCTTCCGGCAGAATCAGAATCGAACAGCACCGGGAAGGTGTAGCCGCTTTCAGCAATAAACGCCGAAGCCGTCTCCATGGTTTCGCTGATACCGTTGGTCAGATTGACCATTAAAAACTGCACATCCTCGCCGACGGCAAGATAAGCCTCCTCAAAGGCCGGCATCTCGCTCTTGCAGGGGCCGCACCAGCTGGCCCAAAAGTCCACCAGCACCAGCTGGGAGCATTCCGCCACTTCGGCGTTGAAATTATGATTGGTGACCGTCATCGGGGTCATGATTCTTCCTCCTCTTACGGCAGTTTGCCGTATATCTGTGTTTATTTTAGAGCAAAATTTTCCCACCGTCAATGCGGTGGGAGACATTATGGGAAAATTTACAAATTACCCTCCTGCCGCTGCTGGGGCAGGGTGTCGGCCAGCACCTGCAGCATCCGGGTGAAGGTGGCCACCTCCTGAGGAGAGAACTGATCCTGCAGCACCTGCAGAGAGCGGTGGATGGCATCGTGGCCTTCGTTCCAGTATCGCATATACTTGTCGGTGACGTGGAGATGAGCCTCCCGGCGGTCCTCCTGAGAGGGGGTCTTGTGGACATAGCCTTTCTGGATCAGATGGTTCACCCGATAGGTGGCGTTGGGCTGGGAAATGCCCAGACAGTCGGCAAATTCCTTGATGGTGGGCTCATCCAGCAGATAGATCACGTCCACCGCAAAGGCCTCGGCGGCGCTCAGACTGCTGTCCCGCTCCCGCAGAAGGTTGAACAGACCCCGGTAGGTGATCAGACGGAACCGCTCGTAACAGCGGATGATAAGCTCCAGCATGGGCAGAAGCCCTCCTTTTTCCCAAATAGTCGAAAAAACAATGTAAAAATAATTGTACCATTTTTTGCGAAAAAGTCAACGGGCGAAAAATTCACTCCCTTTTACCTTTTGGACTGATGACCCGTAGCTCCGTCGATTTTACCAAGTATTGATATGAATCCCAAAATATGATAGAGTAAGTCAAAAGATAAACAAGAATTTGTAGGTGAGAGTATGGAAGTAAATCAGAGTGTAATCTTTTCAAAAATTGATATAGAATCGTGGGAAAGAAAAGAATACTTTCTTCACTACTACAATGACGTTCGCTGTACTTACAGCGTTACTGTCAACATGGACATAACAGAAATATACAACCGAGTGAAAGAAAACAGCCTCAGACTGTATCCGACCTTGATATGGTGGATAGCAAATGCTGTCAACCATTTTCAGTTTTTGCGTTTCAATCACGACGATGATGGCAATATCGGATACTATAATGAAGTGAATCCGTCCTTCACATTTATGCCACAGAACAGCCATAAGTTCCATGTATTGTGGTGCAAATATGACCGCAGCTTCAATGATTTTTATAACCGTTGTGTTGAGGTTATGGACGCCTGCAATACAAGCAAAATGTTCCCGATGAGCGATATGCCAAGGAACTGCTTTGATATATCCTCTGTCCCGTGGATAGAGTTTACCTCCTTCAACCTCAACGTGTTCTCGGCTGGCACGCACTTGCCGCCTATATTTACCACGGGTAAATTGATTAAGGAGAATGGCAGGGCTAAACTTCCGTTCTGCCTACAAGCACATCACTCCATTTGTGACGGATACCACGCAGGACAATTTTTTGACTATTTGCAAAACCTTGCAGATAAATCAGATAGCTGGTTGAAATAGTCAAATTCCGATATGTCGGTGACAGCAACAGACAGTTGCTTTTCAATGCCAACAGTCAGTGATATAATATAACCACAAAAATGCAGGTGGTGAGCCGTTGGGAAAACGGTGAGAACTCAGGCAGGCAGCAAGGAGGCCGCCATCACTGAAGGGCCCTGACGCCCACCAGCCGGTCACCCACGCATCCTACCGCAGCAGCAGGTCCAGCAGCCTGCCATAGAGTCCACGGTTGTAGGGCTGGTAGCGCACCGGCAGGTCAATCCAGGTCTTCTTGTCCACCATGCTCTTGGTGTGGCTGAATGCCTCAAAGCCTGACTTGCCGTGGTAGCCGCCCATGCCGCTCTCCCCCACCCCGCCAAAGGCCATCTCGCTGGTGGCCAGGTGGATGACGGTGTCGTTGACGCAGCCGCCGCCATAGGAAATCCTGCTGGTGACAGCATTGATGGTGGAACGGTTCTCCGAGAAGAGGTAGAGGGCCAGGGGCTTGGGCAAGCCCTGCAATCTGGCAATCACCTCCTCTAGGCCTTCGTAGCTGAGGATGGGCATGATGGGACCAAAAATCTCCTCCTGCATCACTGCATCCGTCCAGTCCACCTTGTCCAGCACCGTGGGCTCAATCCGACAGGTGGCGGCATCGGAGCGGCCCCCCACCACCACCTTGTCCCGCTGGATGAGGGACAGCAGGCGGCGGAAGTGCTTCTCGTTGATGATCTTGCCGTAGTCGGGATTCTCCAGAGGATTCCCTCCGTACTGCCGGCTGATTTCCTCCTTCACCGCCTCCACAAACTGATCCTTCACGCTGGCATGGCAGAGGATAAAGTCCGGCGCAACACAGGTTTGGCCGCAGTTCAGGTACTTGCCGAATACAATGCGCCGCGCCGCCAGCCTGATTTTTGCCGTCTCGTCCACAATGCAGGGACTCTTGCCACCCAGCTCCAGCACGGCGGGGGTCAGGTTTTCTGCGGCGGCTCGCAGCACCTCCTTTCCCACGGACTGGCTTCCGGTAAAGAAAATCAGGTCGAATTTCTGCTGCAGCAGGGCGGCGTTCTCCTGCCGTCCCCCCGTGACCACCGCCACCAGCTCCGGCGGGAAGGTTTCCTCCCCCAGCCGGGCGATGACAGCGCTGGTGGCCGGAGAATAGGCGCTGGGCTTCAGCACCACGGTGTTCCCCGCCGCCAGGGCATTTGCCAGGGGCTCCACCGCCAGCAAAAAGGGATAGTTCCAGGGGCTCATCACCAGCACCGTGCCGTAGGGCATCGGCTTCTGGTAGCTGCGGGAGGCGAACTGGGCCAGGGGAGTCCGCACGGTCTTCTCGGCGGCAAATTTCTTGACATGGCGAATCATGTAGGAAATCTCGGTGAGGCTCAGCCCCACTTCGCACATAAAGCCCTCGTAGCCGCTCTTGCCCAGGTCGGCAGTGAGGGCGTCCAGAATCTCATCCCTGCGACTCTGGACGGCGGCATACAGCCTTTTCAGCATGGCGATGCGGAAGGCCACCGGCAGGGTAGCCCCAGCATTAAAATGTTTTCTCTGGGACTCCAGCACAGACACAATTTCAGACGGCTTCATGGACACTCCTTGCTTAACGTTGCCATACAACTCATTTTCTATTTATTATAACCAATTTTGCTGTGGTTGACAGGAGGAACTTGACTTTAGTTTTTCAGAAGAGAGCCTCCAAGAGAAACCTTGACCCCTACACACAGTATTGTGTAAAATTACAGCAAGAGGAGGCAAATATGGCATCAAATCTGGCAATCAATGACACCCTTTTGAATGCAGCCTTTGAGATTGGAGGCTACAGCTCGAAAAAGGAAACGGTAAACACAGCCCTACAGGAATTCATCCAAAGAAGAAAATCAGAGGAATTGATACAGCTCTTCGGGACAATCGAATATGACGCTGATTATGACTACAAAAAACTCCGGGCACGGGAGCAAAAATGAAATTTGTCATAGTTGACACTTCTGTCTGGTCTAAGGTTCTAAGAAAAAAACAATTCACAGAAGATGAAGACAAATTAGTTCAGTTTCTCGGCAGGATTATTCGTGAAGGACTCGTAATAATGATAGGAGCAATCAGACAAGAAATTCTCTGTGGTATTTCAGATGAACTACGATTCGAAAAATTACGGGGAGCCTTGGAAGCCTTCTCTGATTTTGAACTGGGCGAAAGGGACTATGTAACCGCAGCAATGCTTTACAACAGATGCAGAAGCAAGGGCATACAAGGCTCAATGACCGATTTTCTCATCTGTTCAGTTGCAGTTCACCACAAATTTTCAATCCTAACCCTGGACAAGGATTTTGAATGTTATAGCAAATACATAGAATTAGATTTAATAAAGGAAACCGATTGGAAAAAAGGATAGTTGCCTCAAGACAATAGCAAAAGGACAAGAAGCTCTTGCCTTGTGTGACTACTTGTCACCCAAAATGAGCTTTTATTTTTTCATAAATTTCCTGCAAAAGTTCATGGTCTCTTGTGGACATGGTTCTCTTTTAAAATAACTTATTTTATTCAGATGTATAGATTTATACTCCCACTTACACCCTTTCGCATGAGAGATTTTTTCAAAGGTGTTGACAAGAGTAAAAAAACAGTAAATTGTATGTAAGGTTTATTTTGTCCGTGCAGGAGGGGTAATGTTTAGAAGATTAGGTGTTGACGATATACAAGGCATTTTGGATATGCACGGAGACGGGTTTAGTATGTCTAGGATTGCGGAGATTTATGGTTGTAGCGTCAATACTGTATTTAGACATATATCTAGTGTTAATGGCACAAAGAAAATTAGGGTATTTTCTTACGATGACAAACTCTCTGCTGTCAGTGACTGGTTGTCAAAAAGATATACTCGTGAGCAGGTTGCTCGCTCTCATGGGATAGGTGTTAGTACGTTAGAGAAGTGGACAAGGCTATATAAGGCGGGCAGATTGAATACGCCTACCTCTAAACCTGAAGGAGTTCCCAGAAAAATAACTGATGAGTCTATAGTCGTTATGAATGAAATATACTGTAATGGCTATGGAATTGGGGCTATCGGGAAACACCTTGGCATCTCCCCTGTCACAGTAAAAAAATATTTGATTCAAAGTGGCATATACTTGGGAATTGAAGGACTCTCTCTCCATAACAACTTAAAGGGTAGAAAAGATAAATTTTCCGATGACATAAAACGTCTTATCGTGAGAGATTATGTTGAGAATAATCTCACTGTATCAAGATTATGCGAGAAATACAAAGCGTCCGCTCCTACAATAACGAAAATACTTAATTCTATGGGGATATGCAATCCTTCTGGAGGACAAAACGGTATAACAAGAGACGGAGAGCATTATGACAAAAATCAAGTCATCGCCGACCACAACACCGGACTGTACACCCACAGGAATCTTGCCGAGAAATATAAGGTGAGTACAAGGACAATCTCACGGATACTTGCCTCCGCAGGGCTCAAGGCTATTGGCTCCGTTCCCCGCACACCATCGGACGTCGTGGCCCAAGTGAGGGACAGCGTTCTTACAGCCCTTGCCGAGGGGAAGGATGTGTACGAGGTGGCGGAGCTGCACAAGATTCCTGTGGACACGGTGAAAAGGATTGCCGGTGGCAGGAAGGAATCTGAGGATTCGGTGACGGAAACGCCTGTAGGCATGGGTGATGACGTCGAGGACAAGGTTGTGTCTCTCCATGAAGGCGGGAGGAAGATGACCGAGATTGCAGAGGAGTTTGACCTCACTGTGTACACAGTGAGGAAGGTGCTGGTCGAGCATGGCCTTGACACCAAGATGGTTCACGTGGACAAGCCATCCGGCACTAAGTCCGACAGGGTTCGTGACGACGTTCTTGCCTCCCACGAGGAGGGGCTTGCGGTTGCCGA
Source organism: uncultured Treponema sp. (assembly GCA_937876905.1). Lineage (GTDB taxonomy): Bacteria > Spirochaetota > Spirochaetia > Treponematales > Treponemataceae > Treponema_F. The sequence goes on from CALEFI010000076.1 coordinate 6,227, forward strand.
CATAGCCGCAAGGTGCGGGGTGTCAGCCCCCACAGTGAGGAAGATACTCAGGGAGGCGGGTGTTGTTCCCCACAAGCAGTGTCTGTAAACCATAAGCATCAGGAAAAATTTTTATAAAATCTTGCTGTCTGTAGCACTCTATGGGACACTGCAGCCCCTATACTGGAATAAAGGAGGCATGAAATGTACGATTCTTACAGCGAGGTCGAGTCTCTTGATACCAGCAAGTCCATGACAAGGGACGAGTACACGGAATTTGTTATCCAGAGGAGTTTGTTTCTAGATAAACTCAAGGCAGAGGTGGCACGGTATGACAAGATTATATCCCAAATCGACAGCCTTGATAGCGAGCTTGTGCAGGCATACAGCTACAAGCGCCACAAGGTGCTGGCATTGTCAAAAATACCCATCGAGTCTCCAGAACACTTGGAGTTCTACAAGTGGGTATACAATGGCGGCAAGGTCAGGAGCAAGGAGGAGGTCGAGGAGGCGCACGAGGCAATCATGGAAGAGAAGTGCCGCCAGATGGACATGGAATTTAGAAGAAGCGCCGACTATCATTTCCAGAAGACCATCTTCATGATTCTTGTGATACTTGCAGTATGGTTCCTCCCCGGATGGCTCTTCCCCTCCCACCCAATCAACTTCCACTTTGGGGCGACATTGACAAACCTTGTCGTATTGTTCTTCTTCCATCCGCTCCAGTTGCTCCTGACAATCTTGGCATTCTGCTCAGACGGATTCGTCAGGCTTGGAACAAAGGACGAGGACAAGACTGGAGCGAGAAGTGCCGCAACTGCCGCCGGTGTGTCTGCGGTCATGCAGGCCAGAACCATGTCCAAGGTGGGCAAGTCGCTTATGTCCGGCGGAAAGAAGATTTGACGTGGGGCCATGAGCCTTGCAAGATAGGCATTCCAAAAGACTGCAACGTCTCCAAGCCAGGGTCTCACTCCACCAGCAGCCCCAGCCGGGCCAACACCTCCTTCATGACGATTCTGGCAGTGCGTCCCTAGTCCGCTCCCTTCCGCACATGCACGCCGGTAACGGAGTACTCCACCCACTCGGCTATATTGGTGGCGTGGTCACCGATGCGCTCAAGGTACTTGGCAATCATCAGTATGTCGATGCAGGATTCCCCCACTGCAGAATTTTCCGCCAGGGCCGCCACCAGATCACGGCGCACCTCCAGAAAGAGGCCGTCCACCTTGTCATCATCCGCCACCACCTTGCGGGCAGCCTCAACGTCCCGCCGCACGAATGAACTGATGCTGTCAGTAACCATCTTGATGGTAGCCTGAGCCATCTCCTGCACGTGGCTCCGGCCAAACATGTTGCCGTCCTCGATGTGGCGGGGAATCTCAGCGATGTC
>CALEFI010000077.1 GCA_937876905.1 uncultured Treponema sp.
CACTCCGGTGCGCTCAGAGACCGGCGTGGGCGCACCCGGCAGCATGGCCGTGACCTTGCAGTACAACACGCCTCCCGCCGTGCCGACCCCGGTGGTCATGAACTATGGTACCGGCTAGTACGAGGTGGTTCGGGCCGGACAGAAATGGGAGACCGACCGGGACGGCTACGTGTACTGGGCCTGGGATGACGGGGTTGCCGACAAGAAGGACCCCCGACATGCAGAGTGGTTCGACATAAACGGAACCCGCCATCCTGTGTCTGGTGCGGATAAGGTTGCAAGCCTGCCGGACGGCCGGAGCGTCTTCCGGTTCAATGCCGGCTATGGAAGCGCCGCCATCGCCGCGGTGGACTGCGAGGGTGTCTCAGGCCCCGCCATCAGGAGCGGGGAGACGGCTCCCCCCGCCACCTATGTCATCCAGTACAGCCCCAACGGAGCCACCGGCGGCTCCGTCCCCGCCACCCACAACAAGATGCAGTACAAGGATGTGGTCTTGGCCACCAACAGCGGCAACCTCACCCGCACCGGCTACACCTTCGCAGGCTGGAACACCCAGACAGACGGCAATGGAGCCGACTATCCTGCAGGTGGCACCTACACCGCAGACGCAAGCGTGACCCTCCACGCCCAGTGGACGGCCAACACCTACACCGTGAAGTTCGAGGGCAACGGCAGCGATGGTGGCAACATGAGCGACCAGACCTTCATCTACGACCAGTCCCAAAAGCTGACGAAAAACGGCTACACTCGCACTGGCTACACCTTCGCAGGCTGGCAGGATAGTGATGGCAATCGCTATACCGATGGGCAGGAGGTCAAGAACCTGACCGCAGAGCAGAACGGAACCATCACTCTCTACGCCCAGTGGGAGTGGGGTGAATCTGTGAGAGATTTCACTGAATTACAAAGACTTGCCAACTCGTCGTCATCTACTCCTGTGACAATTGTCCTTACCTCGGATATAGATTTTAATGCTAGCAATCCTAACTCTTATGCTTTGGAAATACCTTCGGGAGCAAATGTCACTCTGAGGGGTGATGGCCAGCAGAGAACCCTGCAAGGGAGTTCTACGGGATGGATTAAGATAGAAGGAGGAACCTTGACTTTAGGTCCAAATCTTGTTATTGATGGCTTTGGGGCTGGTGTGCTCTCCCACTGGGGAGCCGTAAACGTTGATGGTGGTACTCTGATTATGGAGGATGGGGCAATGATTAAGGATTTGACCTTTGGTGGTTCCGTCTACGGTGCTGTGAATGTTTCCTCTGGTGGAACCTTCATTATGAATGGTGGGGAGATTAGTGGAAACCGGAGTAACGGAGATGCAGCAGGAGTAACAGTTTCCTCTGGTGGAACCTTTATCATGAGGGGAGGAGAAATCACTGGGAATAAGGCTGTATATGGTGATGGAATTGGAGCAGATGGGAGCTATTTCTATAATGGAGGTGGACTATATATAAGTACGGGAGGCAGCTTTACTATGGACGGTGGTACAATTAGCGGGAACTATGAGGGTGGTGGAACAAGTCCCAGCGATGTCACTGTGGAGAATGGAGCCACCTTTACTCACAATGGTGGAACCATAGGGCAACCAGTGGAACACATCCCCTAGGCTCGGCTAGGGCCACCATGGGCACCAGCAAGGGAGAAGGTGTGTCTTTCGGCACACCTTCTCCTTTTTTGTGCGGGAGTGGTACAGGTGGGTGGCGGAGACCAGTGGTGGACTATAAAGAACAGCATCTACATAGGCAACGTTGGCGGTAGTCCTCAAGGCGCAATAATAGGTCGTCAAGCGACTGTAGGAGGTAACAGGGTTTATGGGTCGAATATCTATTATTGTGAGGATGATAGTATAAGCCAAATTGGTGAAGGGTCTGGATACGCCACAATCAGTGGGTTAAATGTATCGTCCAAGACCAGATTAACAACAGGACACTGTGACTATCCTTGGAACATGTTGGGAACTTGTCAAGGGTAAATATCCCACGCTGAAGACTAATCCGTGGGGTAGGGGCTAGGTTGCTGAGCGTAGCTGAACCAAGGAGGCAGGAATGAGGAATGGGTTCTCGCTCCTGAGAACTCACTCCTCTCCGCAGGCCATCTGCTCCACCGTTTCCAGAGAGAGTTCGGTGCCTTGGGCTACTTGTTCTAAAGAAAGTCCCATGGCAAGGAGGTTCCTCGCCGTCTCCATCGCTTTCTGGTAGGCACCACGCTCCAGCCCCTCTAGCCGCCCACGTTCCAGTCCGATTGAGATGCCCTCCTGGTAGCCGTCCTGCCGGCACTCCATCATGCGGGATG
>CALEFI010000078.1 GCA_937876905.1 uncultured Treponema sp.
GGGCGGCCGTCTCCGGGTGAATCGCCCCGCTGTTGTTCTCGCCGTCCGTAATCAGCACGATGCACTTTTTAGGGGCAGCGGTTCCGGCCAGATGGTAGATGGCAGTGCTGAGTCCCTCTCCCAATGCAGTGCCGTCCCCAAGGATGCCTCCTTCCAGAGAGGCCAGACGAACAAAGAACACTTCCCGGTCCACCGTTGGCGGAACCACCAGCGCCGACTCCGAAGCCATGGACACCAGGCCAAAGCCGGTTCCCTCTGTCTGGGGAGCCAGCAGACTAATGGCTTGACGGGCGGCATCCAGACGGCTCATTCCGGCAATGTCCCTCGCCATCATGGAGGGGCTGATGTCCAGCACAAATACAATGTCGGTGCCACGGGAGGTGTAGATTTTTTCCTGGTGGAGCCGCACCGGTTCGGCAAGGCTTGTTACCAGACACAAAAAGCCTGCCGTAAACAAGAGACCGGAAAGAACGGTAGCAAGCCTGCGGACAGGAGCCCTCCACTGGAAGGCATCCCCATTCCAATCCCTCAAAACCAAGGGGAAGGCTGGGGACGAAAAGATTCCCGCCTTGCGCAGGATGAGGAGCAGCGGAATCAACAGGGCCAGAAAAAAGGCCCAGGGCGACTGGAACACCGGCATCAGCTCCGCCTCCACCAACAAGATTTGTCCATCATTGCCGTCCCTCCATAAAATGAACGAATTCCTCCAGCGACTGGATGAGGCTGTCTCTCTCCCCGGCCACCAGCTCGGAGTTCGCCCCGTAACGGAGGAAGTCACAGCGCCGGAGCAAGGCAAACAGATTTTCCATCATTTCCAGCTGCTGACCCGAAAGCATCCCCAAAAAGATTTCGTCCAGCAGGAGCATGATTTCTGGGGTAGTGGCCGACGTAAAGGGCCGGGCAAAGCGCCCCTCCAAATAGGCCCTGGCAAGGGATGCCAGCTGGTCTGCCAAGTCCCGGTGGCCCACATCCAGTCTCCGCAGCCTCCGCAGCTGACGCAGCACGGCACGGTAATTGCGGAACAGCCTGGCCCGTGAGGACAAGCCCCTGAAAAAAAGCCGCACCTGCCGGAACTTCACCAGCACCACCACCAGACAAACCAGCAGAATCAGGAGGGCTGCCACAAGCCCATACACCACGTAGATGGAGCCGGGTACCAGCATTGGCGGCGCCACGGGACGGAGCTGCCGGGTTCCCATTCGCTTTGACAAGGATGCAACCTGTATTTTTGGCAGATGGATTGCCACCGCACCATGCATGGTCTTTTCCACCAGGGAACGAACTTCCGGCAGGATTGTCAAATCAAGGTAGCCCGGCTCAATCTCCCCCGGAAGCCAGGGGGTTAAGGCCAGGCTCACAGAATACCCTTCCGCAACACGCTGGAGGTCAAGCCGATGCACGGAAATGGGATAGCCTTCCTGCCTGGCATGGATTCCCAGACTGAGCCCGGCATCTTCGGTACCCCAGACCTCCTCCGGTGAGAATTCCTTGGTGACAAGGTCCACCTCCGGCGGCAAGAGCTCAAATCCGGGGGCGACGATGCAGCGCAGTTCTACCCGGTCGCCCACATAGGCCTCCTTGGGAAGCAGGGCCCATTCTACAGGGGCGAGAATCCGCTCCTGGGAAGGGGCAGGATAAACGGAGAAGAGCAGGGCCAGGAAAACGAATCTGAGCCACAGGGTCAGCCTTCTTTCCATCATGCTTCCCTCACGGAAAAGAATCGCTGGAGGACAAGGGCCACATCGTCCTGGGTGGACACCACCAGCGGCCAGGCACCACGGCGGTAGCACAGGTCCTGCCAACGCTCCAGCCTGTTGCGATTGGCCTCCTGCCAAGCTTGCTGAAAGGAAGCGCTGGACGTGGGCAGAATCCGACGGTGGCCGTACTCAGGGTCGGCAAAGGGCAGGCTGCCAAAGCCCGCCAACCGGGTATCCACAGGGTCGGCAATCCTGACGGCAACCACGTCGTGACGAGCACTAAGGATGGACAAGTCCTTTTCATAGCCTGCCGTCCTAAAGTCGGAGATTACCAGCACCAGTGCACGCTTTTTCAGCAGGGAGGCGGCGCCCCGCAATGCCTTGTCCAGGTTGGAGCCAATGGATGCCGCCGCCAGCTGGCTTTTCCGCTGACCAGCCCTCTGTTCCCCATCACCGGAAGCCAACACATTTTCCAGCTGGTTCAAAAAGGACAGGGCCTGGTTCCGCCCCGCCTTGGGCCGGCGGGAATACAGGATGCCCCCGTCAAAAACCACGCCGCCCACAGAGCCTCTGCCAAGGGCCGCTGCCAGCGACATCAGGGCCGCCACCTCGCAGCCGGTGTACAGCCTCGTCCGCCGCCTCTGCCCGCAGCCAGTGGCCATGGAGCCGGATGCGTCCACCACGAGGAAGAGCACCAGCTCCCGGTCCTCCTCGAATTGCTTTACAAAGGGACGGCCCATGCGGGCGGTGACATTCCAGTCAATCGAGCGCACATCGTCTCCCGGCAGGTACTCCCGCACCCCGCTGAATTCAACTCCCCTGCCCTTGTACGTGGACTTGAAGGAGCCGGAACGGAGGCTTTCTGTCAGAATTCTGGTAAAAAGATGGAGGCTCGCCGCACGCCGTGCCAGCGTGGGAGCATACAAGGAATCCCTCTCGGCACCGGACTCATCCAGGCTCGTTCTTCTCATAGACTACCCCTCACGGAACAGGAAGCAGGGACAGGATTCTGGCAATGAGGTCGTCGGTGGTAACTCCTTCAGCGGAGGCCTCGTAGGAGAGCACCAGCCGGTGGCGCAGCACCCACACCGCCATGGATTTCACGTCCTCCGGCAGCACAAAGTCCCTACCCGCCAGCACAGCCGCCGCCCTAGCGCACTGGAACAGGGCAATGCCGGCACGGGGAGATGCGCCGAAGGAGATGTACTTGTGCAGGGCCTCCTCCTTCCCGCTGCCACGAGCCGCAGTGCGTCCTGAGCCCCTTCCGGCAGCAGCATCGGCGGGCCGGGTTGCCGCCACAATGGAGACGATATATTCCACAATCTTGTCGTCGCAGGCAACCCGCTCCAAAAGCTGGCGGCAATAGGCCAGTCGCTCCGCCGTCAAAAGCTGACCCACGGGAACCCTTTCCTGGGCTCCACCGCCCCTGATGATGCGAACCTCCTCCTGAACGGAGGGATAGGCCACGTTCAGCTTCATCAGGAAGCGATCCAGCTCGGCCTCTGGCAGACTGTAGGTTCCCTCCTGCTCGATGGGATTCTGGGTGGCCAGCACAAAGAAGGGCGA
>CALEFI010000079.1 GCA_937876905.1 uncultured Treponema sp.
CATCGTTATGCTGGACGACCGTGCTATCCAGAAGGTTATGCGAGAAGTGGATGCCCAGGAGCTGGCCAAGGCCCTCAAGTCTGTGGATACAGAGGTTCAGGACAAGATTTTCCGCAACATGTCCAAGCGTGCCGCCAGTATGCTGAAGGAGGACATGGAGTTTATGGGACCGGTACGATTGAAGGACGTGGAGGAAGCCCAGCAGAAGATTGTGTCCACAATTCGGCGGCTTGAGGACTCCGGTGAGATTGTTATTGCCCGCTCCGGCGAGGATGAATTGGTGGTGTAAGGTATGGCAAAGACGGTTTTTCGGCCCCACGAGATTAAGACCATTGACGAGAAGGTAATGTTCAAGCTGCCCCACAGCTTTGAGCCGGAGGTAGAGGAGGTTCCTGAGATTGAGGAGCCTGTCTACGAGGGCCCCACTGCCGAGGATCTTCGCCAGGAGGCGGAGGAATTCAAGGTGCAGTGGGAGGCTGAAAAGCAGCAGATGCTGGAGCAGGCCCAGGCCGCCGCCGACGAGATTGTCGCCAAGGCGGAGAAGGCTGCCTTTGAGGAGGTCAAGCGCCAGAGCGACCAGGCCCAGGTCATACGGTCAGAGGCGGAGCAGGAGTCCGCCGAAATGCTGCGCAAGGCCCAGGAGGAGGCTGACGCCCTTGTTGCCGACGCCCAGGCTGAGCGGCAGCGGATTACTGACGATGCCTACAAGTCCGGCTTTGCCGAAGGGCAGGAGAAGGGCTTTGCCGAGGGCAATATGGAGGCCCAGCGGCTCATCGACCGGCTCCACGTCATCATGGACAGAATCATGGACAAGCGGCAGGAAATCCTTGAGGAGACCGAGCAGCAGATTGTGGAGCTTGTCCTCCTGATGACGCGCAAGGTGGTAAAGATTATCTCCGAGAATCAGCGGAACGTCGTCATGTCCAATATCGTCCAGGCTCTGCGCAAGGTGCGGGGGCGGGGGGATGTCACCGTGCGGGTGAATATGGCCGATGTAAAGCTCACCACCGAGCATACAAAGGAATTCATGACGACGGTGGAAAATATCCAGAACATTACCATTGTGGAGGATTCTTCCATTGACCGTGGCGGCTGTATTGTGGAAACGGACTTCGGCGCCATCGATGCCCGCATCTCCAGCCAGCTGGCGGAGCTTGAGCAAAGAATTCTGGAGATTTCGCCCATCAAGACTGTGCCAAAGGCTGCTGGCCTTGAGGCCAAGTCCTGATACGACGAGGCGGTCATGGGCTCTTTTTTCGACAAGTATATCAAGAGTGTCCGCTCCACGGAGACAATCCTCTATACGGGAAGGGTCACTTCTGTTCGTGGAATGCTGATAGAAGGCTTTGGTCCCCGGTCCGTCATCGGCGAGATGTGTACCATCAAGCTGATGCGTGGTGGAGGGACTGTTCTTGCAGAGGTAGTCGGTCTGGACGACACTACAGTCCGTCTGATGGCCTATGGGGAGACCAAGGGAATAGAGGTGGGCTGCGAGATTGTGGCCTCTGGTCACGTGCTGCAGGTAGCAGTGGGGCCGGAGCTGCTGGGGCGTGTCATTGATGCCACCGGCAGGCCCTATGACGACAAGGGCGAGATTGCAAGCGACACCTATTATCCTGCCTTGGCCAGCCCACCTTCTCCCCTGGACAGGAAGCCTGTCTCCGAGCGAATTATCACTGGTGTCCGGGCCATCGACTCCATGCTGGCAGTGGCCAAGGGGCAGCGTCTGGGAATATTCGCAGGCTCCGGTGTGGGCAAGTCCACCCTGCTGAGCATGATTGCCCGCAACACCAATGCCGACGTGAACGTGATTGCGCTGGTGGGCGAGCGTGGCCGTGAGGTCTTGGACTTTATCCACCGGGACTTGGGAGAGGAGGGCTTGAGGCGCTCAGTTTTGGTGGTTTCCACCTCCGACCAAAGCTCCATCTCCCGGTTGCGGGCTGCCTATACCGCCACTGCCATCGCCGAATACTTCCGTGACCAGGGCAAGGACGTGATGCTGATGTTCGACTCGGTAACACGCTTTGCCCATGCCCAGCGTGAGATTGGACTGGCTGCAGGGGAGCCGCCCGCCCAGCGTGGCTATCCTCCCAGCGTCTTTGACATGTTGCCAAAGCTCTTGGAGCGCAGCGGCACCAGTCAGAAGGGCTCTATCACAGGCTTCTACACCGTGCTGGTGGATGGAGACGACATGGACGAGCCTATCACCGACAAGGTTCGCGGAACTCTGGACGGCCACATTGTCCTGAGCCGTAAGCTTGCCCAGCGGGCCCATTTCCCGGCTATAGACATCCTTGCCAGCATCAGTCGTCTTGCCAAGCGTGTCTCAGGCCCCGGCACCCAGGAGGCGGTGCTGGTGATGCGCAGGAAGATGGCTCTCTATGCCGAAAACGAGGACATGATTACCGCCGGTGCCTACCAAAAAGGCTCGTCTCCGCCCATCGATGACGCTATAGACAGTCACCAGGCTATCGAGGACTTTCTGATTCAAGAGGAATTCGCTCCTTCCAGCCTGGAGGAGACCCTAACCAAGATGGCACAGATTACCGGGGTCGCCATCCTGCCGGAAGAGTACGGCAAGGAGGAGGAGAGTGGCTATAGCTCGAATTCCAGCGAGCCGATTCCCTCCGTCGCCGACATGAAGGACTAGGGTGGATGAAGCGTTTTTCCTTTTCCATGCAGAAGATTCTTGACATCCGTGAATTCGCCGAGCGACAGGCCCAGATTGAGTTGGGTCGGGCGGTGGCGGAGGTAAACCGCATCAATGGCGAGCTGGAGGCGGTTGCCCAAGAGAAGGTGCGGATGCTGCATCTTGACCAAAGGCAGATTACCTTCAATGAATTTGTCGTGCGGGAAAACTATATGAAGCGTCTGGAAATTACCAAGGAGCGGCTGCTGGAGGAGTTGGCCGGTGCCCAGCTGGTGGTGGACCAACGGCGGGAAATCTTTGCCGAGGCCATGAAGCAACGGAAGATTCTCTCCAACCTGCGGGAAAAGCAGCTGGTTCAGTACAGGAAGGCGGTCTTGGTGGCGGAGGACAATGCCGTGGACGACATGGTGACTTCCCGATTTGGTCGTACCATCTAGGATTTTTCGGATACATCTGCCACTTCACAGAAAATGAGCGGGCCGCAAGATTTGCTTCTTGTGGCCTTTTTTTATTTCGGGCTGGCGGCCTGAGCCTACTGCTGTGGGGGTCCAGCTGGGGGGATGCTCTACCGACAAGTCGGTGGTGCAGCGGGAAGGGTTCGATCCGCTTCGGAACGGGGGGAGAATCGGGCCTCCACAAACTGTTCCAGCTGGGGCAGCAGTTCTCCCTTCAATGTTGAATAGGTTTCTTCCATTACATTCGAGGCATTCCGTAAAAAGAGGTCGGCGGGATGCACCCGCAGCACGTCCGCCATCTTGAACAGGAGGTCAAAGGAGGGATACTGGCGGCCGGATTCGATGCAGCCGATGGTTCCTGGCTGGCAGTTGCAGCACTCCGCCAGCTTGGCCTGGGAAAAGCCCCGCAGCCCACGGTAATACTTGAGATTCGCTATGAACGTGCTTTGATGAGACATCCTGTACTAAGTATAAACAAGGTTTTTTTAGAATAAAATTGTGTGATAACTAGTGATTTTGCATTGACACTTTGTATAAACAAGTATATGGTAGGAAACAATAGTTTATACAGAGTGAAAGAGGAGGGAAAAGAGTTGAATCGGATTGAGCGGTTTGAAAATATGTCTACTTTTATGGAGAATTTTGATATTAAAGAGGGAGACAGAATTTGTGGAAGGGGTGAAGTTTGGTCAAGAAGTGGGAATTGTTTAAGAGATAGTTCATGTTGTCCTTCTTCTGCAGAATTTATTTTCAAAGCTATTAAAAATGATGAAAAAGGATGGGAACTTAAATGTAGTAGTGAAAGCAAATTTGCTTTTTCTGCAGATACGGATTCATTTTTCTTTTATAGGAATCATCATTCAAAGTGTCTTGTAATATGTGCTTGCAGGGAAATCAATGGAAAGATGGAGTTCCAAGTGTGCACATTGTTTGATGTTGAGGTAAGGAGAGGATAAACATGGGTTTTTTTGGAGAATATCTGGCTGCAAGAGCCACGATTGGAGCTGCAGATTTGCTGGTAGATGTTGCTGCAGGTGTAATATCAGATGGTATTGAGAAAAAGGACAAGGCTGACACCTTGAAGACTTTAGTATTTGTCGTTAGTTATCGTGCAACTCTTACCCGTGAGTTAAAGAAGGAGATTGTCGGGGTAATGAGGACTGTGGATGAGGATATTTCAGTCTTTTCTTGTGAGCCAGAAATTGACGCTATTTACAATGACTTGCAAAAAATGTCGTCAGCTCAGTTTTTTGAGCAGGTGCTTTCAACTCGAATTCTAAGGGAAAAGATAGTTGGTTTATACGTGCTGGCTCTTGTTCTCGTGGGAAGCCTTGCAGAAAAGAATCTTTTGTCTCCCCAACAGTTGTATAATCTTTCGTTGATAAAAAAACAATTTTCATTCACTCGTCAGGAACTTGGTTCTTGTTACAGTATGATAGCCAAAATGTCTGGTGAGGATGTTGATGATGTTGCAGAGCAGTTGGAGTTGTTAACTGGAGATGCGGCAATGGATAGTCTGTTGGAACAATATCCTCATCTTGTTGAAGGGGACGGCCCGAAACAAATTGCTGTGAAAGAGGAACCCAAAGAATCTGTTAGTCAAGAATTGGAAGAAATTGCCAAGATATATTATGAGTCTGTGGAAAAAATGGGCAGTACGGACTATGCAACACAAGTGATTTTGGCTGATGTGCAGCCCCAGAGAGTCATGAGAGCCGTAAAAAGCTATGCAAAGGATTGTTCGGGTGAAAACATCATCCTCCAGTATGACAGTACGATTGACAGTACAGGAAAGGAGGGATTTCTTCTCACCAACAAGAAATTATACATAAATACAGGTGTCATTTTTGACAAGCCTAGTGCAATTCCTCTGAGGAATATCATGTCCATTTCAGTAGACAAGAAAAACATGAGGATAATTGTAAACAAGTCCAAAATAGAGGCTGCATGGTTAAAGAAAATAGAGTTGATTGAAGAGTTAAGCGACTTGCTGCAGAAGATAATACCACTGGCTAAAGAAATTCAGTGATTTTGGAGGTGTAATATGCGTATTGAGGATATGGCAGAGACCATTTCAACTAAAAAGAAATCAACGGCGATTTTGTTGAACCTGGTAGGATGCTTTGGAGCTTTTGGTTTGCATAGGTTCTATGTTGGAAAAATCAAATCAGGGGGTCTGCTACTTCTTGTTTCTTTTCTTTCCGCCGGGTCTGTCGGTGTAATTTGGGGATTATATGATTTATTCACAATGTTGTTTACGGATAAATTCACTGATTGCGATGGACTTCCCTTGCAATGATTTCTAGCAAGGAGAGTAGGTTTCTTCTTTCCGCTGTTCTTTGGTTCTTTCTCTGTTTCCCGTTGCAGGGGCAGGAGCGGGGGCTCCAGTTCCTGAACCATCCTGACTACATTGCCGGGAAGGGGTACGGGGAGAGCCCGGCGGCGGCCCGGCAGGCTGCCTTGGGGGAGGTGGCGGCTTTCTTTACGGCGAAGGTTGCCACGGAGACCAGGGAGATGGTGGAGGTGTCAGACAGCAAAAGCTCCAGCCGCATGAGGCAGGAGACCTTTGTCTCCACCCAGACGGAGCTTTTGTCCGTGCGGTATGGGGAGCCGTATTATCTGGAGGGACAGAAGCTCTGGGAATGCGTGGCCTACATGCACCGTGGGGAGGCATGGGAAATTTACCGCCAGAAGTTCGGGCCATTGGTGGAGACCTTCGCCAGCCTTTACCGTAGCGGTGCGGCGGAGGCTGATGACTTTTCCCAGCTTCTTTCCTATTCCCGTGCCTTGGACTTTGCCCACCACAACAATCTTTCCGCAATGCAGGCTTTTGCCGCCGCCCTGTATCCTGCGGGTGCGGCAGTCCTTGCCTCCTCTCTGGAAGGCTTGGCAGAGCTGGAGTCTCAGATCCGACAGACAGCGGCACGGTGCAGTGTCTCCGTGGTATGCCATCAGGACTCCGGCGGCCTTGTCCGGGGGGCTGTCTCCGGGCGACTGGAGGAGCTGGGGCTTGCGGTGGCGGAAGGGGAGGCTGCGGCTGTGTATCGCTGTGACGTGACGGTGGAGGAAAACGTGCAGCAGCTGACGGGAGGAACCTTCTATACACCGGAGGTTCGCATCTCCATAGACGACGGGCGGCGCTCTGTCCACACCCAGAGTATTTCGGTGCGGCGTGTGGGCGCCCGGAATCCCGATGTGGCCCGTCAGCGGGCTTACAAGGCCATGGCGGAGGAAGTGAAAAAATCCTTCCTGGCGGATTAAGGCTCAGAAGGAGTTTTTGGGTCGCATTTTTCAGGAGCAGGTTGTTCCAGGAACAGCTAGCTCCTAGGAAAAGCTATATATTTTGGAGGAAATCATGACAAAGGTATTGAAGAGGGCTGTCCTTGGTGGCGGAATTCTTGTGGGAATGGTGGTGCTGTGGGGCTGTGCCTCCACTGGTGGTGTTGAGTCTGGAAAGCCTGCCCCCTCGTCGGGCTACAGCATTCTGGGCAAGGAGACCACGGTGGTGGACTGGGACGGACGTACCCTTGGTGCCGAGGCAACCCCTGCATGGCTGGCCCCAGCGAATCGGGGGGATTTCTCCGCCTTTATTCAGGCCTACAGCAAGCCTGAAAACAGCGTGTTCAAGCGGTCCACGGGAACGGGATCCGATGTGCGGGCTGCCACCATGCGGGCGGACATGGCCTATGCTCGGAATGTGGCCAGGGAGCTGCAGCAGTCCATCAACGTCTTTGCGGCGGAGCAGGCACGGGCAGGGAACATTGGGGACGCCACCCGCCAGGCCATAGAGGAGGTGACGAAAACCCAGTCCAATGCGGAGATTACCGGCCATGCGAAGGTGGTGGACTACTGGCAGCAGGTGATTGAGGTGGATCCCCTGACAGGAAACAAGTCCTCCCGCTACATCGTCTACCAAATCTACGAGATTGACCCCAACACATGGGCCCAGACCACGGCAAAGTATGTGAAGGAGGTCTTGGGCGGCGTTCCCGACGAGCTGACGCCGGAGCAGGACTTTGTGAAGGACTTGGTGGGTCAGATGATGGATGACGCCCGCTTCCCCACGGTGTTGAGCCAGCAGGAGGCACTGCAGAAGGCTGAGGCTGCCAAGCGGATGGCCGACGTGCAGGCGGAGCTTGCCCCCGCACAGCAGAAGGCGGCGGCAGAGCAGGAGCTGGCAAAGATCATGCAGGAGGGCAAGACCGAGCGCACCCAGATTGTGGCGGATGCCCGGACGGAGCAGGTGCAGGCTCAGGCCGATGCCACCAAAACGGCGTACCTTTCCGGAAACCCGGTATATACCAGCGCCGCCACAGTGACAGCGGCCGACCAGGAATGGGTTGAGGCGGAGGCCCTGGCGGCGGCAATCCTGTTCGGCTAGGATTGGCGGCAGGAGGGGCATTTGCCTTTATGGGCAGGCTGGAGGCATTCCCGCTACGGGAGAGCCGTCGCAAACCAGCCTGCCTTCACTTTCAATGATTTATGGAGGATGTGATGAGGAGAATTGTTCGCTCAGGAGTGGCATGTCTGCTGGCCTTTTTGTTGTTCAGCTGCATTTCCACCGGGGAAACGGTGGAGTCCAGCCAGCAGGAGCAGACGGCACTGGATGCCGGTGCGGATGATGGGCTGGTGGCCACCACCAGGGGCGGCGAGAGCTCATCCCGGACACGGGAGACTGCGGCGGAGGACCTGTACAAGGGAGCCGGGCTGACGGTGGCGGTGCTCCCGCCGGAACTGAATGGCGGCGAGGAATGGATGCAGCAGTCCTTTCAGGACAACATCACCAGCCTGCTGGCCCGCCACACGGACATGACGGTGCTGGACCGCAAGAACGAGGATTTGATGATTGCCCAGCAGGAGCTTTCCGAGTCCGGCCTGTATTCCGAGGAGAATGCCGTGGAGATTGGCCAGATGACCAACGCCCAGTATGTGGTGGTGGGGAGCATCCGGCGGCTCTCCACGGCCTACGAGTGCAACTTCCGGGTGAACGAGACGGCCACCAACGAGATTCGGGCCGCCAGCACCGGCCGCCATTCCCTTGGGGACATGGAGTCCGGGGTGGCCGTCCGACAGATTGTGCAGGAGCTGTTCGGCGGTCTCGGCATCCAGTTGTCGGAGGCGGAGCTGGCCGCCCTGCAGAAGAAGAATGACTTGGAGTCCACCTCCATCACCATGCTGGCAAAGGGAGCTCAGGCCCAGGCTGCGGAGGACTACATCCAGGCCGTGCTGTACTACAACCAGGTGGAAGGAGCCTTCCAGCAGGAGGCCCAGGACAGCACCACCCGGATGCTGTCCGTCACCCAGGAGAACCTCACCGTCCGCCAGCGCCAGCAGTACTACCAGACACAGCGGTCCAAGTGGAAGAAAATTCTGGAAGATCTGCAGACATATCTGGACGAGAACCTGTGGATTGGAGTGTATCATGATCCCCTCGTTGTGAAAGAAACCGATGTTTCCATGAATAGCATTTCTTATGAAGTTCCTCTTGTGATGAAGGTGTTTCCAAACCGGCAGGCGGTAATCGTTGCCAAGAAGGTGATGGAGGAGTGGTACAAGGTTCAGAGAGAGCCAGATAACAAGGTATGGGCAAAGGGGGGGGTGGTAGATAACTGGAGTTTCAGTATAACTGTCGGGCTGTTTGACGCTGATGGTAACCAGCTTATTGATGACGACTACGAGCATCGGCTGTATGACAGTTGTTACTCACGGAATTTACATCAGTTTGACTTTAGACTTTTTTCTTCTTCTAATCCAGCAGACTATGTGATAAGAAGTCAGAAGAAGTATTTTGATGATGCCGAATATCTCGTAAATAGTGGCTCTATTCATTATAAAACAGGTGTCATGTTTAAAAATATTGAAATTCAAGACATGAGCGAGAATACGGTGTTGCCCACTGCCCGGATCCTTAAAATTGAGGGGACAAATAATCCCACATACGGTAGCGAAAAACGAACCTGCAAGCTCATCCTCTATACCATGGCGGAGTGGGAGGCCCTGCTGTCGGGGCGGTAGGAGGAGGGGAGCGGGAGGCCATATCCTAGCCCCCGCTCCTGTCTCCCAACTCCTCACCCCCTAGAATCTAGTACTCAAACTCGCTACCACCGATGAATTCCCGGATGATGGACTTTCCCGGCACATTGTTAGCCGGGATGGGCAGGAAGTTGTTCAGGAACCGCAGCAACCGTGATGCCTCGGCATACTCCTTCTGCAGGGGGCTGACGCAGCGTAGCAGTGGCTCGGCGAATACCTTCAGCACCGGCAGCTCATAGTCCAGGGCCGTGTTCAGCATGGCGTCTGCATTGTCCTGGAAGGGGAAGATGTGGAGCCGCTCCCCCCGCTGCACGCTGTCCCACATGGCGATGGTGTCCGCCGCCGACTTGCCCCGGAACTGAGAGTCCCGCACAATGCGGCGGATGAGGCGGTTGTCGCTGGTGGGGATGCGGTTGTGGTCATCCAGATTCAGCTGGGTCAGGGCAGAAAGATAAATCTTGAACTTGTATTCGGCAGGCACCAGGGGGGTGAGCTTGTCGTTGAGGCCGTGGATTCCTTCCAGAATCAGGATGTCCTGGGGGTCAAGCCGCATGGTCTTGCCGGTGTAGATTCGTTTCCCCTCCACAAAGTCGTAGGTGGGGAGCTTTACCTCCTTGCCGTCAAAGAGATCCACCAAATCCTGGTTCAGCTGGGGAACGTCCAGGGCCTCCAGGCACTCGTAGTCGTACTTGCCGTCGGCATCCCGCGGCGTCACCTCCCGGTTCACGTAGTAGGTGTCCAGCTCGATGACCTTGGGCCGGTAGCCCAGGGCCTTCAGCTGGAGGGAAAGCTTCTTGGAGGTGGTGGTCTTTCCGGAGCTGGAGGGTCCGGCAATCAGGACGGTCTTCACATTGCCCCGCTGGTGGATTTGGTCGGCGATGTCGGCGATGCACTTTTGCTGGAAGGTTTCCACCGTGTCGATGTAGTCGGTGGTCATGCGGCGGTGAATCAGGTCGTTCACGTCGGCGGCAGAGGTGACTCCCTGCTGCTTGCCCCATCTCTTGTAACGGGAATAGACGGCAAAGAGCTGGGGAATGTCCTCGAAGGGGGTGAGGACGGTGGCGTCGGAGGTGGAGGGAAACCGCAGCAGGAAGCCCTCGCCGTAGGGCATCAGGTCAAAGACCGGAGTCTTGCCGGTGGAGGGAACCAGGGGGCCAAAGTACAGGTCGCTGTAGTCGTCGATTCTGTTGATGGTAATCTTTGGCGGACAGATGAAATTCATCTGCTTGCGGGTTTCGATCTGGCCGATGCGCTCGAACATCTCCAGTGCGTCCTGGTAGGAAATGACGTCCGTCTCGATGGGGATGTTCATGCTGATGAGCTCTGTCATCTTCTGGTGGAGCTTTTCAATGCTGGCTTTGTCCAGTCTGGTGCTGTCCTTGTCTGTCTCCAGAGTGTAGTAGTAGCCGTATCCCAGGCTGTGGCCCACTAGGAGGCGTACATTGGGAAAGATTTTGTGGGCTGCCGCTGCCAGAATCAGGCAGAGGGAGCGGCGATATATGGCGGAACCAAGCTGTGTACCCAGCAGCACTGGCTCCAGGCGGGCGTTTACATCCAGCCGGGTGGTGAGAGAGCAGGTCTCATTGTTCACCACTACAGCCAAAAGCTCGTCGGGATTGGAACAAATCTTGTGGGCTAAGTCGATGGCTCGAATTCCAGCCTCAGTCTGGACGGAAGTGCCGTCGGGAAAGTGCAAGGTGATAGTCTTCATAGGTACAGTATATACCTGGAAACCTAAATCCGCAACCGATTGACAGGCCGGTGGCTCCATGATGGGGTTAGGTTTCCTTTACAATGGTCTCTTGTTTGGTTATACTTGTGTTGTATGAGAATAGCAATGTTTTCAGACTGCTACTACCCTAGGGTGAACGGGGTGGTGGTGTCGGTTCACTCCTTTGTGCAGGAGCTTGTTGGGAGGGGGCACATTGTCAAGGTGGTCAGTGTGGAGTATCCCGACGACTATGAGTTTAGCAAGGACGGGAATCCTGGCGAAGGGCTGATTGACAGCCCGAATTTTTCTCTGGACCGCCTCTCGTCAAAGGAAATAATTTTCTCAAAGGAGGATCGGCTTGTCCGGGTCAAGCAGTGGAAGCTGATGAAGCGTATTCTGGACGAATTTAAGCCGGACATCATCCACATCAACAGCGAGTGGCTGGTGGGCTATTTTGGCGCCATCTATGCGCGCCATCGCAAGGTTCCCTGCATCTTTACCTTCCATACCCTGTGGGAGGACTACATCCAAAACTATGCTCCCATCCTGCGGGAAAAGATTTCCAAGAAGATTGGCCGTGACATTGTAAAATTCTACCTCAAGAGCGCCAACCACATCCTCGTGCCCACACCCCATACGGCCGAGACGGTGCGGAAGTACGGCATCGACACACCTGTAGAGCTCTTGCCTACCGGCATCCCTGAATCCATGTTCGCTGTGGACGATGAGCAGCTGGAGCGGATGCGCTCCAATTTGTTCTCCCGTTTTCCTGAGCTCAGGGAGCGGCGGATTCTCCTCTTTGCGGGGCGTGTGGCAAAGGAAAAGAACCTGCCCTTTCTGCTGCCGGTGCTGCGCCGGGTGAACCAGTTGCTGCAGGAGCAGTCTGACCAGAAGCCTGCCGCCCTGCTGTTGGCCGGGGACGGGCATTTTATGGCAGAGCTCAGGAAGCTGGTGGCGGAGGAGGGGCTGGACAGTGACCTGTTTTATCTTGGCTATGTGGGACGGGAGGACTTGGCCTGCCTCTATCGCCTTGCCGATGTGTTTACCTTTCCCAGCAAGACGGAAACCCAGGGGCTGGTGACAGTGGAGGCCATGGCAGCGGGCCTGCCGGTGGTTGCCATCGGCGAGATGGGAACCGTCGATGTGATGCAGGGAGACAATGGCGGCTTTATGGTAGCCGAGGATGTGGAGGTTTTTTCCCAAAGGGTTTTCCAGCTGCTGGTGGACGCTTCCCTGCATCGGAAAAAGGGAGGGGAGGGGCTGCTGTGGAGCAGGCGGTGGTCCATGTCCGCCCTCACCGACCGGCTGGAGCTTGCCTATCAGGTCTGCATCGAAGACCACAGGGCCGGCAAGAAGACCGGGGGCAGCGAGCTGGAAAAGGCCCTGTCTGCCACCACCGTCCTCACCATCATCGGCATTGGCTACATATTCAGCTAGCGTCCTAGTCCCCGGTGCCGAATTGCCCGGCGATGTAATCCTGAACAGAAAATTTCTTGTGCTCCCGCCGGTCAAAGGCAGCCTGAATCAGCTCCTCTGCCTCAAGCTCTTGATACAGCCGCTGGGCCTCCTCCACCGATGCCTTGAGCACAGGATGCTTGGGCGAGAAGAGGACGCAGCAGTCTTCGTAGGGCAGGATGGAGGTTTCGTAGGTGCCGATTGCCTTGGCTGTCTCTATGATTTCCTCCTTGTCCAGTCCCACCAAGGGCCGCAGCAGAGGATAGGGGCTGGCTGACTCCGTGACGGCCATGTTCTGCACGGTCTGACTGGCCACCTGGCCCAGACTCTCGCCGCTGATGAGGCAGTGTGCCTTGATTCTGTCAGCCAGGAGGGTGGCGGCCCTCATCATGCACATCCGCAGCAGGAGTGTGCTGAAGTTTTCCGGTGCCCGCTGCCGGATCCGCATCTGCACCTCGGTAAAGGGGATGACGTTGATGTGGGTGTCCACCCCATAGCGGGCGATGATTTTGGCCAGTTCCTCCACCTTCTGCTGGGCCTCGGCAGAGGTGTAGGGGTAGGCATGGAAGTACACGCAGTCCACCTTCATTCCCCGCCGCATCATGCGGTAGCCTGCCACGGGAGAGTCCAGGCCGCCGGAAAGCAGCAGCAGGCCGTGCCCGCTGGTTCCCACCGGCAGTCCCCGGCAGCCCTTGTGCCGGTCGCAGTACACGAATACCCTTTCCCGCACCTCCACCCGGATTATTACGTCGGGCCGGTGCAGGTTCACCTCCAGCAAGCCCTGGTCCACCACATCGGCGGCAGCCTGGCAGGAAATCTGGTAGGAATTCAGAAGGAAGGTCTTGTCGGCCCGGCGGGACTCGATTTTGAATGAGCGGGCTCCTTCTGCCCGTGCGTTGATGGCCTCCTGGAGCACCGCCTTCTTGATGGACATGATGTCCTTTTCGCAGACCGTGGTGCGAGCCCAGCCGGTGATGCCGATGAGGTGGCGCAGGGTGAATTCGATTGCGGGGCAGGATTCTGCCGGCCCTTGGATGTAGAGGCGGCCCGCCCGCAGTTGAACACTTGCCGGCACCGACTGGAGGTAGAGCCGCACGTTGGCGGTGAGCCGGTTTTCGAATTCCTTGAGGTTAGAGCCTTTGAGGGTGAGTTCCCCCAGCTTTGCTAGATAGGTGATGTGTTCGGACATGGCCAGATTCTACTTGATTTCTTCCCTTCTGTAAACATATTGCGTTATGACAAAATCTGTGATAATGTAAGGCTTTTAGGAGAAGTTGCCCATGGCGAGGAAAAGGAACACGATAGATACAAGCGTCAGAAAGAATATCCCGCTGTTGCTTCGCTCCAGGATGGTCTCCTGCCCGGAAATCACCCTGCAGGCGGCCAAGGACAGGAACGGTGTCTTCCAGATGTACAGCTACAAGCAGGTGTACGACAGGGTGGTGGAGATGGCCTGCGCCCTGCAGGAAATCGGCATCCGGCGTGGTGACAGGATTGCCCTCATCTCGGACAACCGGAGGGAGTGGCTGGTGGCGGACATAGCCCTGCTTTCCCTAGGAGCGGCGGACGTGCCCCGCGGCTGCGACTCCATGGGTGCGGAGATTCGGTTTATCATCTCCTTTGTGGAATGCCGGATTGGCTTTTTCGAGACGGGGCGGCAGCTGGCGAAGGTGCTTGAAAAGAAGGAGGAGGTTCCGACCTTGGAGCTGGCCATCCTCTTCGAGCCGGCTACGGAGGAGGTGTTGGCTCTGGCGGGAGCCGCAGGAGTCAGGGTGATGAATTATGCGGACCTGGAGGCCAGGGGCGAGAAGGCCAGTGATTCCCAGCGGGCGGCCGTTGAGCACGAGATGGACGTGACGGAAGGCGACGAGGTTGCCACCATAATCTTTACCTCCGGCACGACGGGCATTCCCAAGGGGGTCATGCTGACCCATGACAATTTCCTGGCTCAGGTGGAGTATGCCCGCTCCGTCCTGACCACCACGGAGGACGGGGAACTTTGGCTCAGCGTCCTGCCGGTGTGGCATAGCTTCGAGCGTGCCTTCCAGTACTTTATCATCGGGCTCAACAGCGGGCTGGTGTACTCGAAGCCTGCCGCAAACGTCATGCTGGCGGACATGCAGGCGGTGCGGCCCCACGGCATGATTGGGGTTCCCCGGCTGTGGGAGTCCCTGGCCCAGGGCATCTGGCGGAATGCCCGCAAGGAGGGCGGGATGAGCTATGCGGTCTTTTGCTTTTTTATCGCCATCGGAAAGCGATACCACTGGGCAAAGACACTCGTGAAGGGGCTTGTCGTCCAGGTTCGCCGCCGCTCCCGCCTTCTGGATGCCCTGATGGGCATCGTCCCCTACCTCCTCCTGGCTCCCCTCTACGGGCTGGGAAACATTGTGGTGTACAAGAAGATTCGGGACAAGCTGGGCGGACGCATCGGCTGCGCGCTTTCCGGCGGCGGCACCCTGCAATATGACATCGACATGTTCTACCACGCCATCGGTTTCAATCTGCTGGAGGGCTACGGCATCACGGAGGCGGCTCCCATCCTCTCCATCCGCTGGCCCAGCAAGGCGCGCTCAGGCTGCGTGGGGCAGGTGTATCCCAGCGCCGAGATAAAGATTGTGGCCGAGGAGCACGGAAGGATTCTGTCGCCGGAGCCCTTGCCTCCCGGCAGGCGGGGCCTGGTGCTGGCCCGTGGCCGCCAGATTATGAAGGGCTACTACAAGCGGCCCGACCTCACCGCCCAGGCCATTGACCAGGACGGCTGGCTGAACACCGGAGACCTGGGGATGCTCACCTACGACAACGAGATAAAGATTGTGGGACGGGCCAAGGACACCATCGTGCTCTTGGGCGGAGAGAACATAGAGCCGCAGGTTCTGGAGGCCACCCTGCGCGGTAGCCCCTACATAGAGATGGCGGTGGTGCTCGGTCAGGACAAGAAGTACCTTGGTGCATTGATTGTGCCTATCCGGGATGCCCTCCTCCAGTATGCCCAGGAGCACCACATAATCAGCGACTCCTATGAGGGGCTGCTGGAGCACCATCACATCATGGACTTGATTCGCAATGAGATTGACTCAAGAATCTGTGACTCGGCGGGGTTCAGAATCTGCGAGCGAATCTACCGTTTTGCCCTGCTGAGCGAAAGCTTTGCCGTGGGGAGGGAGTTGTCCGGCAAGCAGGAGATGATGCGGCACAAGATTGTGGATATTTATAAGGAAGAGATTGCGCTGCTGTTCGACTAGGGGTGGTGCAGATTGGACGGAAGATAGCCGATACTGACTATATGAACTTGTCTTTTGGCAGAATTGCAGCGGCTTTCCTCCTCTCCCTGGCCGGAGGCTTCCTTGGTGCCCAGGTGCTGGATCTTCAGGAGTATCTTGAGCCACTCCCGGATGATGGGGTGGAGGCTGGAGTGGCGGCCGATGCAGGTGCAGCGGAGAGTGGTGGTCTGCCCCCTTCCTTCGAGCTGTCAACCTCCTTGCCGCCCCTTCTGGCCGGGCTGTGGGAAAACAATCATCGGATTGTTTCCTTTGAAAGCCTTGAGTCCGCCCAGGTGGTGCTCAAGCTGTTCTACGGCTGGTACTATGACCGCGTGGCTGAGCCGGGTTCTGCTACAGTGATGGAAACAAGCCTGAGTACCACCCAGGTTGACTACGACTATTCGGGCACCTCCCAAGAGGAATTTGCGGCCCGCAACAGTGTCACCATAACAGAGGAGACGCTACAGGTGGAGGAACTGCCGCCCCGTCCCCGAAACGATGCCACCTCCGCAGAGGCACAGCGGCTGCTGGTGGAATTCCAGCCGCTGATTCCTGAGACCGAGACGAGCGGGGCTTGGAACATCTGGATTACCTATCCCGGCACCAGGGTGCGGGAATCCATCCCTGTGGCAGTCTTTGACGGCAGGCTTTACGTGGACTTCTTCCTGGCCAAGGACTTGTCTCCCGCCCGGTTCTATCAGGCCGCCTCAAACACCCAGGGAATTACCATCTCCCCACCCCTGCTGGACGGGGAGGTTGCATCGTATCTTGTTACTGGCTCCCGCATGTACAGGATTCGTTACTGGCAGACCGACATGGACTATGACGGCGCAACCCAGGCTGTGCTGACTGGTGAGGACGGGAGCTATGATGTTCCCAAGCACCTGCTGATTGGCGGGACCGTTTATACCTGCGTGGCGGGACGGCGGGTTGACATCCGCAATGTTGAGGAAGTGCCGCTGGATCTGTCGGGATTTACTTTCAGCGGGGACAATCGGATTGCAGTGCGGGAGGACTCCTATCTTTCCAGGATGGATGCAGATGCCTCCCAGCTGTATCAGCTCATTGCAGAGGCAAACAGCCGTCAAGCCCCGCCGCCACCTCCGCCCATTCCCTTGGGGGATTTGGATTTCCACTATGATCAGATAAGCGACCTGCGGAAGTACATGATTCCCCAGCCTGTGTTCCCTGAATTCGAGGCGATGGAATTCATCAAGACGGAGAGTCAGCAGTCCTTCTAGTGTGAAACCATCGGAGGAGCCGTGCGCCAATGATGCCAGCCGCTCCTCCCAGCACTCCTCCGACCGCATCCGCCAGCCAGTCCAGTGCCGAGGCATGTCGTCCCGGCACAAAATACTGGTGAATCTCGTCCACCACGCCATAGGCCGCCACAATTGCGGTTACGTACAAAAGCTGCCGCCAGGGACGCTCCAGCCAGCCTGTCAGAGGAAACCACCAGCACCAGCAGAAGCCTAGGCCCGCAAAGCATATCAGGTGGATGAGCTTGTCTGAGATGGAGGGCAACTGGACTGTATCCAGCGTCCCGGAGGAGAGATACCAGCTGATTCCCATAACCACAGGGGCGGGGAGCCTAAAAGTCAGCCTTTTCATCGTCAAGCATGACATGATGCCTCCGCTGGACTGCCCGGTGGGTGTAGTGTATAACGACGAAGAAGGCCACCACAACACAGAGGGCCCCAATGAGCACGAACAGTCCCCTGATTGGGCCGCACCAAAGGGCTATGATGGCGAAGCAGCACAGCCCGAACTGGAGGAGGATAAGAATGGACAGCAATCCCTTCGTGCTGTATCCCATGTTCATAAGCTTGTGGTGCAGGTGGGCCTTGTCTGGAGAAAAGAAGGAGCGCCCCTCCCGTGTCCGTCTCCATACGGCTGCGATTGTGTCGAGCACGGGTATTGCCGTCAGGATGATTGCTATCAGGGTTCGATTGTAGTCAAAGGAATTGCCGAAAGGAAAGAGGGGAATGACGGCCACCATGAATCCCAGGAACTGGCTCCCCCCGTCACCCATGAAAACCCTGGCCTTCGGCTTGTTGTATAGCAGGAATCCAAGGATGGCGGCTGCCAGGATAAGGCTGATGCCGGCAATATCCAGCCTTTGGGCGACGAGATAGAGGAAACCATAGGTTGCAAGCACCAGGGTGGCCAGAGTCCCGCAGAGGGCATCAACTCCGTCTATCAGGTTGAATGCATTGATGACGCCAATCACCCAGAAGAAGGTGAGCGGATAGCTCAGGATTCCCAGCTGCCATGGGCCAATCTGGGTGAACCTTGTCCCGGAGAAGATCATTATGATGGTGGCGAGAATCTGGACGAGGAATTTCAATCTCGCCCTCAAATCCCCGAAGTCATCGACAATTCCGAAAATAAAGATGACCAGTCCGGCTATGATGATGGGCAGGAAGGTCCCCCTGTCCAGGCTTGACTGGGTGCTGAGAAAAAGGCTGGATGCGGTGACAAAGGCAGCCATAAAGCCGACTCCACCAAGCCGGGGTATGTTTCCGCTGTGAACCTTCCTTTCGTTTACATGGTCATACCACCCCAGCCTGTTGCACAGCCTGATGATGATTGGAATGAGGATGGCGGATATGACAAAGGACAAGACAATATAAATCAGCAAATTTTAATATACCCCCCCCCCATATATTTTATCCTGCACGGACTCACCTGAACAGGGACTTCTTTTCGACGCATGGGCACCAAGTCCCCCTGCATTCACATTTTCCGATGATAGCACACATAGTTTTTTTTTTCAACTTGTGGTATAACTGAATCATGTATGAATCTGGTGAAAATTATCTTGAGGCTATTCTGATGCTGGAGCAGGCGAATTCCATCGTCCGTTCCATAGACATCGCGCGGAAGCTTTCCGTGTCCAAGCCCAGCGTGAGCCGGGCTATGGGACTCTTGCGGCAGGACGGGTATATCGATATGGCGGACAATGGCCCCATCTTCCTTACAGAGAAGGGGAGGGAGAAGGCCACGCAAATCTACCATCGCCATTGCATCCTGACAGAATTTCTGGAGAAGATTACCAATGTCCCCCGCAACCAGGCGGAGGAGAACGCCTGCCGCATCGAGCACATCCTTGACGAGGAGGTGTTCCAAGGGATACAGAGATATATGAAGGAAAAGTTGGGCTAGGAGTTTGGTATGGAAATGACAGGAAAGGGAGCCATGGAAGGTGGCAATCACGCCGCCCTCTGGCATGGAAGGTTTGCTGAGGGGCCGGATGCTCAGGCGGTGGAATTCGAGACATCGATTTACGTGGACCAGAGGATGGCCCAGGACGACATTTGCGGCAGCAAGGCTCACGTGTCCATGCTGGGTGCCAGCGGCATCATTCCCCAGGAGGAAGCGACCCTGATTATCGATGCTCTGGACAGCATTGCGGAGGATCTGGAGTCCGGCGCCCTCCAGATAGATTATTCTGCCGAGGACATCCACTCCTTTGTGGAGGCTGTGCTGACAGACAGGATTGGCGAGGCCGGGAAGAAGGTGCACACGGGACGAAGCCGCAATGACCAGATTGCCCTGGACGAGCGACTCTACCTGCATCATGCCGTTCCCACCCTGCAGGGCAAGATTCGCACCCTTGTCTCGGTGCTGGCAGGTATTGCCGACCAGCACAAGGAGAGCCTCCTCAGCGGCTACACCCACCTGCAGCGGGCGCAGCCAGTAACCCTAGGCCACCACCTGTGTGCCTGGTGCTGGATGCTGCAGCGGGACTACCAGCGGCTGGAGGACGCCCTGAGCCGCATCCAGCTGAGCCCTCTGGGGGCAGGGGCTCTGGCTGGAAGCTCCCTTCCTCTGGACCGGGAGATGGTGGCAAGGGAGCTTGGCTTTGCCGGTGTCACCCAGAATTCTCTGGATACCGTTGCGGACCGTGACTACTGCATTGAATTCGCTGCCGCCTTCTCCCTGCTGATGGCCCACCTTTCCCGCTTTTGCGAGGAGGTCATCATCTGGGCTACCGAGGAATTCAAGTTCATCGACCTGTCCGAGAAGTGGTCCACTGGCTCCAGCATCATGCCCCAGAAGAAGAATCCCGACTTTGCCGAGCTGATTCGTGGACGCACGGGCCGTGTCTACGGCGACCTGGTTGCCCTGCTCACCATGGTGAAGGGGCTGCCCCTGTCCTACAATCGGGACATGCAGGAGGACAAGGAGAGCCTCTTCGATGCCTACGACACGGTCAGCTCCTGCGTGGAGGTCTTTACCAGGATGATTGCCACGGCCCGCTGGAACACGGAGCGGATGGCAGCCTCCTGTACCGGCGGCCATGCCAATGCCACCGATGTGGCAGAATACCTTGTCCGCAAGGGGATGCCCTTCAGAACGGCCCACGGTGTGGCGGCCAAGGCTGTCCGCATCTGCATCGAGAGGGGCTGTAACATAGAAGACTTGACTTTAGATGACCTCAAGTCCTGCTC
Organism: uncultured Treponema sp.; assembly: GCA_937876905.1. GTDB lineage: Bacteria > Spirochaetota > Spirochaetia > Treponematales > Treponemataceae > Treponema_F. Next base: position 20,019 of record CALEFI010000079.1, read on the forward strand.
CAATCTTATTGAGGCGGACATTTTTTCCCTCATCACCCCCGATGCCTGCATGAGGGCCAGAAGGCTGGCTGGGGGGCCGGCCCCCGAATCTGTCGCCGTGCAAATTCATGCTTTGCGGCAGTGGTGCGATGGAGAATAGTGCTTTTTTTACATAAAAATCGCTTGATAAATGCAAAAGTCCTTGACGAATCGGGATTTGAAAGGTAGAATTCATCTAATATTGTATTTCTTCTCAAATGATTTTTGTGGAGAAAAATAAATGGAATAGGAGGATTCTATTGTGGACACATTGAGCTTGGCTCGGACCCAGTTTGCGGTTACTACCATCTACCACTTCTTGTTCGTCCCGCTGACCATCGGCCTGTCGTTCCTGACGGCAGTCATGGAGTCGGTGTACGTCAAGACCGGGGATGAGAAGTACAAGCACATGGCCAAATTCTGGGGAAGGTTGTTTTTGATCAACTTCTCCATGGGTGTTGTTACCGGTATCATCCAGGAGTTCCAGTTCGGCATGAACTGGTCGGGATATTCCCGTTTTGTGGGTGATATCTTTGGTGCTCCCCTGGCAATCGAGGCATTGGTGGCCTTCTTCATCGAGTCTACCTTCTTGGGTGTGTGGATTTTCGGATGGGAGAAGCTTTCGAAGAAGGTGCATCTCCTGTCAATCTGGCTGGCGGCGCTTGCAACATCCCTGTCCGCCTTCTGGATTCTGCTGGCCAACTCTTTCATGCAGAATCCTGTGGGCTATGTGCTGAGGAACGGTCGCGCCGAGATGGAGAGCTTTACCGCCCTGCTGACCAATGGCCATCTGTGGTGGCAGTTCCCCCACGTGCTGTCTGCCGGCCTCACCACCGCTGGATTCTTCATTGTGGGCGTTTCCGCCGTCAACCTGTTGAGGAAGACTAACAATGCCTTCTTCGAGAAGTCCTTCAAGTTCGGTGCTGTTGCCGCCCTGGTGGGTGTTGTGCTGGTCATCTTCGTGGGACACGGACAGATGGTGAACATCAAGGAAGAGCAGCCTATGAAGGCCGCCGCCGCCGAGGCTCTGTGGGAGACAGCGGATCCTGCCCCCTTTACCATCGTGGCCAGCATCGACCAGGAGGGACGGAAGAACAACTCCGCCCTAGAGATTCCTTATCTGTTGAGCCTGCTGTATTATCTGAAGCCCAGCGGAGAGGTTCCCGGTATCAACGACATGCAGGCCCAGCTGGAGGCTCAGCATGGTCCCGGCAACTATATTCCTCCTGTGGCGGTACTCTTCTGGAGTTTCCGTGCCATGGTTGGGGCAGGTGGCTTGATGCTGATTTTAGGTATTGTTGCTATCATTATTTCCCGCAAGGGAAAGCCCCTGCATGAGTACAACAAGCTCATGCCCATCTTTGGAATCTCCTTGTTCCTTCCTGTCATTGCCAACATCTGCGGATGGGTCATGGCTGAGATGGGGCGCTATCCTTGGGTTGTGTACGGACTTCAGAGGATGGAGGATGGTGTCTCAACTGTCACTAGTCCTGGAACCGTCCTGCTGTCTCTGATCGGTTTTATCGTGATTTTCGCCGCTCTGGCTGTTGCCGAGATTTTCCTGATGGTTCGTCATGGCATCAAGAACCCTGTTACTGATACAGAAATCGCTGAGAATGAGAAGGAGGCTTCACTGTGGACTTAAATACATTGTGGTTTATTCTGATTACGGTGCTTTTCAGCGGCTTTTTTGTGCTGGAAGGATTTGACTACGGTGTCGGCACATTGTTGCCCATCGTGGCAAAGAACGACACCGAGCGTCGTGTTGTCTTGAATACCATCGGTCCCCACTGGGATGCCAATGAGGTTTGGTTGCTGACTGCCGGTGGAGCTATCTTCGCCGCATTCCCCAACTGGTATGCTACCCTGTTCAGCGGCTTCTATCTGGCCTTGTTCGCCATCCTTTTTGCCCTGATTATCCGTGGTGTAGCCATTGACTTCCGCAGCAAGAATGACAATCCCACCTGGCGTCAGGTTTGGGACATTCTGTTCTGCGTTGGCTCCTTGTTGCCTTCCGTGCTCTTCGGTGTGGCGGTCAGCAACTTTATGACCGGTGTTCCCATCGATGCGAACATGGAGTATGCAGGAAACTTCTTTACCCTGCTGACACCCTTCACCCTGCTGGGTGGTGTTACTGTGCTGCTGGTTTTGACCTTCCACGGAATGCTCTTCCTGAAGCTGAAGAATGGTGTGCAGGCTATTGAGGATCGCATCAAGGCAATCAGCACAAAGCTTGGCTTGGTGATGTTGGTTGTAACTGTTGCTTGGGTTGTGTTCGCAGCCTTCAAAACCCGTCTTTTGACCAACGGTCCTGTGGCTATCATCTCTGTTGCCCTTGCCGCTGTGCTGCTGATTCTGTCAGTGTTGCTGCAGGCCAAGGGCTCCGACGGAAAGGCCTTCATCTGCTCTTCCCTGGCAATTGTCATGGTGGTGGTGACGGTGTTCTTCTCCATGTTCCCCAGCGTCATGATCTCTACTCTGCCTGGCGGCCTGAGCCTTGACATCTGGAATGCAAGTTCCAGCCCCAAGACCCTCAAGATTATGACCATCGTGGCCCTGACTGCTGTGCCGGTCGTTCTGGCCTACCTGATTTGGAGCTATTGGGTGTTCCGCAAGCGGGTTACTGAGAAGGATTTGCACTACTAAGTGGTGCTTGGGATTCTGCTGAGAATCACTCATACGGAATACATTTGAAGACTGGTGGAAGCAATGCTTCTGCCAGTCTTTTTTTCAAGACTAAAATTCTTCCAATGAAAATAAGGTAGTAGTATGTTTAGTAAGACCTTGTGGAGGGTTCAGAATCGGAGGGCCATGAGATGCCAGGGAACTGTTCTTTTTCTGGCCCTTTGTTCCGGTGCCTGTACTGCAATCCAGGCTTTGGTTGTTGCAAAGATTGTCAATCGGATTTTCTTTTTAGGCCAGTCCATGGCTTCCTCATACAACCTGTTCATTTTCTTGGTGGCGGTGATTTTGTTGCGGGGCATCCTTCAATGGGTAGAGGAGCATTTTGCCCTGAGTGTGGCAGGCATCGTCAAGGACACCCTGCTGGACAGGCTGTTGCATCATGTTGGTCTGCTGGGACCTGGACAGATGGAGCACCAGCAGCGGGGGGAATTCTTTACCCTTTTAACCCAAGGACTGGGAAATCTTGATGTGTATTTTTGTCGCTACCTGCCCCAGCTGTTCAGGAGCGCCCTGATTCCGCTTGCCTACCTCATCGTTGTTTTTCCTATTGACTGGATTTCTGGCGGCATCTTTTTAATTGCTACGCCCATGATTCCGGTCTTTATGATGCTGATTGGAAAATGGAGCCGGAAGATGGCGGGCTCCAGTTGGGAGGCGATGGCAAAGATGGGGGGCTATCTTCAGGATGTGCTGGCGGGCCTTTCCACCCTGCGGAGCTGGAACCGGGAGTATAAGCAGGAGGCAAAGATTCGCAAGGTCAGCGATGACTTCCGCCTTGCCTCCATGAAAACCCTGCGGGTGGCCTTCCTTTCAGCCTTGACCCTGGAGCTCTTTACCACCATCAGCATAGCCTTGGTAGCAGTGGGGCTGGGAATCCGCCTTGCCGACGGGCGGGAGGTCTTCGAGATTGCACTTTTCATTATCCTCTTGGCGCCTGAGTATTTCCAGCCCCTGCGTCAATTAGGACAGCGCTACCACGACAGCCAGAATGCCATCCTTGCGGCGGACCAGATGTTCGCCTTTTTGTCCCGGACTCCCTCCGCCCGCAAGCCATCTGCACAGATGCCATCCCAGGAGGGTGTGGTGAAGCCCCCGGAGATTGTGCTGGAAAACCTGTGCTTTAGTTGGGGAGAGCGGCCAATCCTGACCAACCTGAACCTTCGGCTGGAGCCGGGAGCCGTCTATGCGGTGGCAGGAAGAAGCGGAGCGGGAAAGACTACTTTGCTGCGGATTCTGGCGGGTGCCCTGAGCCAGGAGTCTGGGAAACTGCTGGTTGACGGAAGGGAATTCCAGGGCTGGTGCAATCTTTCGGTGATTCCAGCCCAGCCCTACTTTTTCCACGGCTCCCTGCTGGAAAACATCACCCTGGGACGGGATGTGTCACGCAAGCAGGTGCAGGAAATTTGCAGGCTGATTGGGGCCGATGGATTTATCACGAGGCTGCCCCAGGGCTACGATACCTTGTTGGGACAGGAGGGGCAGCAGCTTTCCGGTGGGCAGGGACAGCTTGTCTCAATAGCAAGGGCCATGGCTTCCTCCTCGCCAGAGGGTGGGGGAGGCTTTTTGCTCTGCGACGAGGCTACCAGTAGCCTTGACGCAGATACCGAAGCGGTGGTTCAGGCTGCCCTGGACAAGCTCTATGCCGGAAGGACGGTTCTGGTCAGTGCCCATCGCCTGCACACCCTGCGGACAGCCAGGGAGATTTTTGTGCTGGAGGGCGGCAGCATTGTTCAGCGGGGAAGCTACGAGGAGCTGTCCCGTCAGGAGGATGGAGCCTTTGCTCGTATGCTGAAGGAGGGTCTGGCGATATGAGGAATAGATTGAATGGGGAAGGAAAGCTTGTCCATGATAGGCAGGAATCGCTCCTGCCTCCCGGAGCCGCCATCAAGTCATTGATGGGATTGGTGAGCCCCTATTTTTTTTCGATGATGGGAACGGCCGTGGTGGGAGCCATGACGATTGTGGCCAATACGGCCTTGCTGGCGGTGTCCGCCATCCTCATCAGTATGGCCGCCCTGATGCCGCCCCTGCTGGACTTGATGCCCATGTCTGCGGCGGTGCGACTCTGCGGCATTTCACGAGCCCTGTTCCGCTACTGGGAGCGGTTGGCAAGCCATTCCATCACCTTAAAGCTTCTAGCCGACCTGCGGGTGTGGTACTACCAGCAGCTGCTGCCGCTTGTTCCCGGCGGTGTGAGGAACAGAACCGCCCGGCTTTTTAAGACCATCACCGATGACATCGAGATTCTCAAATTCTTCTATCTTCGGGTGGTGGCCGCCCCCTTGACGGCTCTGGTTGCCCTGCTGATTGCCTCGGTGGTGCTGGCCTTCTTCCTGCCGGAGGCAATCCCCATCCTGTGGGTTGCCTCCGTCCTGAATGGCCTCATCCTGCCTCTTATCTCCCGTCGCAATGGTCGCAAGAGTGCGGAGGCTGCCCAGCTGCACGAGCTGCGCTACCATCAGAGGCTCCAGGACTATGTTGAGGGGCTTGAGGCCCTGTGGGTCTATGACCGCTGGAAGCCCATGGCCGCCAAGGTGATGGGAGCCTTCATGGAGGGAAACGGTGTCCGTACAGACAGCGAGGTGCGCCGTGGCCACCTCAATGCCCTGTCCGGGGTAATCTCTGGCCTTGCCATGGCAATCACCCTGTTTTTCAGTGCCCAGGCGGTGGCCGACGGCCGACTGGAGGGCATCTATCTTCTGGCGGTGGCCCTCATCGTGTTCGGCATCATGGAGGCGGTGCAGCCCCTTCCTCTGGCTGTCTCCTACTACTACGACAGCATCGCCGCCATGGAGGACATGCTGGAGGTGGTCAGCGGAGAGCCTACGGGCTTGGGCCGATTTGGTACTGGCTGCCAGGAGGGTGATTCTGCTGGAGCCGATGGGGGGCGGCGGGGGGCTGCTAGAGGAGACCCGCTGGTGTGCGGGCCGCTGGACATTGAATTTGACAGCGTGGACTTTACCTATCCCGGTGGCAAAGCTCCGGCCTTGCACTCCGTGAGCCTGAGAATTCCTGCTGGCAGCCGTACTGCCATCATCGGCCACATCGGAAGCGGAAAGAGCAGCCTTGCAGCCCTGTTGACAGGAGACTACCTTCCCCAGCAGGGTGAGATTCGGCTGGGCGGAAAGGACTTGGCCTGGTGGGGCAAGGAGGCGGTGGTGTCCCGCATCTCGGTGGTAAACCAGCAGCCCTATCTGTTTACCGCCACCCTACGGGAAAATCTGGAGCTGGCTGCCGGCAAGAGGGAGGATGAGGAGCTATGGGCTGCCCTGGAGTGGGCAGATTTGGCGGAGGTAGCCAGGGAGCTGCCGAAGGGCCTGGACACCCTGCTGTCCCCCAATGCCCAGAATTTTTCCGCCGGTGAGCGGCAGCGGCTGGCCCTGGCCCGGATGAAGCTGGAGGACAAGCCCATCATCATCCTGGACGAGGCATTGAAGAATCTGGACAACATCACCTCCCGCCGCCTGCTGGAGCGCATCCTGGACTTTAGCCGGGGGCGGACCCTCCTGTTCATCACCCACGACCTGCGTCATCCACAGGAAATGGATGCGGTGCTGGCCATGGAGCAGGGGAGGGTGGTGTCCTTCTCATATTGATAGTACTTTCTGGATAGAGTCTCCGTAGCGTCATGTTGGGTAAAATACTGCATGACTCAATGTTTTCCCTATCTAAGAAAGAAAACGCCGCCAGGCTTGCCTGGCGGCTGTGTGAGTCGGTGGCGGCTACTGCAGGACAATCATCTCCTTGTCGCCGAAGTTGCGGATGGTCTCATCATCCAGCTGTTCTGCCTCAATGTCCTGGGCCTCCTCCATGTCAAATACCTCTTCTGTGTCCGTGTCGTACAGACAGTTGACACAGCCGTAGTTGCCGTTGTCCAGATTCTCCTTGATTGATACTGCAATTACCTCCGCCCTTTCTCGGAGCAGTTTCAACCGTCTCTTTTCACGGAAAAAGTCCCTGATGTTTCTTACAAAGTTTACAATCTTGGTCCACAGCCACTTGCCAAGCCGCTTGAGTGTTTCCCATACCTTCTTGAAGAAAGAACTTATATTGCCTAACATATCCTTGCCTCCCTATCCCGATCAGCTGAACACAATCATGTCGTTTCCACCGAAATTTTCCTTCAGCTGGGCATCAATAGCCTTGCAGTGGAAGAAAATCTGGGGCCGGTCGAAGAGAATCTCGCCCTTGCCGTCCAGAAAGCAGACATAGTAGTGCAGCGGGAGTGCCTCTTCCTCGCTGGCCACCAATTCCTTGTCCAGCACCGTCATGCAGGCCCGGCACCGGATGTCCTTGGGCAGATGTCCCTTGAGCCAGGCCACCACCTCCTTGAAGGTCAGCAGATCAACCACCTTGTTCTCGATGTTCCAGGCATCCCGCAGAAGCTTGCCCCAGCCGCCGTACTCCTCCACTGCAGTCCGCCATTCCGTGGTGCAGGTCTCCCAGAATTTGGCGATTCCGTCCAGTGTCCGTATCACTCCCCTTTGCAGGGTGGCGATAATCTCCTCGATGATTCCCTTACTCATCCTTTCCTCCTGTATCCTTTGTTGTATCCGAAGCCCTGTCCTGCCTCATAAGAAATTCGGCCGACAGGTGCTCATATCCAACTCCGGGGTTTGCCTCCCCCTCATCCTCCTGGCCAGCCACCTTGTAGTTGCCGGATTTTAGGTTATCCGCTATCCTGCGCCGCAGCTGTCCTGTGCTGGAGCCGGAATTCTTCTGCTGCTGCGCAAAGCTCTCCTTCCTTTGGGTGAACACCTCCCTCAGCAGGTCTTCCGTAATGGAGGCATTCCGCTGGCAGCATTCGGTCAGCACCGCCAGGGCCACGTTCTTGATTTCCCGGTGGGAAAAGTCGTCGCACAGCTCGGCAAGCTCTCCCAAAAGCCCGTCGGTCAGTATGCCTCGGTCCATGGGGGCCTTGTCTGGAATCATCCCGCCGATGGCACGCTTCCTGAGCTCCGTGTCCGGCAGCTGGAACTGGATGCTGCTGATGATGCGGCTCATAAAGGCCGTGTCGTAGTTTTCGTTCAGGTTGGTGGCGAAGATGACTGTCCCCGGAAAGGACTCCAGGAGAATCAGCATCTGGCTGCGCAGGGAGTTCACCGCCTGGTCGCTGCTGGAGCTGACATTGGTGACCCGCTTGCCCAGAAAGGAGTCCGCCTCGTCAAAGAAGAGGACGCAGTCCTCCCGCTGGGCTATGTCAAAGACCGACACCAGGTTTTTGGGTGCGTCGCCCACGAATTTGGACTCCACGTCGGAGTAGTTGATGGCAAGAATCTTCTTTCCCAGCTCGGCTGCCACGGCGTGGGCGGCCATGGTCTTGCCGGTGCCGGGAGGTCCGTAGAAATTCACCACGGACTTCTTGACTGGGTCCACCTGGCTGAACCCCCATTCGTCGTAAATCTTGTCCAGATTTTTTATCATGGTGACGCAGGACTTCAGCTGTCCTCCCACCTCCTTGTTCAGCACCATCTGGGCAAACCGGTACTTTGGCTCCACTGGAACCACGTTCAGCGGAGGCGTGTCCCCGTTGCCTGCCGTCCCGTTTTCCGTGCCGCCCAGCTGGAAGTACCGCCGCTCCACCTCCTCCCTGCTCTTGAAATTCAGGAAGACATAGATGCGGCTGTCATTTTTTTGCAGGGTTCCGTTGATTGTCCAGACCTCGCAGACCTTTTGCACCTCCTTCACAAAGGAATTCACCTGCTCCTGAAGGCCTGCCGGGTAGCGCTGCTCGTCACGATATGCAAAGTGGGGCGTGCTCTTGGTGGCTTGTGGAAAATAGGTAAGGTGGTTTTCCACCACGTAGAGGTGCACGGTGTCCACCACCGCTGGCGGAAGTTTTCCGAAGGCTTCTGCCAGCTGGGTTTTGAAGTTTGGATGCAGGGCAGCCGCTGAATTTTCTGGAAGATAATGTATGTTTACCATGTAATCCACTGCCCCTGTCGAATATCCGAATCAATTATTTCTGCCTTGAATTCCTCTTCTTCTATTTCATTGTGGCTTGCATTATCGTATAGCTTTGTCTTAACGATGTTATAGTCTCCAGATTTGAGTATTTTTGTAATTTTACCACCCATAACATCGTACCCTTGTTTTCTAAGTTTCTCAGCCCTTTCCTTGAGTTTTTTGCGGATGAAGTCAATGGTTATCTTTGCAACAGTAAAGACGGTTCCCACCGCAATAGCTGCTCCAACTCCAATGGCGGCCTTTGAGGCCAGCACAGTTCCTGCAACGGCAGCTCCCTTGGCCGCCACATCTGCAATGATTGGTATTAATGGTAGTGGCATATTTTTCCTCCTTGCCATATCTATTCTCTATCTTGCAATTCCTTGCATGATTCACTCTAAGCTGCTCACCGCAGGACAATCATCTCCTTGCCGCCGAAGGCTTCCTCCAGCCCTTGGTCCAGACGTTCCCCTCGGTAGGAGACTGGTTCCACATCCATCACAACCTCCTCCTGCTGCGTATCGTAGAGTGTTAGTGTGACAACAATCTTGCCCTCCGTCCCCTTTTCCCTGATTGCCACTGCCAAGAAATCCTTGTTGTCCTTGAGCTGCTGCCGTGTCTTTGGCCGCTGAAAATATTCCTTTACGAGCTCCATGGTGATGCATGGAACCTCCTGGATGCCGGCGGAACCGAGTGGCTTGCGGAACAGGAGGTGAAACAGGAATGCGAAGAATGCTTTGAGGGCGGAAAGCAAGCCCTTTTTCTGAGGCGGTGCAGCATCTGGCTCCGTCTCGGCCGACTTGCCTTCCGCAAGGGCTTCGTCCTGGCCTGATTCAGGCTGCTGAGATTTGCTGTTTTCCTGTTCCATCACAATTCCTCCATTGCATTCTTATAGAAAGAAATTATGGAGCGATTCTACCACAACTATTTATTATAAGCAATGGCTTATAATAATCTTCAAAGCAAAGCCTTATAGTTATAATGTGAAGGAAGTTGTCGGTGCTGTCATTCGGGAGCTTAGAAAAGAGCACAGGGTTTCTCAGGAAAAGCTGGCGGAAGGCATCGATTCCCATCAAGTCTATATTTCTGAAATCGAAAAGGGGCAGAAGCTGCCCTCCCTTCTAGTGCTGTACAACATCGCCGTCTTCTTTGGCATCAGCCTTGCCCAGCTGGTGGGACTGATTGAGGAGCGCTTCGAGGCAGGCAGTCCCTCACCCTAGCAGGGGCCGCAACTTGCCAAATGCCACCATTTGGTGTACAGTGTGAATAATATTTTTTTGAGGAGAATAGAGAAAGATGAAGAGAATCCTTTCTGTTTTGTTGGTCTGTCTTGTGGCGGCCTCCATGGGCTTTGCCTTCGGGAAAAAGGAGGCCGGGCCGGACAACTCGCTGGAGGACTTGAAGGCTCGTGGTGTCTTTGTGCTGGGACTTGACGATGCGTTCCCGCCCCTGGGATTCCGGGACGAGGCCAACAACATCGTTGGCTATGACATTGACCTGGCCGCCGAGGTGTGCCGCCGTCTTGGTGTTGAGCTGAAGTGCCAGCCCATCGACTGGGCTGCCAAGGAGCAGGAGCTGGACACTGGCAACATCGACTGCATCTGGAACGGCTTTACCATGACTCCTGAGCGGGAGGCTGCCCTGTCCTTCACCAAGCCCTATCTGGACAACGCCCAGATTGTCATTGTCCGTGGTGGTGCAGGAGTCGCTTCCTTGGCGGATTTGGCCGGCAAGAAGGTTGGCCTCCAGGCCGGCTCCAGCGCCGCCGATGCTGTTGAGGCAAACCCTGAGTTCAAGGCGAGCCTGGCTGAGGTGGTGGAGTTCAAGGACAACCTGACTGCCCTGATGGATTTGGAAATTGGCGGCGTTGATGCTGTGGTAATGGACTTGGTGGTGGGAAACTACAGCATCCAGACTACCGGAAAAGACTTTGTGGTGCTTGACGAGAGTCTGTCCTCCGAAAAGTATGGCATCGGCTTCCGCAAGGGCGATGTGAAGCTTCGTGACGAGGTGCAGCGGATTTTGGAGGAGATGGCTGCTGATGGTACGGTTGCCTCCATCTCTGCCAAGTGGTTCGGCTCCGACATTTCCGTCATCGGAAAGAACTGATTTTAGGGCGGCCGTCATGGAAAAGTTGCTGGTGGTCTTGCTGCAGGGATCGGTGGTGTCCGTCAAGATATTTTGCCTGACCCTCTTGTTTTCCTTGCCCCTGGGACTTCTCCTTGCGGCCGCCCGAATGTCAAAAAATCCTTTCGTTTTGTGGCCTGCAAAGGTCCTTTTGCTGGTGGTGCGAGGAACCCCGCTGATTCTCCAGCTCATCTTTGTGTACTTTGCTCCCTCTTATCTGTTCAAGGTGTCCTACGACCGCTTCACTGCCGCCATTGTGGCCATGTCCATCAACTATGCGGCCTATTTTGCGGAAATTTATCGTGGTGGTATTGAGTCCATCCCGGTGGGCCAGTATGAGGCGGGCAAGGTGCTGGGGTTCACCAGAATGCAGACCTTTTTCCGCATCGTGCTTCCCCAGGTGGTGAAGCGGATTCTACCCGCCACCGGCAACGAGGTCATCACCCTGGTAAAGGACACTGCCCTGGCCCAGGTTATCGGTGTGTCGGAGCTGTTCCGTGCCGCCCAGACTGCTGCCAGCCGTGATTTTTCCACCATGCCCATCTTTGTGGCGGGTGTCTTCTATTTCATCATGAACTGGGTGGTGTCTGCGGTGTTCCTCCGCATAGAGAAGAAGCTGGATTACTACAAGTAGGAGGGTGTGATGGAAGAAGTTATTGTACAGGTGGACAATCTTTCAAAGTCCTTCGGCTCATTGGAAGTAATCCGCGACGTTTCCTTCACGGTGGGAAGGGGTGAGGTGCTGGGCATCATCGGGCCGTCCGGCTCCGGAAAGTCCACCATGCTCCGTTGCATCACCCAGCTGGAGCGTGTTTCCGGCGGCTCCATCAGCATCTGCGGCAAGGAGCTGGTGCGGGATGGCGTGTATGCAGACAAGAAGCGGCTCCACGAAATCGGGCTGCAGGTGGGGCTGGTGTTCCAGAATTTCAACCTCTTTCCCCACTTTAGCGTGCTGCGGAACATCACCGAGGCCCAGGTGCACGTCCTTGGCCGCAGCAATTTCCAGGCCCAGGAGCGGGGACGGGAGCTTTTGGCAAAGATGGGGCTTTTGGAAAAGAAATCAGCCTATCCCTGCGAGCTTTCCGGCGGCCAGCAGCAGCGGGTGTCCATTGCCCGTGCCCTGGCCCTTGACCCCCAGGTGCTGTTCTTTGACGAGCCCACCAGTGCCCTGGACCCGGAGCTGACAGGAGAGATTCTCAAGGTCATCCGGGAGCTGGCCGCCGAGCGCATGACCATGGTGGTGGTGACTCACGAGATGGCCTTTGCCCGGGACCTTTCCGACCGCATCATCTTTATGGACGGTGGGGTGATTGTGGAGCAGGGAAGGGCGCAGGATGTCATCAACAATCCCCAGCAGGAGCGGACAAAGACCTTTCTGCGCCGCTTTCAGTCCTAGGGATTGGGGATCTGCAAGATTGCCTGTTTTTTTTAAGGTAATTTTAATGTTTTTCTTTATAATAGCGGCATGAGATTGTTATTGGCTGAGGACGAGCGGTACCTTTCCAGTGCCCTCTGTGAGATTCTTTCGAAGCAGAAATATGATGTGGATTCCGTCTATGATGGGGACAGCGCTCTAGAGTACATCCGTAGCGGAGTGTACGATCTGGTCATCCTTGACATCATGATGCCGAGGATGGATGGAATCGAGGTGCTCAAGGCTGTCCGCTCAGAGAAAAACCCCGTCCCGATTCTGATGCTTACCGCACGGGATGAGGTGCAGGACAAGGTGGCGGGGCTTGACCTAGGTGCAGACGACTACATGACCAAGCCCTTTTCCACTGACGAGCTGCTGGCCAGGGTTCGTGCCCTGACCCGCCGCCGGGGAGAGGTGCTGATGGAGGTGGTGGAGCATGGCGGCCTGAAGCTGAACCTCAAGACCAAGGAGCTTTCCTGTGGCGGCAACACGGTGGCCCTGTCCCTCAAGGAATTCAAGATAATGGAAATGCTCATCCAAAATCCCAACCAGATTTTCCCAAAGGAGCGGATTATCGAAAAGGTGTGGGGAGGGGACTCCGATGCGGAGCACAACAATCTTGAGGTTTTCATCTCCTTTGTAAGGAAGAAGATGCGCTTTCTTGACTCCTCCGTGGAAATAAGGACCACCCGTGGACTGGGATATTCCCTGGTATGAGGGTAATCAGGCGGCTGAGAAACAAGATGGTGGTGACGGTGCTGGTAATCCAGGCAATCGTCTTTGCCCTCATCCTTGTGGCCCTCAATCTGGCTGTAGGGCTGTCGGTCCTGCAGGAGACAAATGCCTCCCTCCGCCACTTTGTCCGCCATGATGTCTCCGTGCTGGAAAGGCGGCACGATCTAGCCCAGAGCCGCATGAAGGACATTCCCCTCCCAGAAGGCCAGGAGAACCAGCGGAGCCATGGAAAGGCCGAGGTTGTGCCGAGCCCATGGAGGCAGTTCTTTTCCACCATGATGTCCTTTGCGGGCCAGCGCCGTTTTCGGAACCTGTTCGGCATCACCTACGACATCGAGGGAAACCTCGCCTCCATCCTTGCCCCCTACTTTCCCCGCTACACCGACCAGGAGCTGGGTGCCATTATAGCCCAGGGGCTTGAGCTTGAGCTTTCTGACCGGCCCCTCCTGCTTTCCTCTCCGATTGGAACCTTCTTGTACATCAAGAAGGACACATCCCAAGGCTCCTTGGTGGCCCTGGCGGACATCACCAGGGACTTGCAGACTGCGGGCAACCTCCTGCTAATCAGTGGCGGAATCTACCTCCTTTCGATTGTTGTCTCTGCCCTGGTGGCCTGGTTTTTGGCGGAGCGCTCGGTGCGGCCGGTGGAGGAGGCGTTCGAGGCCCAGAAGCACTTCATTGCCGATGCAGGACATGAGCTGAAAACCCCCGTCTCCGTGGTGGCTGCCAACGCTGACGCGCTGGCCGGAGAGATTGGGGAGAACAAGTGGCTGGGCTACATCAAGTCGGAGACCCAGCGTATGGCCGGCCTCATCAATGACCTGCTGTATCTGGCAAAGAGCGATGCCGGCCGGATGCCGCTCCTGCATTCCTCCATGGACTTGAGCCGGGTGGTGGCCGCTGCGTCGCTTCCCTTCGAGAGCATTGTCTTTGAGCAGGAAAAGCGGCTGGAGTTGGACATAGAGGAGGGGGTAGAGTGGATTGGTGACAGCGGGGGCATCAGCCAGGTGGTGGTGATTCTGCTGGACAATGCGATAAAGAATTCCCCAGCTGGTGCCAGAATCAGGGTGTCGTTGTCTATGGAGGCAAACCGACGGGGTCAGGGGCGGTTCGGAAAGCGCCACAGCCATCCTGTCCTTACCGTGTGGAACCAGGGGGAGGGGCTTTCACGGGAGGAGATGGCCCTGGTGTTCAAGCGCTTTTACCGTGGGGACTCCTCCCGAACACGGGAAACTGGCGGTCATGGTCTGGGGCTTTCCATAGCCCAGGCCATTGCCCGTGCCCATCAGGGGAGCATTGCCGTGGAGGGGCAGCAGGGCAGCTGGATTTCCTTTAGCCTCCACTTGGGCTGTCCTCCACGCCACGGCAGTCAGGTGGAGCGAGTCTGATAGCGCTCCAGTTGACCGAGGATTTCCTTGAGTCCCTGTAGTGGCTCCAGCAGAAGGCTCACTGGCTCCATCCCCTCCACTATGGGGCTGATTTCCGGGTAGTCGGCTGGGATAGTGTTAGGCAGGAACTGGAGCAGCAGGAGTCTTGGCCGCTTTCTGAATATGAGGCCGTGCTCCTGTACCGGCTCCAGCCGCAGCAGGCTCTGTCTGGGAATGTGCAGGTATTGCTGGCGGGGCTGGGGACCGTTGGTGGCCTTTCTGAATATGGCGGCCGCCGGGCTTTCGGAGGCATGGACAAAGAAGTGCAGGTCCTTGCAGCCGAATACCAGCAGCCCCCACAGGCTGTCCTGTCCCGGCGGGAACTCTAGCCCCAGCTGCCGTAGCCGATAGGCCGGCGTGTCCACAATCCTCGCCATCACCAGGTATTCTATGGTATCTCCGGTACTGTGCTGAAATTCCCGGCGGAATTCCAGTCGGTCAAGCCTGGGCATCATGTCCCTCCTCCTGTCTTGCAGGTCGTCTCCGCTGTGGAGGTGTCCTGACCAAAGAAGTATACCCATTTCCGCCCAGGAGGGCAACGAAAGTTTTTGCTTGTCTTATCCGTTTTTTTCCGATATGATTTTATGACGAGGTTTGTATGCGAAAAGAATTCCTTCCCTACGACAGGGTCCGCAACAATGCGCTGAAGCTGGCCCATAGAATTTACTGCGAGGGCTTTGTGCCTGATGTCATCTACGTGTCGTTGCGGGGCGGTGCCTACATGGCGAATGTCATCAGCGAGTACTTCAAGATTGCCCGCCGGGGTGAGCGGCCCGTCCTCTACGCAGCGGTGGTAGCCCGCTCCTATTCCGACATCCGCCAGCATGACAAGGTTATGGTGGACGGGTGGACCTATTCCCCTGAGTATTTGCGGGCCGGGGACAGGATTCTTTTGGTGGACGACATCTTTGACTCCGGCAAGACCATCAACTACCTGGTGGAGGTGCTTTTGGAAAAGGGTATCCCCCGCAAGGACATCAAGGTGGCTGTCCACGACTACAAGCACTTTACCTATCAGGCCCAGCAGCTACCCATACAGCCGGACTATTTCTGCCGGAAGTTCACCATTACCAAGCCGGAAGAGGACCTCTGGATTCATTATCTGAGCCACGAGCTCATCGGCCTTTCCCCGCAGGAGCTGGAGGAGCATTATTTTAAGGACGACCCCGAACTACGGGAGGTCTTTCAGGCCCTTTCCTCTGGAGAGAGATTGTAAGGCCCCAAGCACCGTCCAGGCGATGCCGGTGCAGCCTATGTTTCTGGAGCTTGCAAGATGAAAAGATTTTTTGTGTTGTTCACCGTCTGCTTCCTGTCCCTGTCCACCGTCCTTGCCCAGTCGTCTGTGGGTGGGTCTGACGGCCCGGTGTACACCGACGAGGGCTTTGCCATCATCAGTCCTGTGGCGGGTCGGTGGGCCAACAAGCAGCCCCTGGTGCTGGAGGTTCCCGAAGCCTTCGAGGTGTTCTATTCCCTTTCCGGCTCCGATCCCATGGAGTCGGGCTTTGCCTACGATGGCCCGGTTATGCTGGAGGCGGAGGGGGAGGTAAGGCTGAAAATCGCCTTGGTGCTTCCCGATGGAAATGTCGTGGCCCATACCGTCAGCTATGCTGTGGCGCCGCCGGAGAGTGATGGTATTGCCTTGGACGTGAATTTTGGGCGTCCCGTGGTAGGCTACTCGGCGGGGCAGCAGCTGCGGATTCCCGCCGGCTTTTCCTACCGGCTGGGGAATTCGCCGGCATTCTTGCCTGGTGAGCAGGTGCTTTCCCTGGAGGGGGGAGCCTTTCCCCGGCGGCATCTGCCCTGTGAGATAACCGATGGTGTGGATTCCTGGAGATTTGTCATCAGTCCTGACGGCATTCCTGCGGTGGGCTCCCCGGCGGGTTCCTCGGTTGGAAAGAAGGATGGCGTGGAATCTCTCCCGGTCGGGGAGAATGAGGAGAGCCTTCCCTTCCAAATTTCTGAGTGGGGTCTGCTGACCTTCACCCAGGACAAGCTCATCTATACTATTGACGACGCCCACTGGCAGGAGGCCACCGGAACCGTCGTGCTGGATAGGAATGTCGGACACACAATTTACTGGCAGAGTGTAGCCTATGAGGAGGGAAATCCCGTCTACAGCCTCTACCTTCCTCCCAAGCCCTCCGCCAGCCTGAAGTTCCATGTCAAGGAGGCCGTCACCATCGACTTTGGACCGGACTTTACCCTGCGGCCCTCGCTCTCGGACTGGACTCCGCAGCAGGCGCTCTGTATCGATGCGTTTTATGGGGAGGAACTGGAGGCCAGCTTTTCCCTCGACATCTACTACAAGGGACAGTTTCAAGGCAGGAGCGATGTATCCCTCCGTATCGACAAGTGTCCCCCTCCGACTCCGGTTGTGGAGTCCAGCAGCGAGCTCTTCTATAATCGTGAGGATGTGACGGTGGGCCTGCGGCAGGCTGGGGAGGGTGAGTTGTTCTACTCGGTGGAGACACTGGTGGCGGAGGCTGCCGGTTTCCAGGATTTGGCCCTAGAATTCTCCGGGAAGGAGATTGTGGTGCAGGAGGATTTTTTGCCCTACAGGAGTGGACCGTTGTCGCTGGAGTCTTCCGACAATCATGCACGATTGTTCCTGGTGCGGGCCTTTGCTCAAGATAGGTTGGGAAACCGCAGCCCCATTGCCACCTACCGGGCCATCGTGGATCCTGTGAACTACTACGTGGTTCCACAGGGCGAGGAGCCGCCGCAGCCGGGCTTTCGTCGGGATGGCTCCCTGGCCCGGCCCTTTGTCAGCCTGCAGCAGGCACTTAGGGAGACAGAGGGCAAGGATTTTGTCCGTCTCCACATAGGGGGGATGCTTTCCCTGGGGGAGCAGGTGATAATTCCATCAAATTGCGAGATTTACGGTAGCGGTGCGGCTGCCGGTTTTAACTTTTTTCCGGGTGGTGGCCTGCGTGTACAGGGAGGCCAGGTATCCATACGAAACTGTATCCTGGAATTGCAGGCAGCTGCATCGGCTGGGGAGCGGGGAAGCCCCATGCTCAGCCTGCTCAGCGGCAGCCTCTCCCTGGACAACTGCGAGATTTTGGGGGACTATGCCGACGACGGCACCCTGATTTCCGCCACTGACGGTTCCCTGGTTATCCTTGACTCAGGCATAACCCTGCGTTCTGGCAGATATGGCGCCCTGGTGTCTGCGCTGAGGAGCACCGTTTCTGTCAGCGGGGGAAGGTTAGCTGTGGTGGCACCCACTGCCGTAATCTTTTCCCTCTCGGCAGGAGGGCTGACTCTTTCTGACTCGGAATGCAAGGTGTTCGCCCAACTGGGACGTGTGGCGGAGTTGACCGGCGTGGGATTTTCCTTGACGAACAATTCATTTCATGGCGTATTTGAGGACATAACTGTTTCCACCGCCCAACTCGTTCCGGTTTGGAGCGACAACCGTTCCAAGCTCATAGAGAGCAGGGGCAATAGCATTTTTGGTTTTCCGGGGAGTTGAACTTGAAGAAATCACTGGTTTTTGTCCTCCTGCTTTTTTTGCCTTCCTTGGTTTTAGGCCAGCAGGAGCTTGCTGACGAGTCCCCTATTCCTGAACAGGTGGACTTTGAGGCACTGGAGCCTGAGCGGTCCTCCCTTTCCCAGGAGGAATTTCAAGTGCAGGTCTTGGGCTGGAAGAGCTTGGCGGAGACCGACTTGTCTGGCTATCTTGACCGCTTCCGCCAGTTTCTGGAGCTGTCCCTGCCACGCTACGAGATGCAGCCCTATGTTCTTGCTGAATGCCTGTGGTTCCAGATTGCCCTGCTGCCCCGGTTCCAGAAGGTGCAGGCTGAGGGCGACCAGATGGAAGGGCTTGACCTCCTGTCTGGACTGGAGGAGACGGTGGCAGCCTTCTTTGCCGGACTTGGAGAGGGGGCCCTGCCAATTCATCCCCAGTCTGATGCTGTGCTGTCCCTCTTCCGGTACCTTAGCCAAAATCCTGTGGCAGGCTCCAGGGGGCCGGACCTACAGCCGTCAAACCTTCCTGAGCTTCCGGTCCTTGCCGCCGACCACTCGTTCATACCGATTGAGGAGTCCTATCGGAATGCCCAGCTCTACCGGGGTCTTATGGTCTTTGGCCCGCTGGTTGAGGAGTTTGCTGCAGCCCAAGGAGACGGAAAGGCTTCATCCCCGGAAAACGAGCCCTCTAGGAAACTTTCCCAGGAGCCCTCTCAGGATGCCAAGGAAGACAGTGATCCCCTCCTGCCACCTCCCCTAGGAAGCATTCGTTGGAAGGAGGTGGTGGGAAATCAGCCTCTGATGTACCTGTTGCGCCATGTTCCGGCGGGAGGTGAGGTGTACAGCCACCTGCAGGGGTATCATTCTGGGAAAACCCTGCCGACCCGCTGCGAGGATGTGTATCTTGAGGGCCAGTCGCTCGGAAGGGCCTGGGGCTACCGCCTGGAGCAGGTGCTCCCCTCCTTTTCAGCCAGCGGTGTGGAGGCTATGGGGCAGGACCTGTTCGTCTTGTATTGCCTTCCAGAGAACGACTTGGAGCGGCTTTTCTCCGACTTGACCTGTGTCAATGAGTTGGCGCCGATGTATTTCCGCCGTTCCATAGCCATGTTGCACCGTGAGTCTGGCTGGAGCCCGTTCTCCAGGCTGGACGAGGGAGGTTCCCTGCAATGAAAAAAATCAAGGGTATTGTGATTGCTCTGGGGGTTATCCTGCTTTTGGGAGTCCTGTTGGGGGGACTCTATGTAGCCGGCCTGTTTCCCTCATTTAACGAGCAGGTGAACCAGGTCTTGAGGATTGGCGGTGTGTCCAATGGGGATGCCACGAGGAACCTAGAGCTGGAATCGCTCCGTCAGGAAACTGCCGTGGGGGGCCTGCATCCCCATCTTGTTCCCTTGACAGAGGAAGGAGCCGCTGCTATCCGCCAGTCTGAGCAGCCGCTCCCTCCCTCATCCTATCTCACACCGGACTCCTATTCCATCGCCTTCTTTGGAGGAGGGATGGACGGAAGGTCAGCCGTCCCTGCCGCAGTGGATGGAGGAAACGCCCTCTGGACCTACGAGGGGGAGTATCCGGTTGTGGCTTCTATAGCCGAGTTCTCAGATGCCCTTGTCTTTATTGATGCCCAGCCCTCCTTGGTTTGCCTCGACAAGGAGACCGGGGCGGAGTTGCTTCGGCTTCCCTGTGGGGTGTATCCTGGTGGGGATGCCTTTGCCCGCCGTACCTCCTATTATTTTACAGACAGGGCGGGGGACTGGTATGAGATTCGGTTTGAGCCGGGTCACATGTCTCCAGATCGACTTTCACTCCCCCTCCAGGTGGAGGATGCTGGGAATCTCCTGGAAGCGCTGCATCAGAGCCTTCTGCCCGGAAAAACTGCCCTGGACTTCATCAATGCCAAGATGAACGGCATCCTGTCCGTATCCCCTGCCGCCATGGTTCCAGAAAGTCTGTTGTATGCCCCGGAGGGGGAGCCGGTGTCCTTTGCACGGGAGCTGGTTTCCCCGGCCCTGGTGTTCTCCCCGAAGGAGCAGGGAACCTACACCCTTGGGCTGTGCAACCAGGAGGGTGGCTGGATTCGGGACAATGCCTTTGTGGTGCTCTACACCATGGCGGGGGAAGCCTTGGCCATAAGCCTTGACTACGTGGCAGACCGCCCCCAAATCACCACCCATCTTTCCGATCAGGAGCTCTACATTGCCTGCGCGGGCTTTTTCCCCGATTCCCTGATTATCGATGCGGGAGTGCCGGATGATTTTCGTGATGGCATCGTAGGAACAAGCACCCAGGGGGAGCATTTTTCCGGGGAAACCGGGCCGCTGGAGGAAGAGGATAAAGCCTTGGAGATGGAGGTGATTGTGCTGAGGGATGACTCCGATGGTACTGGAAATTCGGATACCGTTGAGGAACCATCCCGGCAAATGGCCTGGTTCCAGGTGAGGAGGGCTCCCTGATGGCAGCCAAGCTGGTGTGCGGCCTTGACGAGGCGGGGCGTGGTCCCCTGGCCGGCCCCGTGGTGGCAGCAGCCGTCATCTTGCCGTCGAGCTTTCCCCTGGAGCTGCTGGGCGACTCAAAGAAGCTGAGCCTAAAAAAAAGGCTTGCGGCCCGGCAGGAAATCCTACGGCTCTGTTGCTGGGGAGTGGGTGTTGTGGAGCATACTGTCATAGACGAGCTGAATATCCTGAATGCCAGCCTCCTGGCCATGGAGAGGGCCTTCTTTCAGATGGAGGAAAAAATCGGTCTGTTTGTTCAGAGGGAGCTGGGAGGAAGCCCGGATGTTGTGGTGGAGGCCATCGCCGACGGAACCTTTGTGCCGGGCATCGGTGTTCCATGTCGTGCAGTGCCCAAGGCGGACGCTACCTTCGTAGAGGTCATGGCCGCTTCCATTTTGGCAAAAACCCAGCGGGACATGATTATGGAGGACTATGCAAGGCTCTATCCAGAATATGGCTACGAGCGACACAAGGGCTATCCCACCAAGGCCCACCGTGAGACCTGCCGACGGCTGGGACCCTCTCCTATCCAGCGTATGTCATTCAAGTATTGATTTTGTTCCGGCAGATGAGGCAGGATGGCTGCCGTCTGGGGGTGGGGAAGAACCTACCGCTCTTCCTCTCCAGCCGTTCTCTTGGAGACAACATGAACCTTGCCGGTTCTCTTTACGCCGTCCTTTCTGTATTCCCCGTCGCCAGCTGGCTTTCGGTAGACCCTCTTGCCCGCCGCCGCTGCCTTTGCCGCCCTGCGCTCCGCCGCTATCCTGGAGCGCTCCCTCTGCTCCTTTTCGATGAAGGATATGGAGGAGTCGAGTCCTTTGAAAAATTTTTGCATGTCGTCAGCAAAGATTACGATGGCGTGCCGGTCAAAATCCTCGCCGTTTCTGCTCTTGCTCTCCACCACTTGAAGAAAAATGTCGCCGTTTCTGTTTTCCTTCACATTGAAAAAGTATGACCTGTTGTCCAGCGTAACCTGTGTGGTAAAAAGTTCTCCACGTGCTCCCATGCTATCCTTCCTTGTGGTATCTTGCATTTGCCAAGGGCCTTGTTATGGTGGAACATGGCCTTGGAAGCTGTTTCTGAAAAGCTAAGCAACCTTACCATATTTTACTGCCTTGCACAAGCACCAGGGCAAGCCCCCCGTCTACGCCCCGGTTGTTCCGTCGGCCCCGGTTCTGGATATTCATCGCCGGATGTGCTACCATGGCGGCATGGCGAAACCCTTTGTGAAGTGGGGAATTTTGAAAATTGCTGGGGAGGAGTATACAATGACACAGCATGAGGCAGTAGTCCAGACTTTGGAGCGGCTTGGCGGGATGGCAACTCTTGGACAGTTGAATCAGGAGGTTTTCAAAATTGAAGACTGCGTGTGGAAAGCAAAGAATCCTTTTGCCAGCATCAGGAGAATCGTCCAGACAGACAAGAGGATTTACAAGATTAGGCCGGGACTTTGGGCCTTGAAATCGCATCAAAAGGAATTGGAGCAAAGAGGCATAATTGTAGAAACTGAAAAGAATAAAAATTCCAAAGAGATTGTTGAATTCAACCACTCATATTATCAGGGCTTGCTTGTTTCCATCGGAAATTTAAAAAGGCTTGGAACCTTCGTTCCGAATCACGATAAAAATAGAATGTTTTTGAATGAGAAACTAGGAGATCTACGAACCATACACGAATTGCCCAGATATTCCTATGAAAATCTTGTTGCAAGAAGCTCGACAATAGATGTAATTTGGTTCAATGAAAGAAATATGCCCGATTCTTTTTTCGAGGTTGAGCATTCAACAGACATACAGAATTCCTTGATGAAATTCTATGACTTGCAGGATTTTTACACGAGAATGTTCATTGTGGCAGATGAAAAGCGACATGAGGAATACAATAGAAAGTTACGCTATGCATCATTTGCCAAGCTGAGGGAGGACAAGCGTGTTAAATTCCTTAGTTACAAAGATTTGGAGCGTCAATACAGGCAGACAGTCGAATTGCAGAGCATCACGACACGCATTCTTTGACACTTGATTGTTTTCTGTGTTCGATCAATACTCATCACATGAGAAGATATGAGGTGGTTATCGAAGAGACTGTGGTTGAGACATTTTCCTTTGAGCTCCCTGAAGATGTTGATATTTGGAATTTTGTTCGCACGAATTATTACGGAGAAAGAATTATCCTTGAACCTGGAGAATGCCAGTTCAGGCAGATGAAGGTGCATGACTTGACAGACAATAGCTGGACTGATTGGAAGGAATTTTAAAATTCCTCCAAAAATCAATCGGTATAAAAGATTCGAATTTGTCTGGATAACTGATGGTGAAGGCTGGCTGTCAGCGAAAAATAAGTTGGGGGATGCGTATTCATTGATACCAAGTGTTTATACTCTTGCAAGCCTTTCAGATTTTCTTAACCAGGCAAAATCTGAGCTGTGAGATGTCCATCGTTGCAGTTTAGGATTCTGAATGTCATCACCTGGGCAAAGACAAATCCTCCCCCCAATCTTTCCTGCAAGTTTTTTACCCACTCGACGGAATTCATCATTTGGGCAAGAAAGGAAAAGAAGATTTCCCATTACTACAACTACGAATTGATGAGGCAGATTAACGGTGGAACCCAAATGCGTGATGTCTGGTCTCTTCCTGCAATTGCTCGGTGGGAAAAAGCCTGCGGAAAGCACCCGACACAAAAGCCCTTGCCGCTGTTGGCCCGCATTATCCTTGCCGCCACCAGAGAAGGAGAATGGATCCTTGACCCCTTCGCAGGAGCCAGCACCACAGGCATTGCCGCAAGCTTGCTGGGCCGCTGTTTTTGGGGGCTGGAGCAGGAAGAGGCGTTCTTGGAGCTTTCTAAGAACCGGAGGATTGAGATTGATGACCAGCGGAAAAGGGACGAATATCGCAGAAGGATTATCAGATATTCTGACAAGCCCCTTCAGCTGGTGTTCGAGCTGCACAAGGGCGAGCCTTCCTGCGGCGGTAAACTGCCACTGGAATGAGCAGCCTATTGCAGGCAGTGGAGCCTTGTGGGGGAGGTCTTGCAGTCCTTGCCGTGGGAGGTATGCAGCAGGCCGTTGGAGGTTCGTGTCTCGTTGCCGCAATAGACGCAGAAGGTCCCGTCCCCCACCGCCACGTGAATCCCCTGGGGATTCCCCAGGCATTTTGGCCCCAGCTTTGACCAAAGCATCGTATTGCTTGATTTCAGCTCAAGCCCGCAGAACCGGCATCTCATCATAGTCTTGCTCCTTCGTGTACAAGATACACAAAATGTGCCCGCCGGTAAAGTGGCTGCTATCTTTTCAGAATCTTTTCAAAGCCTGCCATGATGGCCTCCTCGCTTCCCCAGGCCCTGCGGATGTCATCGGCGTCAAGGATTCTGCAGTGCCCTGTAAAAGTGTTTTGCTGAACCCTCCAGCCATTTTCCTCCGCCAAGAGCGGGTGGTGGCAGATGTGCAGCGGATATTTTCTGAATCAATAAAGAAATATCTTGACGGTGACTAGCTCCATTCCACAGCTCCATTCCACTCGCATACCTTGTCATCATACTGCCTTTATGTCATATTGTTCATATACTACAGTGTAAGGAGGCTTTTATGGCGACAATCACAGTGAATGTGGATTCCGAGGACAAGGAGCGGTTCAACGAAATCTGCTCCAAGCTGGGGATGAATATCTCCACGGCGGTAAACATCTTCATCAAGAAGGTAAACAGCACTCGTGCCATCCCCTTCAAATTGGAGGTGGAGGAGGAGTACAGCGAGGAGACGCTGGCCGCCTGCCGGGAGGCGATGGCAATTTCCGAGGGAAAGATTCCTGCCAAGCGCTACGATTCTGTTGACGAGCTGATGCATGACATTCTCTGCGTTGCGGAGGATGAGCCGGAGTATGGACTATGAGGTATGAACTCGTGTACACTCCTGGATTCAAGAAGGATTTGCGGCAAGCTCAAAAAAGAAACTTCGATATGGAGGAGATGAGAAAGGTTCTT
Source organism: uncultured Treponema sp. (assembly GCA_937876905.1). GTDB lineage: Bacteria > Spirochaetota > Spirochaetia > Treponematales > Treponemataceae > Treponema_F. The sequence continues at coordinate 44,312 of CALEFI010000079.1, forward strand.
GAGTTATTGAAATCTGGAGAGAAGTTTCCGGCACGCTACAAGGACCATCCGCTCAAGGGCAACCTGAAGGGTGTACGGGAGCTGCATATCCAGCCGGACTGGCTGCTGATGTACATTCGCAACAAGCGGGAGCTCGTTCTCACTCTGACCCGCACCGGCACTCATGCCGACCTCCTGAAAAGGTAGCTGCGCCAGACACACAGACCGAGTTTGCAGGGCACACTCGCTAAGGTGGCCGCCGCCCACCGACTTGTCCACTACACAGACCGAGTTTGCAGGGCAAACTCGCTAAGGTGGCCGCTAGGCCACCGACTTGTCCAAGAGTCGGGAAAACACTAGAATCAAGGTGGGTATAGCCTGAATCTTTTGGAAAATACACGAGGAGAAACTATGGATTTACCGAGCAAGCGGCCTGAGAACATGGTCCGCATTACAACTGCTGAGCTTGCCAACACCTTCATTGAGGAGCAGGTGGCTCTGGTGCGGCAGCAGGTGGGAGACAAGAAGGTGCTTTTGGCGCTTTCCGGCGGAGTGGACAGCTCTGTGGTGGCGGCCCTGCTGATAAAGGCCATCGGCAGGCAGCTGGTGTGCGTCCACGTGAACCACGGCCTCATGCGCAAGGGCGAGAGCGAGCAGGTGGTCGAGGTGTTCCAGAACCAGCTGGACGCAAATCTCATCTTCATCGATGCCACCGACCGCTTCCTGGACTTGTTGGCAGGTGTGGCAGAGCCTGAGAAAAAGCGGAAGATTATCGGCGGTGAGTTCATCAAGGTCTTTGAGGAGGAGGCCCGCAAGCTGGAGGGCATTTCCTTTTTGGCTCAGGGAACTATCTATCCCGACATTCTGGAGAGCGACGGGGTGAAGGCCCACCACAATGTGGGCGGACTGCCGGAGGACATGGGGTTCCAGCTGGTGGAGCCGGTGCGCCTGCTGTTCAAGGACGAGGTGCGTGTGGTGGGAAGGGCCCTAGGGCTTCCTACCTCCATGGTGGACCGCCAGCCCTTTCCAGGCCCCGGACTGGGAGTCCGTTGTCTGGGAGCCATCACACGGGACAGGCTCCAGGCCCTGCGGGAGGCGGACGCCATCCTGCGGGAGGAGTTTGACAGTGCTGGCTTGGCGGGCAAGGTGTGGCAGTACTTCATCTCCGTGCCGGACTTCACCAGCGTTGGCGTCCGCGACGGCAAGCGCTACGAGGGTTGGCCCGCCATCATCCGGGCGGTGAACACCACCGACGCCATGACCGCCACCATCGAGGAGATTCCCTACAAGCTGCTCCACAAGATTACCGCTCGCATTACCAGCGAGGTGCCGGGCATCAACCGGGTGGTCTACGACCTGACCCCCAAGCCCATCGGTACCATCGAATGGGAATAGAGGATGGTCCCGACCGGTACGATTGAGTGGGAATAAAGGATGGTGCCGGGCAGTTTCTTGTAGCGAGGGGACTGCCGGCACCATAGAATGGGGATGACCAGCTCGGCCGGACTATGAGTGTGGAGATGGGAGCCTGCGGCAGTGGAACAACACAGGGTATGATTGGAATGGGAGCACATTTGCAGCTTGTTTCAGTCAGGATTTGCATATTTCTTTTGATCAGAGCGGAGATTGCACCACTGGTATAACTATAAAGTGGGGAGTTAAACATGGATACAGCCAAAATAAAGGATATCAAAAAAGGTGAGTTTGCATACGAGGGCAAGGCTTTTTTTCCTCTTTTTAACCAGGAAATTGAGGTGTATATAGATTTTGATGTTCCCATGGACTATGCGGATACCTGTGTGGAGCATCTGGAAAACCTGAAAGACTGTACAATAGACGGTTTATGTAAGGGTGCTGTAAACTACTGCGAAGAGTTCAGGGATTTGTTGGAAGAAATTGATGTTGCGGTTCCGGAGGGAATACAGGGCAGAGATATACTACAGTACATCTGCCCGCAAATAATGATTATAAGGGTGCCCCAGGGGAATGAGCCTGCGTTCCACTTTGAATGTAGCTGTGAATGGGAGCCGGAGCATGGTCTGGAATGGACTGTGCGAGGGGACGAAACTTTGTATGTGGGTGGATTTGGCGATGAAAGGCCCTGGAGGGACAGGGAGTATTTTAAAAATGCAAGCTGGAATTATGCAGAGCTGGAGTAGTTTTTATGGATTACAATTCATTCTTATGGAGCAAGAAGAAATAAACCAAATCCATTTCGGCAAGGGAGGACGATTGCATGACTTGGTTGTATGTAATTGTTTTGGTGTTCTCCATACTCACCCTCTGTTTTACCTATGGAGCGTATAAGCACAACAGATTTTCCAAGAGGGTTTTTTCCCTTGTCGGCATCATGGAGACAGTGGTGATTGCTGCCTCGGCTGTCATGCTGATAATGTCGCCTTGACAAAATCGGCACTGGCCAAGGATGAAGATGTGCTTGAGATTTCAAGGAGATTACTTGCACAGAATAAAGAGGCTTATGAGATGCTTGCAAAATGAGAAGACTGAGCAAAGAGCACATTCTGATGCTTGTATTCTTTGCTTTGAATGGAATTGAACTATCGTATGCACAAAAAGAATTATATGAAATGGTTCTTGCAGTAGCAGATGGAAGATTGGAATATGAAGATATGCTTGAATGGGTATTGAAGCATCAAACGTAATTATTTAAATTGAATCTGACAGAGGTAATGGAGATGCGACTTGATGGTTTTGGTCTGTTTGTGGATGATATGCCCGCAATGATACGTTTCTACAGGGATGTCCTTGGCTTTGAAATCACGGAGGATGAGAATACATCCAATGTGTATCTTGTCAAGAATGGAACGCTGTTCTTGCTGTACGGCAGAAATGATTTTGAAAAAATGACAGGCAGGAATTACGAATACTCCAGAGGCTTGAACGGCCACTTTGAGATTGCCTTGTATGTCGATACCTTCGAGGATGTGGACAAGGAATATGCCAGAATCATTGCACAGGGCGGCAGGTCTGTCTTGGAGCCGACAACTGAGCCCTGGGGACAACGAACCTGTTATATTGCGGATCCAGAGGGAAATTTGGTGGAGATAGGCTCTTTCAACCGCCCCTTCGGACTGCGGAACCAACTGTAATGAAGTGTCGGGAAAGCACGTGTAGCCAAATCACCGCTCCCCTTACACCAGCACCACCCAGGGCTCCCTGTAGTGGGTGAACTGCCGGTCGTGGGTCATCAGCAGGAGGCAGTCCGCCTTGGCCTGGGCGCCTTTCCCGATGCTGCCTTGGTTGGCTAGCTGCTGTATCGGTGGTGTCGGTCAGATTGACCATCCTTTTTCAACAAGATGCCAGATTATATCGGGTCTGTTTGAATTGCAAATTACCTTAAGGATTGGCTTGATTTGGTTCGGAGGCTCCTTGTTCTTCCATAAATACTCCACATAGTTTTGTAACTGGTGAATTGGAAAAGTTTCGAGGTCAAGGTCAAGTGAAAAGAATCCATGTAATAAATGGATATTGAAGTCAACATCGTTGTCCTGTGAATAGAGCTGGCTGATGTTTTCTTTGATGTAGTTTTCTTTGCCTTTTCCCAAAGTTCCCAGAATGTCTTTCAATACATCGCTTTTATTCTTGATAAAACCTGCACTAAGTTCATTGAATTGTCCTTTCCTGCTGCTGACAATGTGTCCAGGCTGATAATACTGAACAACATGCACTATACCATTTCGTACAGTTGAGTCATAAGAGGCATCGCTATCCATATATCTATACATATAATCAGTGAGATATTCAATCAAATCATTGATTTTGTCGCTTTTGTTTTCGTCAATTGAGGATGACAGTAGCTTGGCCAAGGACTTTGGATTGGATTTTAGGTCTGTGTAGAATAGGTCTCTTATTTCCTTATTCTTTCCGTCTTTTATATAAGATTCAATGAGACTGTTCGGCCTATCTTCACAAGGGATGCAGCTATAACACTGTTCAACAATATTTTTAAAAGATGTTTTTTCTTGTATGTCGTTTGGAGTCTCCCTTAGCATTGTTTCCAATATGTTACGACACCAAAGTGCTCTTTCGCCAGTTTCATTTTCAGCCGTTGTGTTAAGGTACCACCACGTGAAGGCTGTCTCACGCAACCCAATGTCTTTTGAACTGTCGAGTATTATTTGATCATTCATTTCTTTTATGCGGACTCGTTCAGAGTCGTTCGTCATTGGATATCGATTCTGTAAATAACGAATAATCATATCTAATTTGCGCTCATCATTTTGTTCTAACACTCCTTCGATAATATTTATAGGTAAATACGGCAAGTACTCATTCTCTGTTGAAAAGCTCTCAAGTATTCTTGTTTGTAAGGTAATATCCTCTGAACCCTCGTATGCGAGTTTGAATATTTCTTGTAATTTCCATTGGTCACATATACTGGCTATAGTATACTTGTGCAAAAAATGTCCTGCAAATGCTACATAGTAGGCTATAAGTTTCATTAAAAAAGGTTCCTTCCAATTTGTTGGTTTATTCGCCTTTGAGCTTATCTTTTTTTCATGTTCAAATATACTGCGAATTTCCTCTGGATTCATTTCCAGATAAAATGAAAAGGACTTGTTTTCAAGATGGTAATCTATGATGGCGTTGAGGGACTCAAAAATTTTTCCGGCCAGCCCGACGTAGTTTTTAATTTGTTCATTGTCAGGCTTCTTCTTCCCGTCAACTCCCACTCCAATCATCACCAAAAGACAGTTTTTCTCTTCCGTCCAGCCTCGACCTCACATGCAAGGCATTGGCGTAGTAGCCCTTGTTCTGCTGGCAAATTCAACCCGCGTGTTTTCTGAAGTCATCCATCATTTGCAAGGAAAAGAGCCTTGGGCAATTTCCTGCTGCTGTGTTGGCTTTGAGCTAATTGTTATGTGTAGTTATCCAAATTTCAAAACTAGTTGTTCATTTTCTAATGAACGTATAAAAGAATTTATATTATTCTTAGCTAAATTGACATATTTTGATTCTTTTTCTATACCAATATATTTTCTATTATTTTTTATAGCTGCAAGTGCTGTTGTTCCACTTCCCATAAAAGGATCTAAAACGATATCTCCTACGTCAGAAAAAAGCTTCACAACTCGTTCTGCAAGTTCAAGTGGAAACATAGCTTCATGTTTATCATTTGCTTTTACACTTGGTATTTTCCATATTTGTCTGTATCCCCATTCCTTCCATTCTTCAGGAGTAAGTCTTTTCCTATTAACAACATATTCTCCAGGTTTCCAAAAAATGTATAAATCTTCCGATTCACTTACTGCTTTTAAGGTGTTTGTAGTCCATTTGCAATTTGCCCATGCAGGATCCTTGTGCCAAATTCTCTTGTCATAAAGATAAAGCCCGTTTTCATAAGCGTATTTCTCTATATTTCCTCCAACAAGTTTTATATGAGTGCCAGCCTCATATTTTCCTCCACGAATATTATTACCATTTAGCCTTCTATCTATGGTTTGTTCACTACATCCTAAAAGCTTAGCTAATTCATATCTATTAAAATTTGGATGTAGCTTTTTTTGCTCTAATATCATCTCTCTGGTAACTTTGCATTTTCTATTTGATGGATTCAGTCCCATTATTCTTGGCATGTTTTCATCTTTGAAAGCAATAATATCGGTTATATTTATTACTAAAAATCCACCTGGCTTTAGAACATTTTTATGTAAACCTATAACCTTTCTTAGCATATTTTGCCAAGAATCGTATGTTTCATTTTTTTCATACTCTTTACCTAAAAAATATGGGGGAGACCAAAAGGATAAGGCTATTGAATTATCTTCTATTTCCTGCATTAAAAGGCTTGAGTCTCCTAAATAAATGTTATTGACATCTAATTTCATGTAACTATTCCCTTAGTGACATCTATATCAAGAACTCTCCATGCATCAATTTCTTTTAATATATTAAAAGAAATCCTTGCACGAATTTTTCTTAAATCCTTTGCTTTGTCATCCTTTCCCGGAAAAAATAATCCTTTATGTGTTTTTACATAATTGGGATTTCTTGTTAAGAGTATTCCGTTAGGAATACTTACAATCTTAATGTGTTCTAAAGGCTGGCCACCTTCTTGTAACATTCCATATACAGGTTTTATGGCAAAAGTTGCTAATGGTGCTATAGTCTTGTCGCTTAATACATAAATTGGGGATAGTGAACATGGAAAATCATGGCTGGCTCGTTTCCCTTGTGCTGGAATGGGTTTGTTTATTATTCCATCATCCAAAGTATCCCAATCTCCAGAACCTGAAATTTGATATGGGGACATTACCGCATGTTCAAAATTATCTCGTGGACCAGTTGATTTTATATCGATGAAAACCCAAACAGAATCTGTTTTTCTTAAAATTTGATTTATTCTTTCGCTTGCAATTATGCATCTGTCATCGGCACCAGATGGTAATCCAGAATCCTTTACGTTAAAATTTGATGCAAAATATCTGGACAGTTTATTTCCAAAAACCTGTTCACCAACCTCTATCCAAGGAAATTGATCACCTTTGGGAGACCTCCCCCTATCTAATGGTGGATAATTTCTCCAAAAAGAATACAGATAAGAAGCTTCATCATAATCTCTTTTTATTTCTGGAAGATGTAAGTTTATAAAATGCTTTATCTCTTCCATAATAAAGAATTCAATGTCAATTAGAGCATCAAAGTTCTTAGTATAAAAATTAATTGCATCATTATAAGATGAAAACTGTTCTTTACAGTAAGTTTTAAACACCGTTATCAGCCTTGAAAAATTATCAGTCAATTTTACAAAATTTTTGTTTTTTTTTCTAGTAATTTTGTGCCCGGACGGGTATCCATATATCAGACGATTCCATTTTATAAAATAGCTTGTGTCTCAGCAGCATCCTGTTCGTGTTTCTCTCCCACATTGATTAATCCAGCAAAAGCCGTACCTTCATCCTGCCAAAGCCCTTGAATCTCTTGTCATTTTCTGGGTAACAGCGAGTTGTTACGCCGTTTATGTCATCTATACCGTCATTGTTGGTATCTTTTTGGGTGCTGTCAATAAAATAAATGGCACCATTTTCTATCCTGTCAAAAATAGCTATGTGGGTAGTCCTCCCGCTGTTTTCTTCACCCATAAAAATGAGATTCCCCCGCTTTAAGTCCTTTTTTTCTATCGGGGTCGCTGCACTTTCATGCATATAGGCTGCGGTCATATCAGAAGCAAGGAGACTATATTTCGTGTCAACCAAGGCGTACTTGTAACACATGACTACAAGGCCGGAGCAATCCATTTGAATTGCCCGCAGGGGATCTTGGCCTCCCCAAGCATATTCTGTTTCGGCCCCCTCGTATAGCTTGGCAAACTGATAGGCAGCTTCACAGATTCTGTCAGGGGCATCCACTATCTCATAATCACCAAAAGAATGCTGTGGCTGGCTACAGGAAAAAAGGAGGATTGGAATTATGGGGATGATGAATGCATTTCTTTTCATGGACATGATTATACAATACGCCTTATCATAGCTGCAAGGATCACTGTGGTATTGCCTGGCATTCCGCGAACCAGTTTTTATAACATTGACTAAAGGCTTAAAAACTGGTACATTTCCATTTCATACTGAATAATGCAGTATTCTGTCAAAACTAGGCTTTGACGGCTGTCGGTTGGCCTTCTGGCAACAGCTGGTGTTACGGCGGACTGGAGAAGCCTTTGGAGGATATACGTGGTCAGAATCAGACTGAAGAAGTTTGGAACGAAGAAGCGGCCCTTCTACCGCATCGTGGTGATGGACTCCCGCAAGCCCCGTGATGGCGAGACAATCGAAGAGATTGGCGTCTACCATCCCATCGAGGTGGAGGGCAAGCAGGTTGCCTTCAACGAGGAGCGCGCCCGCTACTGGCTGGGTGTTGGTGCCCAGCCTTCCGATACCGTTCGCAAGCTCTTTAACAAGAAGAACTTTTCGCTGTAAGTGGTGGGAGTGACGGGAAATGGAAAAAGACCTGATTGAATACATCGCGAAATCACTGGTCGATGATCCCGGTGCAGTCTCAGTAACGGAAGCTGAAGGCGAAAAGTCCACAATCCTGGAGTTGCGTGTTGCCGAGGACGACATCGGCAAGGTTATCGGTAAGTACGGCCGCATTGCGAAGGCCCTGCGTACCGTGCTCAGCGCCTCATCCAGCAAGAGCGGCAAGCGCTACAGCCTGGAAATAATGGATTGATGGAGCACTTCGTGGTTGGAATTATCCGGGGCACCCACGGCCTGGCGGGTAATTGTAAGGTGGAGAGCACATCCGGGGAGTTCCAGCATTTCACTGGAATGAAGGATGTAGTGCTGCGGAAGAACGGTGTCGAGAGCAAGCGGACCATAGAGAAGGTGAGCTTCGGCAACGGGATTCTGTACATCAAGTTTAGGGGAATCGACAATCCGGAGGATGGCAAGAAGCTTTCCGGCAGCGAGATTCTGGTTCCCCGTGAGTATGCCTGTCCTTGTGGGGAGGACGAGTACTACGTTGAGGAACTGAAGCAGTGCCAGTTGGTGTATTCCGGCGGCAGTGCGAAGGGATTGGCGGCAGGCGCCGCACCTGCGACGGACCGAGGAGTCGTCGTGGGAACCATCACAGACGTATTGGAAGGCGGAGCCGGCGACCTTTTGGAGGTTGTCCTCTCCGAGAGCTGCGACCTGTTGCCCCAGGAGTTGCGGACCACTTCTTCCGGGAAGGCACGGAAGGTGCTCATTCCCTTCAAGAAGAAGTTTATCGGTACCGTGGACATCAAGGGTAGGCGGGTCCAGCTGATGCACCTCTGGATTCTGGAGTAAGCCATGAAGTTCCATGTGCTGACCTTGTTTCCCGATATACCCCGTGCCTTCTTTGAGAGCTCAATCATGGCAAAGGCGGTGGATCGGGGGATTATTGCCTACGATTTGGTGAATGTCAGGGATTTTGCCCATGACAAGCACAAGACATGTGATGACAGTCCTTATGGAGGGGGAGCGGGAATGCTGATGCTTCCTGAGCCCCTGGGCCGGGCGTTGGAGTCCGTGGGAGCCTACAAGAAGCGGGTGATTTATGTCACGCCTTCAGGAAAGCCCTTCAACCAGCGCATGGCCAGAGAGTTGAGCCGAGAAGAGGAGCTTGTCTTCATCTGCGGCCGGTACGAGGGTATCGACCAGCGGATCATAGACTCCTGGGTGGACGACGAGATTTCCATCGGGGACTACGTGCTGTCCTCCGGGGAGATTGCGGCCACCGTCATCATCGATGCGGTGTATCGACTGGTGGAGGGAGTCATCTCCCAGGAATCCTTGGAGGAGGAGAGCTTTTCTGCGGGGCTTCTTGAGTATCCCCAGTACACCCGTCCAGAGGTGTACAAGGGCATGGCGGTGCCGGAGATATTGCTTTCCGGCCATCACGAGAACATCAGGAAGTGGCGGCTCCAGCGACAGCTGGCAAAGACCATGGCGAACAGGCCGGACTTGATTGCTTCGGCCCGCAGCGGTGGCCTCCTGACGGCTGAGGCTGAGAAGATGATTGAGACGATGACGGGCCAGGTTGCGAAATCCGGCACCAAAAGAAGACATCCCCGTTGTAAGGGGAAGGAGTAGCCAGTATGGATTTGATTAGAACTATCGAGGAGTCCCAGAAGAAGGAAGAGGTGGGGGACTTCAATGTCGGGGATACCGTGAGGGTGCACTTCAAGATTGTGGAGGGCAAGAACGAGCGCATCCAGGTCTACGAGGGCCTGGTCATCTGCTTTAAGAATTCAGGAATCAGGCGGACCTTTACTGTCCGCAAGAATTCCTACGGTGTGGGTGTGGAGCGTGTGTTCCCCCTGCACTCGCCCCGTATTGCCAAGGTGGAGCGGATTCGCCGTGGTAAGGTCCGCCGTGCCAAGCTGTACTACATCCGTGGCAAGGTTGGCAAGGCTGCCAAGGTCAAGGAGCTTATCATCAGGAAGTCCGACATCCAGAAGGCAAAATAGTGGAAGGGGCTGCCCAAGCTTTGCCGGGGCTTTTCTCGGTATGGTTGTGGCGGCCCGCTTTTTATATGAATACTGCAACAAATGCCGTTCATTCAAGGATACTGACCGTTCCGGCCGGGGCCCAGAGCCTTGGCAGGGGCGGTTTTGCTTTTATGCGGGTGGTGGAGCAGGCTAGCCCCGGCCTTTACAGGATTTCTCTGGGCGGCAGGCTCATGGAGGCCCGCTCAAATTTGCCCTTGGAGCCCGGTTCCTTTTTGCGGGTGCAGCTTCGTGCCGTGGCGGGACAGCTCCAGCTGGTTCCAGAATCCGTCAGGACGGCTCCCTTACCCCAGATGGCTCGCTTTACCGAGGACTCCTTCCAGTCGGGAGACATTCCCCAGCGACTGGCCCAGAGTCTGGCTTCCCTGGGACTGCCGGTGGACGGTGTTTCTGGACGGCTTTTTTCCCTTATGCAGCAGCTGGGGCTCCGCCTCGACAGCCAGCGGATGCGGCGGGCCTATGGTATTGCCTCTCATTTTCCCGGTCGGGAGAGCCAAGCGGCAGAGGTTGCCCTGATGCTTTTGGAAAAGGGGATGGAGGCGGACAGTACCATGGTGGCCTCCCTCCTGTCCATGATGCTGGGTGACGGAGGCTGTTTTGGTGAGGGAGGGGAGCGAGAGGCTGCCTCAAGCCCCGTTGCGGCAAGGGCAGCCAATGGCTTTGGTGGCCTGGAGACCCTGGTGGAGGGACTCTACGGCCGTTCGGTAGCCTCCCTTGGTGGTAGGGGCGGTCTTTTAACCATGCTGAACCACGTGGCTTCCAGTACTCGCCACTGGCTAGTGGTTCCCTTCTCCATGTCTGTGGGGGCTGGTCGGGAGACGGCTGGCCTTTTAGGTGCTATCAGGCTCCTGTTTGATTTGGATTTTAAGAAAATGCTTAGGATTTGCGTTTCAGCCCAGTCTGCCACAGCACAGTATGCCTTTATGGTGCATTATGGAGGCCGCTCTGTGGTGGCGGTAGAGTATGCTGGTGGCGGTCCTGACTGGCAGCGGGCCTTGGAGGGGCTGTTCCCCGGAGTGCCTGTCGAGGGGCGCCCGCTGGAGGGGCTGGGTCTGTTCTGTGAGCCTTTGCAGGAGCTTGCCAGTTGCAATTTGGAGGTGTGATGGAAGAACGGAGGAAGGCCATCGCCCTCCAATACCCGGAGGGAGCCGACGCGCCCTTCATCGCATTGAATGTGCGGGGCGCCATAGCGGAGAAGGTGGTGCGTATTGCCCAGGAAAAGGGAATCCCCATAGAGCGGGATGCGGTGCTGGCAAACGCCCTGTCTCTGTGCGAGGTTGGCTCCTATGTCCCGGAGGAAACCTACGAGGTGCTGGCAAAAATCTTTGCCTTCATCCAGCGTCAGGAGGAAAAGTATGCAGGAACATGACAGAATCATCCAGACAGAGGACCTCTGTGTGGGCTCCCGATTTTCACAGCCGCTGTTCTTTGACGACGGCAGGCATATATTTCTGGCCAGCGAGGTTCCCTTGACCCAGCGACTCTTGGACAGCCTCCACCGCTGGAACATTCCCTACCTCATCACCAATGGATTTGAAATCCTTGTGCCGATGGAGGATGATATTCCTGAGCTGGAGTCGGTGGATTGAGCTCCTGCGGACAGGAGCGGACTCTGCGTGGCAGGGATGGGGAGGAGCGTGCTGCTGCATATTTTTTGGGACAGGGATACGAGATTTTGGCCAGGAACTGGAGGACAAGGAATGGCGAAATCGATATAATAGCCTTCAGGGAACCCTTCCTGGTGTTTGTGGAGGTAAAGAACTATCCCCATGGGGATGTGTCCATGCTGGAGCAGGCCCTGGGAAGGACCAAGCGGAAAAGAATCATCGAAACGGCTAAATATTTTGTGCAGAAGTTTCGACAATATAGTAACAGCTACATGAGGTTTGATGTTGTGATTGTCGATATGCCTGGGCTTGGCCCGTTGTACCACATAGAAAACGCCTTTTCGGAGAATTTATAATGTCCGCTAAGAAAGAGAATCCCAAAAAAGCCGTTAGGGCGGCGAGGGTGCGTGAATTACAGGAAAAAGTATATGAGCCTTCATATCTGGATGCTGCGATTCAGCGAATTGCCCTTGTCTTGAGCCGAAAGCTGGTGGAAAACAAGACATCTGGAAGGACATGATATGGAGCGTTCAGGAAATGGCCGCAGGAGCGGTAGGCGGAATGGAGGTGGGCGGCATTCTCAGGAGGAGGGCCGAAAGAGGAGTGACCGGCGGGGCAAGGGCCGTGGCCAGGACAGCAGGCATCGAGTGCAGGCAAGGCTGCCCCAGCAGGTTCACGAGGAGATGCAGCGGGACTTGGAGGCAATCAAAGAGCTGAAGGAGCGGGAGGTGCTCTGCGTAAAATGCGAAAAACGCATAGAGGAGCTTTCCTCAGCCTTGGCAGATAGGGCCAGTGGTATGCCGATCCACTTTGACTGCGCACTGGAGGAGCTGCAGCAACGGGAGCGACTGGAAGAAAACCAGCAGATTACCTACATTGGCCAGGGACGCTTCGCCGTGGTGTCCTTTCCCGATGCCCGTGACACAAAGAAATTTTCTATTGTGAGAATAATCGAGTGGGAGAGCCGGGACACCAAGTTTGACTGGCGGCAGGAAATTGCCAGTATGTACAGTCAGATTCACTAGCCATCTGGAGGACTGGAGGAATCCAGTCCTTTTTTTTATTCTGGACATAAAAAAAACCGCATTGCTGGCAATGCGGTCTTGCCGGAAACCGGGGTCGAACCGGCACGGATTGTTCATCCGAGGGATTTTAAGTCCCTTGTGTCTACCAATTTCACCATTCCGGCAGCTTGCCCTATGATATAGCAATCGAGGGATAAATGCAAGGGAAAAAAATGATAAAAAAACTGTTTTGACAAAATATTCACTTGACATGAAATAGGCTTCCATGATATACTCTCATACATCACGGGGGCGTAGCGAAGTTGGTTATCGCGTCGGCCTGTCAAGCCGAAGATCGCGGGTTCAAGCCCCGTCGCTCCCGCTCAAACCCATCCCGTTGGATGGGTTTATTTTTTACGGGTAGTAGCGCAGCTGGTAGCGTGCTAGGTTCGGGACTTAGAGGTCGCGGGTTCAAATCCCGCCTACCCGAAGGTTGTACAAAGGACGCATGGCGTCCGTCGGGATTTGAAGCCGAGCAGCTGTGCTGCGAGGCCGGCCCGAAGGGAAATCCCGCCTACCCGAAGGTTGTACAAAGGACGCATGGCGTCCGTCGGGTTCTGGCGGCGAGGCGCAGCCGAGCTTCAAGCCTTTGAAGCGGAGGTGTAGCTGCAAGTTCGGTGAATCGTATTCTAGGAAGCCTATGTTTTCAGACACTCACTTTCATCTTCACCATCTTTGGGAGCGTGGCCTTGATGTTCCCGCTGCATTATCTGCCATGGCAGCAAGGGATGCCTGCTTCGGTCTGGATATTGGAACCAAGTGCGACGATCTTTTCGTTCGTGGCGAAAGGGCCCGTGAGTTGGTGGCAGACATTGCTGACGTGCAGACTCAGGCAAAGGTACAGCAGCTGTTGTTTTTTTCCGCTGGAATCTGGCCGGGGGAGGAGGCGATTCTAGACCGGTTTAACCAGATGAAGCACTTGCAGGCTACTATGGAGCGGGTGCTGTCCTCCCCGGACTTCTGTGGATTTGGTGCCGGGAAGCTGGTGGCACTGGGCGAGTGTGGTCTTGACCATCACTGGAATCCCTCCGGTCCGGATGCCCGTAGCCAAGACAAGTTTTCCGCCGAGGTTTTCTATGGTGAGGCCGAGCTCTTTCAGATGCAGCTGGAGCTAGCCCGAAGCCTGTCTCTGCCGGTAATAGTCCATTCCCGCGATGCCTTCGAGGGGACGCTGGACTGCATTAGAAATGTGGGCTATGACCGGGGGCTCATCCATTGCTATTCTTATGGTAAGGATGAGGCCAGGGGCTTCCTTGACCGGGGCTGGTACATCTCCCTTTCCGGCTCTGTCACCTACACTAAGAAGGCCCGCATGGATGAGGTTGCCGCTCTGGTGCGCTACATTCCAAAGGATAGGCTTCTTCTAGAGACGGACGCTCCCTATCTTGCCCCCGTTCCCCACCGTGGGAAGGTCAACTCTCCGGTCCTGGTGGAGCATACCTACAGCTTTGTTGCGGAGATTCTCGGCATTACGCCGGAGGCATTGTCGTCGTTGGTGGATGCAAACATTCAGGAGCTCTTCCCTCTTCCATCCGTCTAGCTACTCTTGCCGCTTGACAGTCAGATACTCTTGTGTCGGCTGTCATGCCGTTGTCATTTTTTTTGTTTCTCTATACAATGTCGTCATGGACGAAAGGTTGCATGGAGGGCTTTCGGAGTTATGCGCCCTTCTGGCTGATACCGATGATGCCTCTCTGGTTCAAGATTTCTTTTGTTGCCTGTTCACGCCCTCGGAGCTGGAGGACATGGCCAAGCGCTGGCTTTTGGTAAAGGAGATTGACCGGGGGACCACCCAGCGGGAGATTGCCCGTATGTTTGGCATGAGCCTGTGCAAGATTACCCGTGGCTCCAAGGAGCTGAAAAAGGAGGGCAGCGCCTTCCGTGCCATGCTGGAAAGGGCTGCCCGTCTATAGGTGCTTTAAAAATCACTGCATTTTTCTGTTGCTAGTGGAGGAGGGCTGCGATGTCGGGCCGGTTCCATCTTATAGCAATGTCGTAGGGCCGCTCTCCCGAAAGGCTCTTCTGGTTCTTGCTGAGTCCCATGGACAAGAGCCGCTTGATGGTTTCCTGGTTGCTGATTCGAGCGGCGTAGTGGAGGATTCCCTCGCCGGAGATGTCAGCCTTTGTCCCCGCCTGCTTGACCAGGTGCTCCAAAATCTCCTGCTTTCCCTTCAGTGCCAGCGAGACTGCACACTCTCCTGTGTTATCGGAGACAAAGGGGTCAGCGCCGTACTTCAGGAGCAGGGAGGCAAGTGGAAGGTTGCCCTGGGCTACAGCCAGGGTGATGGGGGTGGAGCCTGAACTGTTGCGCCTGTTCACTGGATACCTGGTCTTGAGAAGCATGTCCAAGGTGGCGGGGGCTACGTTGGAGCTCACAGCCACGTGGATGGGGGAGTTGCCGTAGGAGTCGCTGAGGTTTAGGTTGGAGCCCAAGACCGCCCTGATAGCAGCCTCTCCCTTGTTGAAGACCAGCGAGAGGGGCGTGTTTCCATCCTTGTCACGGGAGAGGGGGTCTCCACCAGCCCTGCGCACGATGTCCAGAATCTCCGGGGCCCCCAGATGGGCGGCCTCGTGGAAGGCGTTCCGTCCGTGCATTTCCTGTAGGATTGGGGATGCGCCCTTGTTCAGCAGGATGGACACCAGCTCCGCATTGCCGCTTTGGATTGCGTCGATGAGGACTGTCCTTCCGGTCTCGTCGGTGGCGTTGATGTTGGCTCCGTGGTCAATCAGAAGGCGGGCCATCTCGGTCTTGCCAGTGCGGGCGGCCTCTGCCAGGGGACTCTTGCCTGCAATGTTCTGGGCGTTCAGGTTTGCCCCCAGTACAAAGAGCCGCTTGAGGGCGTTCATACTGTCCCAGCGGATACAGGCGTGGACAGGGGTGTTCCCCAGATAGTCCCTGATGTTGAACTGGGCTCCCTTTGCAACGAGCGCCTCGATGACGGCGGGATTGTCGAACTTTACGCCATTGTACAGGGGTGTCTCCCCGTTTGCATTCCGCGCATTGGTGTCTGCCCCCCTTTCCACCAGCAGGTTGATGGCGGATACCAGCTTCCATTCGGCTGCGTAGTGGAGGGGCGTGTTGCCGCTTCCATCTGTGGCCTGGATAACCTTGGAGTTCAGAAGCCAGTTGCCGCTGCTGTTGCTGGATTCCAGGACTAGCCGCAGGGGGGAGTAGTCCGCATTGTTGGCGGAGAACACGTCGGCTCCCCGGCTCAGAAGGAATTCGCCGGCCCGCTGGATGTTCCGCTGCACTGCCAGTGACAGGGGAGTGTCTCCGTTCCTGTTGCGGCTATTTATTTCCTTGTTGAGACTGTAGATGTATTCCAGCGTCATAGTCAGGTCGTCCGCTATGGGGGTATCCGCCTTTGTCTCCTCCATCAAGACGAGGTTGGGATCCGCAGTCAGGATGGCCAGATGGTAGGCTGTGTTGCCGTAGGAGTCCCGGCTGCCGACGTTGCTGGAAATCAGCACCTTCTTGCTCATGTCCGGGCCGGCCTTGAGTGAGCGGGTGAGGGGTGTCTCCCCCATGTTGTCCTCGGCATGGATGTCGGCCCCTGCTCCGAGGTAGAACTGGATGATGGCAGTCCTGCGGTGGTCCACAGCCAGCGCCAGGGGCGTGATGCCCTCTTTGTTGCGCTCGTTGATGTCGGCCCCAGCAAGAATCAGCTGGTTCAGGGTGTGGGAGTCGGCGCCGTTCATGGTGGCCACGTGCAGTACGGAGTCTCCGTACATGTCCTTGATGTTCACGTTGGCCCTGTAGGACAGGAGCAGGCTGTAGAGGTCGGCCTGGCTATTCTTGGGCATGATGAGGAGGATGGGACTCTTGCCAAGGTTGTCCTGGGCGTTTACCCGTGCCCCTGCATCCAGCAGGAGGCGAGCGTTCTCCACGTTCCCGTAGCGGACGGATTCATGGAGGGGAGTGGAGCCCGATATGTCTTGGGCGTTGATGTTGGCCTTCTGCTCCAGCAGGTACTCTGTGATACCCACGTGGTTCTGGATGCTGGAAAGGTGGAGCGGGGTCTGCCCATCCTCCAGCCGGAGGGTGGGATTTCTGGTGATGACGGCATTCTCGAAGTAGGAGTATGGCCCGCCCTCTGGAGGCACCCCGTTCAACAGGAGGGTTGCCGCAACGCGGGCGCTTGCTACGTCGTGGTGGTTTTCCAAGGCCAGCTGGAGGGGGCTCGTCCCGTCATTGTCTGCCACGGAGAGAGGAATCCTCTTTTTGATGGCGTACTGCAGGGCGGGAAGGTTCCTGCTCTGCGCAAAATAGTGGATGATTGTCCTTCCCCTTGAGTCTTGGAGCTCGCCTGTGCGGGTTGTTATCATGGCGTCGAAGAATTCCGACCCTTGCTCCATACCCAGCTCAAGGGCTGTTTTTCCGTAGGCATCCATGGCGAAGATGTCCCCGTCCACGGCGGAGAGCGTCTGGGCTGCCTCTACGCTGTGGTTTTTCACAGCCAGGTGCAGGGCAGTGTCGCTGTCATTGTTCTTGAGCTCGGTGGAGGCACCCATGGAGATGAAGAGGGTCACCAGTTCGTCATTGTTTGCTATGGCAGCGGCATGGAGGACGGTGTTGCCATGGTCGTCAACGGCATTGATGTCCTTCTGGAGATGCAGGGACTTCCGTACCTCCTCATATCTGCCTGCAAGGATGAGATCCTGGAGGGTCTTTGGCTCCGATGGTGATTGGGCCGCTGAGTCTGTGCTTGTACATGAAGTGGCCAGCATCAAGGTGAAGGCAGTCAGGCACAAAAACAATGAAAATCTACTCATATAAACTCCTCATTATTGTATCGAACAAAAACGAAGAGGGGTTAAGGTCTTTGTACGGCCAAAGGAGACCGGGTGCTGTCCTCCGCTATGCCTCCTTGGAGCCGCAGCTGGAGCAGGTTCCCCAGATACAGGTCTGGATCTTTGAGAGGGAAAATCCAGCGGGCAGGTTTCCTGCAAAGGACTTGTATACCCTGGAGGTCTTCTCGTAGGGGACATCAGTGACCTGGCCGCAACAGTTGCACTTGAAGTGCAGGTGGTCGCAGGTGTCTGCGTCGTAGCGAAGCTCCTCATTCTCGATGGTGATGGTCTCCACCAGCCTGTTCTTGTGGAAGAGCTTGAGGGTATTGTAGACCGTTGTCCGTGACAGGGTGGGGATTTCGGATACCAGTGCGAAATATATGGCCTCCGCCGTAGGGTGGGATGTGGAGTTGCATAGGTAGCGGTAGATGTGAATCCGCTGCAGCGAGGGGCGAATCCCACAGGCAACAATCCGGTCCGTCATCTCCTTTTCTGTTAGCATCAGTTGCATAGACACTTCCTAAAATGATATAAAATTGTAGTAATTACAAATATAAATTATCAGGGTACTTGTTGTCAATAGAAAAATAACTGCATACAGATCATGTAATTGTGCCTGAAATGGCTTGTCTTGCCGGATGTGGCCTTGTGCCCCCTCACTCTAGGCGGGCATCGGCCACGTAGGTGTAGCTGTAGCCGTCCTTGTCCACCTGCTGGAATTTTCCTACCACGGTAATTTCGCTGCCAGGTACGGGGTAGTCTTGTGGATAGGTCGGGTTTCCGGCCAGCTCGAAGTCAATTCCCTGTGAGCAGCAGGCCAAGGCATCGGTGATGACGCAGGCGAAATACTGCCGGCCGGGAACCAGCACGGGGCTTTCCTCTGCCGCCCGGTACTGGGTGAAGGTTCCCCGCATCCTGATGGTCTTTCCGACATAGGTGTCGGGAGATACCAGCATGTCAAAGACCTGGGCATAGACCATGGTACTACTGAGCTGGGTTAAATCCACATCGACACGGCGGCCCTCTGTGGTGGCTGCCTCCCTTTTGAAGCCGGTGATGGCTAGGCAGCCTAGGATGCACAGCACTGCAACTAGTATCTTTCTCATCATTTCCTTATCCCTCCCACAACATAACATAAGAAAAAGGCCAGGATGTTCGCAGCGACGATGGTCGGTCCCACGGGAGTGCCCGCGAGGATGGCCACGAGAATGCCGGCGACGGCGCAGACGACGGAAAGTATGCCTGCGCACATTACCACTGACCGGAAGCTCTTGAGGACACGCATGGCTGACAGTGCCGGGAAGATGACCAGGGCTGAAATCAGCAGGGAACCCACAAGGTTTATGGCCAGAGAGATGATGACGGCAACGACAAGGGCTATGAGCAGGTTGTAGGCCCTCGTCCTGACTCCTGTTGCCCTTGCAAAGGTCTCATCAAAGGTAACTGCAAAAATCTTATGGTAAAATAGAAAATAAATCAACAGGACAAAGGTGGAGAGGACAAGGCAGAGAACTACCTCCCGCAACTGCAGGGTCAGGATGGAGGTGGAGCCAAAGAGGGTGGTGCACACATCCACCGCCACATTGGATGAAGGGGGGAAGAGGTTCATTACCAGATACCCCAAGGCAAGGGCTCCCACCGAGATTATGGCAACGGCTGCATCTCCCCGGACCTTTCTGTCCTGTCCTCCGGTGAGGAGCAGGATGGAGGCGAGGATGGTTCCCGGCAGCACAATAAAAAGGTCGTCTGTCAGGTTCAAGGCTCCTGCAACTGCGCTCAAGCCGAAGGCGGCGTGGGAAAGACCTTCCCCAATCAGAGAGAGCCGCCTCAGTACCAGGGTAACTCCCAGAAGCGATGCGCAGAGGGAAATGAGTGCCCCTACAATCAGGGCATGGCGGACAAAGGGGTATTGGAGGTAGAAATCCAGTTTTTGCAAAAGCTCCGTCATGGCTGCTCCTCCAGCCGCATAAAGGTCTGTGGAAGGCCGCTGGCAAGATAGGCTTCCTTGGTGCCGCAAAACAGCGGGTGGCGGCCTAGATGCAGGATATGGGTGGCAGCCCGCAGTGCGGCCCCTATGTCGTGGGTGACCATGATGATGGTAAGTCCATCCTCCTGATGCAGGCAGTTGACAAGGGTGTATAGCTCCGCTGTTGCCGTGGGGTCAAGGCCCGCAACCGGCTCGTCCAGCAGGAGGAGCCTTCTTGCGGAGCAGAGGGCCCGTGCCAGCAGGACTCGCTGCTGCTGGCCGCCAGACAGGGTGCGGTAGCAGCTTCTTGCCAGATGCAGGATGCCCATCCGCTCCATGTTGCGGTCCGCCAAGCGTCGCTCCTCCCTGTTGTAGAAGGGCCGCCAGCCGCAGCGGTTCAGGCAGCCTGAAAGCACAACCTCCCTCACTGAGGCGGGAAAGTCCCTTTGCAGGGTAGTTTGCTGGGGAAGGTAGCCGATTTCCTGGGGGCTCAGCGTTGGTGCGGTTTCCAGGCAGCCGCTGAGGGCTGGAATCAGATGCAGGAGGGTCTTTATCAGAGTGCTTTTTCCGCAGCCGTTTTCCCCTACGATGCACAGGTGATCCCCCCGGTGCACCCGGAAGCTGATGCCGGCGGCAACCGGCCTGCCGTCATGTCCGATGGTCAGGTCGGTGCAGGAGAGGAGGGGGGTCACTCGCTCCCTCCCTGCATGGCTCGCTCCAGAACCTCAAGGTTTTTCCGCATGATGGAGAGGTAGGTTGCTCCGTCATCAAGATTTTCCAGCGTGACAGACTGCATGGAGTCCATGCTCAGAATCTCCCGTCCGTCTTCCCCGGCGGCTTCAATGACGGCCTGTGCAAGACGGTGCCCCGGATGCTCTGTGGTAAGCAGGACATTGAGCTGGTGCTGTCGGGTCTTTTCGGCCAGGAAGGCGATGGTCTGGAAGCTGGCCTCTGACTCGGCGGAGCAACCGGAGAAGGCTGCGTAATAGCTGAGGCCGTAGTCGTCCACCAGATAGCGGAAGGGAAAGCGGTCTGCGAACAGGAGGGGCTTGAGGGTGACGGCAGAAATCATTGCCCGATACTCCTCGTCCAGCTCCTGCAGCTGGGTGATATACCGGGTTCCGTTTTCTGTGTAGGACTCCTGGTTCCTTCCGTCCACCAGGCAGAGCTGACGCTGGATGTGGGCGACACAGGTCTGCGCATGTCTGAGGGAAAGCCAGATATGCTCGTCTAGAGTATGATGGGTGTGCTGGTGGCGTTCGTGGGGGGAATGCCCGTCATGGTGGGAAGGATGTGATGCCTCGTGATGCTCCATGCCCTCCACAAGCTCCTCTTCCTTTACCTGGTCTCCTAGCACCTGGAGGAGGCTGACCACAACCGGCCCCTCCTGCTCTGCCTGGGTAAGAACCGTCTCCAGCCAGGAGTCGGAATGTCCCCCCACGTGGATGAGGAGGTCGCAGGTGGTGATGGCAACGATGTCTGCTGCCGTAGGCTGGTAGTTGTGCAGGTCCGTACCCTTGTCCTGCAGGAGGGTCAGCCGAAGCCCCTCCGTATTGCCGATTATCTGTCGGGCCCAGTCATACAGGGGAAAGATGGTGGTGACAACGGAAATCTCTTCCCTTGGGCTCTCCTCTTTCCGCTCATGGCATCCGGTCAGGACGGCTACCAGCCCTAGGGCCAGTAGAATCATTCTTAGCACTCTTCTCATATTCACTCCTTGCCCCGTTTTGGGGCTCTCCTCCCTTTTCCTTTTCAAGCTACGGACACAGGGAGGCTTTCCGACCCTAGGGAAAGGTGACGGAAAGCCAGTTCGCCTCCACGGACATGTCCGCCGCCACCTGCCCGATTGCCACATCATCTGTGGTTTCGGCCACCAGGTAGGTCCGGTCCGCCACCCTCATCCTGGCTCCTGCGGACTCAAGCTCCACACCGAGCATGGCGTGCTGGTAGACGGGGGAAAGGAACATCACCGTCTGATAGTTCATGTGGTGCAGGAGGATTGCCAGCAGGATGCTCCGGCTGTCACAGTCGGAGCCAACTTCCCCTGTCAGCACGGCTGTGGGAGGGGAGAGGTCGTTGCTGTCGTGGGAGTAGGGCTTGTCCATGTTGAATCTCCGCTCGTAGGGAAAGGTCTGCACCCAGCTCAGGATGGTCTGTGCCAGTGCCAGGCGGGGATTGTCCGAAGAGATCACGAAGTCAAGGTTGTAGAGGGAGGCGTAGATGTCGAAGGCAGGCCGCCGAAGCTGCTGGTAGGCGCTGCGGTAGACCATGCGGTAGTAGCGCTGCCAGGCAGGGACCAGCAGGTCGGTCTGTGCATACAGGGTCATGATGACGAATTCCCGCTCTGTGATGAACTGCTGGATTTCCTTGTCCTCCGCCCCGACTTCCGTCTGGATTTTGCGGCCGGCAATGTGGAGCTCCACCGGCTGGCTCTCGATTGAGGGGAAGGCGTAGGCGGTGACGGGGCCCACACCGAACTGGCTGCCACGGTCTATACTCAGTGAGTCGATGGCAGAGATGACCAGCTGCTCCAGCAGGTGGGCGGGATTGTTGCCCTTGCCGTCGCTGGTGGGGGCATAGGAGAGCATGGCAAGCCAGCCCTTCTGCTCTGGCAGCTCCACCGCCACTGCCCAGCCGCCGTACTCCTGGTTGCCGTAGGGATTTATCTTGTAGCTGGCGAGGGTGCAGTCCGCCTGCCGCCACTCCACCTGGGAGATGTCCCTGTCCCTGGCGGAAAGCCTGGAAAGGGTGTCCTCCAGGGCGGCCTTCGCCGACTGGTAGCGCCGTGGCTCGTATATCCTGATGATGATTTCCGCTGGGCAGAACTGGTGCTTGAACTGGTAGCTGCGTCCGTCAGCTGCGGCCTCCGTCGCCAAGAAGCCCTCCGGCAGGTCCAGAGAAAAGCCGAAGGTGGCCGACCCCATCTGCTCTGCTGTCACCGTGGCCACCGGCAGTGTCACCATGGCGGCCAGCAGTAGCCCATATAGAAAAGAAAGTCCTTGTCGCATGAGATTCCCTCCCCTGAATTGAACCCGCAATACGGAAACAACGGCATCGAACAGATGATACAGGAAAAGCGGAAAAAGGTCTATTTGCTTGCGGGCAGCTTCCGGGGCTGCCTTGCATGTCCCTGTTATTGCCCTCATTCACGGACCTAAACCTGCCGATATACAGGGGGTATGAAAACCATTGTTTCTGTGTATGCCGGCTCCCCCAGGAACTACGCCTTCGAGCCTCTTTTTTCCGGCATCTCCGCCTTTGCCCGTGTCGTCCAGTGGATTGACAGCCTGAGCCTCCAAAGGGAGCTCCACTTGGAGCGGGGAGTGGTGTTCACCGCCCCTGAGTGCAAGGAACAGGTGGAGGCCCTGGTGGGGAATTGCAGGATTCCCGTCCAGGTGCTTTCCGGGGACTTTACCTCCGTGCTCTCCTTCCTCTCGGCCCTGGACTCATGCCGTGGGGACTGCACGACTATCATCCATTGCCGCTACAGCTGCCCGTTCTACGATGGGGAGCTTACTGGGGAGCTGTTCCGCTTCCACCACAAATATGCTGCGGAGTACACCTTTGCGGAGGGATGGCCGGAGGGACTTGCCCCTGTAGTGGTGAACGGCAGCACCGTCGCCATCCTCAAGTCCCTGGCGGAGGGAAGGGACTTCGGCCTTGTGGGGCGGGACGTGTTCTTTGATGTCATCCGTGACGACATCAATTCCTTCGAGGTGGAGACTCTCATGGCCAGCGAGGACATGCGCCAGTACCGCCTGGACTTCTCCTGCCACAGCCGGGAGGGGCAGCTGGCCTGCCTGCGAATCTACCAGGGGCTCCTCTCGGAATTCGGCCCGAAGGACAGCCCCGAATTTGTCCGCTCCCTTGCCGCTGACAGGCTTGCTGCCAAGGCCGTGTTCACTCCAGGGGTGCTCCGGACAGTGCCGGCCTTCTACAATGTGCAGATTTCGGCCACCTGCCCTGGAACCTGCACCTACTGTCCCTATCCCCAGGTCTACCAGGAAACCTTCAACCATCCTCCCGCCGACGCTCCCCACAAGAATGATGCCTGCTTTATGGAGCTGGAGAAATTCAAGCCGCTGGTTGCTTCCATGGCGGAGCTCTCCGGGGAGGCGGTGGTGTCCCTGTCCCTGTGGGGGGAGCCGCTGGCCCACCCTGACTTTTTGGGCTTTGTGGAGGCTGTGCTGTCGCATCCGGGGCTCTCCGTCCTGGTGGAGACCGACGGCAGCCTGGTGACGGGCGGGCTTTCCGGTAAGGTGCGGGAGCTGGCGGCCGCAGCCCCACCCAGGACCAATTCCTATCCTCCGGTCATCTGGATTGTGTCCCTGGACAGCCAGGACCAGGCCATGTACGAGCGGATGCGGGGAGTGGGAAAGGAGGGCTGGCCCATCTCGTTTGACAGGGCCCAGGAGTCCTTCCAGATTCTGAGCCGGGACTTTCCCGGAGCCAGCTACACCCAGTTTGTCCGCACCACGGACAATGAGGAGCAGCTGGAGGACTTTTACCGCAGCCGCAAGGATGCCGGCGGCCTCATCATCCAAAAGTATGACAGCTTCCTGGACTACCTGCCCGACCGGCAGGTTACGGACCTGTCCCCGGTGCTGAGGAACCCCTGCTGGCACCAGCGTCGGGACATGGTGATTCTGGTGGACGGCGGGGTACCTGCCTGCCGGGAATTCCTTTTGGCCGGGGATTGCGGCAACGTCTTCCGCCAGCCACTCAGGGAAATCTGGGAGAAGGGGAGGAACATGCCCTTCATGGAGCAGTGCGAGCATTGTGATGAATACTATACCTTCAACTTTTAACGAGCGGCAGGTTTCCCTCACCATCCTTGCCGGCCACGAGCCCCTGGTGAACCCCCGTCTCTCTCTGGCAGTCGTCCTGCTGAACGTGGGTGCAGGTGGGCTGTACCGGGGGAAGATTCTGGACAACCTCATCAAGAGTGGTTTTTCCTCAATCGTTTCCATCGACAGGACGCCGGGCAACTATAATGTGGAGGAGATGCTCAGGGGATTTCCCTGCGTGAAATTTGTCATTCCCCAGGAGGAGGTCTCCGTCGGGGACATGATCAACATAGCGATGGGGGAGATTGCCGAGGACTATGCCCTGGTCATCACTGACTCCATCCGGGTTACTCCGGCCCTCCTCTCCGCCAATATCATCGAGCGCTACACCGTACAGGGCTACTTTTGTCTTGCTCCAAAACTGACGGACAGCCAGCGTCGCCCTCTGCCGGTACGCTTTACCCCGGAGGTGGACAACGGCATCCTCAAGCCCGGATTTTCGGACATCATCAGCGACAAGAGTCCCACCCTCTATCCCTTCGATTTCATTGGCATCTACAACCGGGCGAAGTTTATCAGGCTGGGAGGCTACGACTACACCATCACCTCCCCCTACTGGCAGAATCTGGACCTTTCCCTTCGGGCCTGGCTTTGGGGAGAGGAGATCATCATGTCGCCCCTGTTCCAGCTGTCCTACGAGGGGGAGGTTCCCGTGCCGGACACCACGCCAGACCACACCCAGCTGCGGTTCTACCTCAAGAATGGGGCGCCCCGCCACGTGGACGACCGCTGCTATATTCCCTTCAGCAGGTTCGCAAGCTACCGCAGGAGGTCAAAGCTTCCTGTGGGGACCGCCTACAAGGAGTTTATGGACGCCCGCCGCTGGGTGGCCCAGAACAGGCACTCCTTCCAGCAGGATTTGCTGGGACTCATCGACAGCTGGGAGGACCAGCCGAGATGACCATTGTAGTAGTCCAGTGCCGACTCTCCTCGTCCCGCCTGCCCAGGAAGGCCCTGCTGCCCCTTGCTGGCCGTCCCTTGTTGGCATGGACCCTTGCCGCCATGGGTCAGGTACCGGCTGACCATCACATCTTGGCGGTGGACCATGAGTCCGTACAGGAGCTGGAGCCCATAGCCAAGGACTGTGGCTGGGACATCTTTGCCGGGGACAGGGATGACGTGCTGGGACGGTTCTGCGCTGTGGCCGCCCAGTATGGGTGCGTGGGGCCCACGGATATGATTTTGCGGGCCACTGCGGACAATCCCTTCCTCTTCCACGAGGCGGCTGTCCAGCTGCTGGAGGAGATGAGGAGAAGTCCCTGCGACTACCTCACCTATGTGGGCCTTCCCCATGGCAGCGGGGTGGAGGTGCTCAATGCCCGCTCCCTCCTGGAGGCCCGCCGTCTGAGCGAGGATCCCTACGACCACGAGCACGTGGGGCCCGCCCTCTACCGGCATCCGCAGGACTTTGTCTCCGTCATGCTGCCAGCTCCCGACCGATGGAATCATCCCGACCTGCGCACAACTGTGGACACTGCCAGCGACTACCGCCGCTGTCTGAGGATTGTCCGCTGCCTTTCAGAATCCCGGTGGCCTGCAAAACCCTTCGGCTCAGGGGAAATTCTTTCCGCTCTGGCTGACTCCAGCGTGGCGCGCCCGGTGCTCTGTGTCCCTGCTGTCGAAAGGAGCCGGGGAACGGGGCATCTGCGCCGCTGCCTGGACATTGCCGGAAAGCTGGGTGCGGATATCCTCGCTCCAAATCTTGACTCCGCCTCGTCCTCCCTTTCGGTGCAGGCTATGGAGCTTCTCCGTCATGCCCTGGAGGAGGGACTGGAGGACTGGCGGCTCAGGTCCGATCTGCCTGGGCCGGGGGAGTACAGCCTCATCCTTGCCGACTGCTTTTCCTTGGACAGGGAAAGGGCCCGTGCGCTCAGCCTTGCCGCTCCGCTTGCCGCCATAGACGAGGGCTCCTCCCACACTACCTATTGTGACTACCTGCTGGACATCATCCCCTCGCACAAGCTGGGGCGGGTTCCCAACCTTCGTGACAGTAGCCTCATTCCCCTGCCAAAAAACCGCAGGAAGCCTGCCTGGTGCCCGGAGGATGGCAAGCCTGTGGACAGTGGCTGGGGGACGATGTTCTCAAAGATTCTGGTTTCTACTGGCGGGGAGGATCCTGCGGGGCTTGCCATGCCGGCCGCCCTTGCCCTTGCCGCCTTGGGAAAGGAGGTTACGGTCATTGTGCCCACTCCCGCCGACTCGAGGCAGCTGGCTGGTGACAGGCTGAGAGGCTGCATTCGGGTGGTGCCGCCGGTCTCGAACCTGCGGGAAAAGCTGCATCACTATGATGTGGTGGTCACCCACTATGGCTTCACTGCCTTCGAGTCCCTTGCGGCAGGCTGCGGTGTCATCCTCCTGGGAACCTCTGCCCTCCATCTGGCGCTGGGACAAAGGTATGGCTTCGCTTCGATTTCTAAGGATGCCCTTGTACCGGGCTCCTTCAGTGAGCTCCTGGAAAAGCCCTGGCTCCTGTATCCCCGGATGACTGGAGGGGCCGTACCCACAAAGGATGGCGATGGGAGCGGGCCTGGGGAGGAGGGACTGGAGGACTTTGTGCGGCGGCTGGCGGCTGGCTCCCGCATTTTCTGTCCCGTCTGCGGTGGGCATACCTCCCTTCCCCACCAGGTGATTGCCCGCACCTCCCGACGGACCTTCAGACGCTGTGGCGGCTGCGGCATCATCTACATGGGCTGGAGCTGCGGAGATGAGCTACCCTCCTATTCCTCCGACTATTTCTTTGAGGACTACAAGAGTCAGTACGGCAAGACCTATTTGGAGGACTTTGACTCCATAAAGAGCCAGGGAGTCCGCCGCATGTCCATCATCGACGCCCTGTTTTGGTTCAGGAGGGGGCGTTCGGCAGGGGCTCGCCGCCATCACGGCCACATTCCCTCTGTGCTGGACATTGGCTGCGCCTATGGCCCCTTCCTTGCCGCAGGGGCAGACGCAGGCTGGCAGGTCTTCGGCACTGACATATCCAGGGCGGCAGTGGAGCATGTGCAGTCCACGCTGAAGTTCCCCGCCGTCTGCGCCGCCTTTCCAAGCTTCAATCCCGTGCAGGAATTCGGTATTGGACAGTTCGATGCCATCACCATGTGGTACGTCATAGAGCATTTCCGGAGCTTGGGACCGGTTTTGCAGGCTGTGTCAAGGCTGCTCAAGGTTGGCGGTGTCTTTGCCTTTTCCACGCCCTCTGCCTCCGGGGTGTCTGCCCGCCTGTCCCCCGAAACCTTTTTTGCCTCCAGTCCTGCCGACCACTTTACTTTGTGGGAGCCGAGGCGGGCGGCAGGGATCCTCCGCAGATTCGGCTTTAAGCTGGAGCGGATTGTCTCCACCGGCCATCACCCGGAGCGCTTTCCCCTTCCCTGGGGCACTAAGAAAAATGCCGGCGGCACTGCCGGGGAGGAGGGAGGTGCATCATCGTCCCCGGTCCGGCCAGGCACCCTCCTTTATTCGACCCTCCATGGGGTGAGCCGGTGCCTTGGACTTGGAGACACCTTTGAGGTATACTGCACCAAGACGGAGGACATTGAGTGAATGATGACGAGTATACATACAATCCCCCGGCCTGATGGTGCCCAGTCCACCGCATTGATTCTTGGTGGGGGCCTCATGCAGCGGCCTGCAATCCTAGCGGCGAGGTCTTTGGGCTGCCGGGTGGTGGTGGTGGACGGAAACCCCCAGGCGACCTGCGCTTCCTTGGCGGATATCTTTGTCCCCCTTGACCTGAAGGACAAGGAGGGAATACGGCTTCTGGCTCTTGAGCTTGTGTCCCAGGGGGGACTCCAGGGGGTCTTTACTGCTGGCACCGACTTTTCTGCCACCGTTTCCTATGTGGGGGAGTCCTGTGGACTTGCGGTTCATTCCTACCAGTCCGCCTGCAATGCCAGCCATAAGGCCCGTATGCGGGAGTGCTTCAAGGCGGCGGGAGTCCCCTCCCCGGATTTTGTGGAGGTGGGAGCAGGGAAGGATGCTGCTTCCGTTGATGAGGTGATTGCCTCCCTTCCCTCCTTTGGAAAAGGCAGTCCGCTGGTGGTAAAGCCAGTGGACAACATGGGCGGACGGGGCTGTCGTCTTGTCAATAATCGCCAGGAGCTTCCTGCAGCCCTTGCCGATGCCTGTGCTCATTCCCGCAGTGGAAGCGCCATCGTGGAGGGGTACATGGAGGGGCCGGAATTTTCCATTGATGCGCTGGTGTACAAGGACACTGTCACCATCTGCGGCTTTGCGGACCGCCATATCTTCTTTCCTCCCTATTTTATAGAGATGGGCCACACCATCCCCACGGCCATCGGCCACGAGGATCGGCTGGCCCTCATCGCCACCTTTGTCCGGGGAATCAGGGCGCTTGGCCTCACCTGCGGGGCGGCAAAGGCGGACATAAAACTCACCCCCCGCGGCCCTATGATAGGGGAAATAGCCGCACGGCTCTCCGGTGGATACATGTCCGGCTGGACCTATCCCTATTCCTCGGATTTTTTCCTAACCCAGCAGGCCTTGGCCATTGCTCTGGGTTTGGAGCCGACGGAGCTCTTGTCCCGCCGACAGCCCCTTTCTGGACTTCCCCAGGACCTTCCTCTTGCGGTCTATCAGGTGGACTCCAGCCGGCACTGTGCCGAGCGGGCCTGGATTTCCATTCCCGGCAAGGTTGCAGCTGTTCATGGCTTGGAGGAGGTGGCCTCCTGCTCCGGCGTGCAGGACGTACTGTCCCGCTGCCGCCCCGGCGATACCGTTGCCTTTCCGAGGAATAACGTAGAAAAATGTGGCAATATCCTGGCGGTGGATGACACCTGGCAGGGGGCTGCATCCAGGGCACAGGCAGCTGTCAAGTCCATCGTGATGGAGCTGGCGGCTCCTGATGAGGCCACCGAGGACTTCCTGTCCGTACCCTTGTGCGAGCTGCGGCAGACACCTTCCTTTCCTCCGGCCGCCTTTTCCCTGCCACCGACGGTGGAGCGGCAGCTGGCGCAGTACCTGTCTTCCAGCACGGAAGAATTTGACCCTTCCTGCAGCCTGAGCCAGCAGCTTCCTCCCTGTCTTGAGCCGGTGCTGGACTCTCTGGTGGACTGGACCCATCGTAGTCTCAGGGAAACCGTGGCCATGGCGCAACGAATTCTTGACGGGCGGACTGTGTGTGCACCTGGTTGCGGTACGAGTCTTTCCTTGGTAAGATTGTGGCATGCGTGTATCCTTGGCGGTGTCCAGGGGATTTTATATGTGGTTGCATCTACCTTTAGGAGAGATGATTGAGAGGACTTCGATTCAGTGCTGTCATTGCCAGCCTGCTTTTTTGCCTTGCGTCCCTTCCGTCCCAGTCTGTGGATTTGGCTGAGGCTGCCCGGCAGACGGGAGCCGAGTTTTACTGGGATCCTTTATCCGGCAGTGGAATTCTGGAAAAGAATGGCCACCAGCTTTCCTTTCGGGTGGGAGAGCAGCTGATTCTTATGAACTATTCCAAGCTGGCCATCATCGATCCCCCTGAGAACAGGAACGGTACCATCTACGTTACGGACAGGTTCATCACGAAGGCCCAGGAGCTTTTCTCCCAGACTGCACCGGAGGCATTCTACAAGGTGGGGGCGATTCTCATTGACCCTGGACATGGTGGCCGTGACCCCGGCGCCATCGGCAGCTACAAGAAGGGAGGAAAGACCGTAACCCTACAGGAAAAGGACTTGGTGCTCTCTATTTCCAAAACCCTTGCCCAACAACTGGAGGCCGCCTACCCCGACAAGGACATTGTCCTCACCCGCTCCGACGACACCTGGCTCACCCTAGAGCAACGGGTGGACATCGCCAACTCCATCCGGCTGGAGCCTCATGAGGCCATCCTCTACATCTCCATCCACATCAATGCCTCCCTAGACAGGAGCGCCTCCGGCTACGAGGTGTGGTACCTGAGTCCCGGTTTCCGAAGAACTGTGCTTGAGTCCACCGGCGAGGACAAGGATTTGGAGAACATCCTCAACTCCATGATGGAGGAGGAGTACACCACCGAGAGCGTCCTCATTGCCAAGTTCATCATGGACGGACTGGATGCCCAGGTGGGAAAGCAGAGCAGGTCGCGGGGAATAAAAGCGGAGGAGTGGTTCGTCGTACGCAACGCCAACATGCCCAGCGTTCTGGTGGAGGCGGGCTTTGTCACCAACGAGAAGGAGGCAGCCCTTTTGGACGATGACCAGTACTTGCGTAAATTGGCGCATGGTATATATAATGGCTTGTCGGCGTTCATAGCTCATTTTGAACGGTCGAGGGGATTTACGGGTACGGAATGAAAGTCAAGCTAAAGCTACGGGCCGCTGGTCTGGCACTGATGCTGCTCATTTTTGCAGTGTCTGTTTTTTTGTTTATAGCCGAAGATATAGGGAGCAGGAGGGTTCTGTATTTTGAGGCCATGGATGATTCCGGTCTCTATATGGAGATTCGTCGCATCATGAGGTATTCCCCCCATCAGGGGCGGGAGGTTCATGTGCGTCAGTTTGTGCAGGAGTTGTTGCTGGGTCCTGCAGGCAATGGCTTCCAGCCGCTGTTCGCGCGGGAAGCCAGGCTGGAGTCCTGCTTTGTGCAGGACGATATACTGTTCATCAACTTGTCACGGGAGGCCCTGTTCCCAGGGGAGTCAACCTCCTCCCTCCAGGATGGGGTGGAGCTGATGGCCTTCAACGTCGAAAAGAATTTTCCATGGATAAAATCCGTGGAAATATACATCGATGGTAACAAGGCCTATGGAAGCGTTGTTTGACGAATATTTTTTTGAAAAAAACACGCAAAGCGAAAAGAAAGGCGTTGACAAAAACACAGAGTTGATGGATACTGAGTGAGTATACAAGGCTACATAAAAGTGTGTATAAAAGGAGCTTTGAATGAAGAAATCTTTTGTTCTAGTTACGGCGGTGATGTTGCTTTTCGGAGCATCTACATTTGGTGATGAGGCAACAATTATTGACTTTACGTTGTTGGATGCCGACATCGTTGCAGATGAGGATGGAAATCCTACCGAGAACAGTCGCACCACCATGGACTATTCTGTTACTGCTGGTATGACATTTACCGAAGATCAGAAGTCCTTGATGAAGTCTTCCCTGGCATTGCCCAATTGGGAAGTGGTTCTGAATTCCTCTGCGCAGAGCGTGCAGAGTTTGGCTTTGTCCCAGGTCAAGGCTGCTCCTGTGAAGGATTCCGCATCCGTGCCCTTTGCAGGGTCGAACGTAATGGGTGTGCGCATCGAGTTCCCCTTGTGGACAAACAATGCAAATGCAAAGATTGTGCCTCCTTTTACGATTCCCGCCTACGAGCCCCTTGCCGCTCGTGACGAGAATGGAAATCCCCAGGAGCCTACCGCTGAAGAGGCAGCCAGTGGAAAGTATCAGTTCGAGGACGGCTACGGTGTTGTAACAAACGTCGGAACCATCAAGGCTCTGGCCGTGACCACCTTGGGTATGAACTTTCCCCACAAGTTGTATGTGCACTTGGAGGACACCGATGGTGTTGAGCGCCGCTATCTGATGGGCGACCTGTTGTTCGATGGCTGGAAGGAGCTTCGCTGGAACAATCCCTCCTACATCTCTGACATTCGTACCCGTGAGATTCGTGTGTATCCCGTCTATCCCCGTGGTATGCCTTACGTCAAGTTTGTGGGACTGGAGATTGCCCGGGATGCCATGCACGATGGAGATACCTTCGTTGGTTACTTCAAGGATGTTAAGGTCATCTATGACAAGGCCTTGTTGACAACTGACCGGGACATCGCTGACGAAGACGTATGGGGAATCATCACAGAGAAGGAAGCCCAGAAGCAGAGTGCGGAGATGACCCGCTTTGGCGAGAAGCAGGTGAACCGCTTCCTTGAGAAGGAAAAGCAGGCTCAGGAGGAGAACTTCACTTCTAGCCTGACAGCAGAGGGAGAGGGTGCTAACAATGCTGGTGCTGGAAACGCTGGTGCCGGAGATGCTGGCGCACAGTAAGTTAGAGCCTTGATTTAGAAAAAGCCGCCCTTGTAGGGTGGCTTTTTTTGTCTCGGTTTGCTGGCAGTCAGAATATATTGCGTGATATGCAATTCAATGATAGAATTGAGATATGGATAGTTTGATACAAAGTAAGTTGCCTGATAAATCCGTCATATTGGAGCAGTATCATGCGTGTCGTAGTGGATTTGAGACAATTCTGAGTACGATGGAGTATAAACTGCGGGACACGATTTTTCTGTCCTCCAAGCCCACCTTCAAGTCAAGGGTAAAAAGTTTTGACAGCTATTATAGGAAAATCTTGAGGGTCAAGCCCGCATTGTCTGGCGAGTTTCCATTGCCCTTGCTTACAGATATGATGGGGATTAGAATTATTTGCGCCTTTTTGGAAGACCTTGCTGTGGTGGAACAGCAGATAAAGGACAACTTTATTGTGAGGGAAATCGAGAGAAAGGGTGCGTCCTTGAGCTTTAAGGAATTTGGCTACGAGTCGGTGCATATTCTGGTGGAGATTCCCAAGGAATTGCTTGATGCGGCCTCCTGCACTGGTTTTAAGCTCCCCGATAATTGTGTGTGTGAAATACAGATACGAACCATTCTGCAGGATGCCTGGGCAGAGGTTGAGCATGAGTTGGTGTACAAGTCGGAATTCTCTCCCTTTGACCTGCCGTTAAAGCGCAAGCTTGCCTCCATCAATGCCAGTCTCAGCCTTGCGGATATAATCTTTCAGGAAATCAGGGATTATCAGAGCAAGCTCAACCATGAGATTGATTTTCGACGCAACACATTCTACAGCAAGGCTGATTCCATTGCCAGGGACTCACTGCCACCTCAGTCCGATGCTTCGGAGAGAAGCCAGCCGATTGCCTCGCCTTATGTGCGGGGGACGATAGATGACATGCTTCTGGCTGCTATTCAGGCGCATAATGCCGACGATATGGAAAAGGCGGTGAAGATTTATACGGACATAGTGGATTCAAAGCCCGCTCCAAACAACATAATCCTCTCAGTCATTCTCAAGCACCGTGGCATGGCATTCTTCGCCCAGAATAGGTATCAGGAAGCGCTCCATGATTTTCAGCAGAGCGTCTCCTATCAGCCGGAAAATTTCCGCTCCCTGTATTACATCGGAATCGTTTACACTGTGCTGGGAGATAATGAGAAGGCTATAGAGTTCTTTGACCAATCCCTTGCCATAAATGAGCATCAGTCCCATGTGTATTACCGTCGTGCCCTGGCTAATTACAAGCTGTCCAGATATGTGGAGGCCTCCGCTGATTTGGCGACTGCCAATAGTATGGGATTGGATGATGATGATTGCCGCCATCTGCACGACTGTTTGACAAGAAAATTCGACATGAGCATGTAGTTTGTCCTTTTTGCTCCGTCTTTTCTATTGACAGTTTTTTGTTGCTTTGGTAGAATCTGCTCACGTTATGTCTCCTTCGTCTAGTGGTTAGGACATCGGGTTTTCATCCCGACAACAGGGGTTCAATTCCCCTAGGAGATGGATTAGGGCTGGCTCTCAGCCCTTTTTTCTTTTTAAAGAGGTTTCTATGGATGAGCCCCTGCGGTTTACAAATGAGGTTAGACTCTGCATGGTGGATGCCATTGAGCGGGCGGGCGGCAACGAGGTTTTTTTTGGCGGGATGATTGACGAGCAGGGGCTTGTGGTGTCTGTCAATGTGGCCGCCCGTGGAAACGAGTTTGCGGTACCAGTGCAGAGCGAGGCTATGCATGGGGCGCACGTGCTGATTCATAATCATCCTTCAGGTTCATTGAGACCTTCTGACGCAGACATTTCTCTTGCGTCTCAGGCTGCCCGGCGTTGCCAAGGCTTTTACATCGTGAACAATGAGGTGTCTGACTGCTATGTTGTGGTGGAGCCAGTCAAGCCAAGGTCAACAAAAAAACTTGATGTGTCCCAGGCAGCAGCATACATCTCTGCTGGAGGACCCCTAGACACCGGCGAGACCTATTTTGAGGAGCGGCCCTCCCAAATCCAGCTTTTATCCATGATTGCGAGCTCATTCAATAAGGATGGTGTCGGTGTATACGAGGCGGGAACAGGTGTAGGAAAGTCCTATGCCTACTTGATTCCCAGCATTCTGTGGGCCGCTGACAACAAGGAGCGGGTGGTGATTTCCACCGGAACCATCAGCCTGCAGCAGCAGCTGGCTGAAAAGGATGTTCCTGCCGCCATGAAAATCACTGGCAAGAGCCTCAAATTCACCCTTATGAAGGGGAGACAGAACTATGTCTGTCTGAGAAGGCTCAACGACTTGCTGGCAGAGCCGGATCTTTTTTCCGACGAGGGAGACGAGCTGAAGGCCCTGGCGGATTGGACCAAAACGACGGAATCGGGCAGCCGCTCAGATTTGACCTTTGTTCCCTCTGAGTATTTGTGGAGCAGGGTATGCTCCGAGTCTGATTCCTGTATGGGAATGAGGTGCAAGTACCACAGTCAGTGCTTTGTGATGAGGGTGCGCAAGGAGGCGGCGGATGCCCAGATTCTCATCGTAAACCATCATTTGCTATTTGCAGACATAGAGGCCCGGCTTTCTGGACTTGGATACAAGGATATGGCGGTTCTTCCCCCCTACCGTCGGCTGGTGCTGGATGAGGCCCATGGCATAGAGAATGCCGCCACCAGCTTCTTTTCACAGACCCTGACCAGATTCAAGGTAAGCCGTCAACTGAACATTCTGCACCGCAAGCGGAGGAACGGAGCTATGTCAGGCCACTTATACACCATGGAGGTGCTGGCCTCCGGGGACAATTGGCTGGCTCAGGTGCTGGACGCTTTGGAGACGGTGACTTCTCGGCTAGATGAACTGGACCAGCGGGGACTGGCTCTCATGCAGGAGCAGACCACTGTCCGTCTGACGGCTGTCACGGCGACGCTGTTTGCCCCCGTGATGGATTCATTTGGAGGGCTGGGACTGGCACTGTCGGAATGTACCGCCGTGCTCCGGCAGATGATTGACTCCA
Organism: uncultured Treponema sp.; assembly: GCA_937876905.1. Lineage (GTDB taxonomy): Bacteria > Spirochaetota > Spirochaetia > Treponematales > Treponemataceae > Treponema_F. The sequence continues at coordinate 79,512 of CALEFI010000079.1, forward strand.
TGGATGAGGAGCTGCGGGATTCCCCTGCTGTTTGGGAAACACGGACGGTGCTTCGTCGTCTTGACGCAATGGCACTGTTCTGCAAGGAGTATGTCCAGTGGCAGGAACATCCAGGGACGGTGTTTTTTTTCGAGAAGGTACGGCTTCCAGCAGGAAGGGGTGGTGGTGACAGCCAGGGACGGTGGTTCTGCCGTTTTGTGCAGGCGCCCTTGAACATAGCCCCTCGTATGAATGAGGGTGTCTTTGAGCCCCTTTCCACCGTTGTGTGCACCTCCGCAACCATTCGCAGCGGCAGCAGCTTTAAGTACTGGCTTGGCAGGAGCGGGGCAGCCTTTGTGGGGCAAGATCGGCTGGATATTGGTGAATTTTGCTCACCCTTTCCCTATGAGCGGAACATGCTGCTGGCACTTCCCACGGATGCGCCATTGCCGGACAGTCGCTCATTCCAGCCCTACCTGGAGATGGCTGTTTCCCGTCTCATTTCTGCTGCGGGTGGTCGCACCCTGGTGCTTTTTACCTCCTACGACTCGCTCAAAAATGCTTGGGAGTCGTGCCGCCGCAGTCTCGCCGGCTCAGGTATCGTCCTGCTACGCCAGGGGGAGGATGACCGGTTCCGCCTGCTGGAGCAGTTCAAGCGGGACGAGACCAGCGTCCTCTTTGCCACCGACTCCTTTTGGGAGGGAGTGGATGTGCCGGGCCCCGCCCTGTCCCAGGTTATCATTGCAAAGCTGCCCTTCCGGGTGCCGGACGATCCCATCTTTGCTGCCCGATCCGAGGAGGTGGAGGGGCGTGGCGGGAGCTCGTTTATGGAACTCAGCATTCCTGAGGCGGTTATCAAGTTCCGGCAAGGTGTGGGGCGGCTCATGCGACGGTCTACGGATTATGGCGTGGTTGTAGTGCTGGACCGGAGGCTTGTGGAGAAGCGCTACGGGCGACTCTTTTTGGAGGGAATCCCCAACTGCCGCCACATCCATGGTACCATCAGCGAGCTGTGCCGTTCCGTGGAGCGGTTTTTGGGGTGAATCCGGCAGCCTGCAATCCTGTTGGCCGGTTACTTGCGGCCCAAGGGCAAAATGTATAGAATAGAAGGAAGGGGCCAGCCCCCAATCATTGAGCGGAGGAAATTTCATGTCCAATATCATCACCATCTGCTGTCTTCTCCTGACTGTCACCATCCCCGCAATTTTGAACATTTTTATCTACCCTGTCTCAAAGAAACTCAGCTCCAGACTTTCCGACTACATCGTCAGGGTTTGCGCGCCCCGTGTCTTTGCGACCCTCTCGGTCTACAAGAATTTCAAGTTCATTGGGTACCGGAACTTAAAGGACAAGCTTCCAGGTCAATTCCTCATCATGTCGAACCATCAGAGCCTGCTGGACATTCCCGTCTATATGAATTTCTTGCGTGACAAGGACTTGCGATTCGTGGCCAAGGCCGAGTTGGGCCGCCATGTCCCCCTCGTGTCAGAGATGCTGCGTGCCCATGAGCACGCCCTGGTTCCCCGCACCGGAGGTGCGACCGTAGCCATGAGGGTTCTGGACTCCTTTGCCGAGCGGGTAGTGCAGCGGGGACAGATTCCCGTCATCTTTCCAGAGGGAACCCGTAGCCGTGACGGGGCGCTGCGCAGCTTCTACGCAGCAGGCTTCCGCCGCATTATGGAGAGGGCTCCCATGCCGGTTGCGGTATGCGCCCTGGATGGAGGCTGGAAGATTTCGACACTGGACGGCATCATCAGGAACCTGCACAACGGCTGCTATCGGGTAAAGATTCTAAAGATTTATCCCGCCCCCACGTCAAAGCAGGAGCAGGTGAGGATTCTTGAGGAGGGGAAGGAGTTGATTCAGGCCCAGCTGGACGAGTGGCACCGGGAGGATGGCCTGGCAAAATGAACCCCAGCCACCTGGGGTAAGGAGTTGGGTGGCTGGCGGCCTGAAAATCTGCCGCACCAAAACAAAAAAGGCCGCCCTGCCTAGGACGACCCTTCCATAAAAGCGTGCTTAACTGAAAACAGCCACGAAAACTAGGCTATTTAAAGTCCTTGGGACGACGCTCAACACGCTTGCACTGTGTGCATTCGGCGACGTTCTTCACCTTGCCCTTCTCAAACAAGGTCTTCATCACAACCTCCCCACCACATGCGCAGTTGAATTTATGGGTGGTAACGGTTGTACGAGAGTTCTTACTTGCTCCAGCCATGACTAGCCTCCTGTCTTAGGATATAACCAATTGATACAAAATAATAGCTGAATGTGGTCCTGTTGTCAATATGCAGGGAAGCTTGCTGGGTGCCCCGGAAGCAGGGGAACGGGGCTCCTTTCCTCTGCATTTCATCCGGTTTTAAGTAAAATCATTGGACAAGACCCTTCCCTTTATGCTATACTCCTGCTTATCATTCCGTGTACCCAACTCCCAGCTGTTTCGGCGGCGGACAGGAGGATACACCTTCAAACCCCATGCGTTTCCCGGCAACTGTGCGGTTGCCACTGGGAAAGGTATGGGGTTTTGGTGTTTATGGGGAAGGAAAATGATTTCAAGTCCAATGACAGCATGATTTAAGTTCTAGAGAAAATCTTAGTTCGTGTTTATAGAGAAAATAATTTTATGAATTACAGGTTTATGGACATGCAGATCCACGGCGACAGTCGTGGGAAGCTGGTTTCTTTGGAGGGTATGAGGAACGTTCCCTTTGAGATAAAGCGGGTGTACTATATGTTCGACACGCTGCCGAACGAGGCGCGCGGCTTCCATGCCCACAGGGAACTGGAGCAGGTTGTCATTGCTATGGACGGGGCCTGCCGCTTTGTGCTGGACGACGGCCTGAGCCGTGAGGAGGTGCTGCTGAACCGGCCCGACGTGGGGTTGTATATCGGAAAAAATATGTGGCGAGAGATGCATGATTTCTCCTACGGGTGCAAGCTGGTGGTGCTGGCCTCAGAGTATTATGATGAAGAAGAATATATCAGAAGTTATGACGACTTTTTGCGAAGTTTAAGGGGGTAGTATGATTCATCCTACTTCAGATGTTCAGACAAAAAATATAGGAAGAAATACAAATATTTGGCAGTTTTGTGTTGTATTTCCTGAAGCAAAAATTGGTGATGATTGTAATATTTGTGCTCAAGTTTTAATTGAAAATGATGTTGTTATAGGAAACAACGTAACCATAAAGTCTGGTGTTCAGCTATGGGATGGAATCACAATTGAAGATGATGTGTGTATTGGTCCTAATGCCACCTTTACCAATGATTTATTTCCCCGTTCAAAAAATCCTGACTGGAAACTAAAAAAAACGGTGGTTAAAAAAGGTGCTAGTATTGGTGCCAATGCGACTGTTTTAGCTGGCGTGACTATTGGCGAAAATGCCATGATAGGTGCTGGTAGTGTGGTGACCAAGGATGTACCGGCCAATACTGTTTTGTATGGAAATCCTGCAAAGAATATGGGAGACATAATGTCAGATAAATTCAAATATATAAACATTATGAGGGGGGGGGGTAGTAAAGTAAAATTGATGTTTGTTATGCAGCCTTCTCAGTTGGATAAAAATTGGAGGTGTGCATGATTCATCAAACGGCAATTATTTCTGAAAAAGCAAGAATTGGTAAAAATGTAACCATTGGGCAGTTTACTACCATACATGACAATGTTGTCATAGGTGATAACACAGTAATAGAGGGATACTGTGAGTTGGGAGTGTCAAATCACTTGTCTGAAGGTAAGGATTTGGTAATTGGAAATAATTCTTACATTCGATCTCATAGTATTTTTTATGAAGGTTCTATTTTTGGAGAGTCATTAATTACAGGTCATAGAGTAACAGTAAGAGAGAAAGTTAAAGCTGGAATTAATCTTCAGGTTGGTACATTAGGTGATATTCAAGGGCATTGTGAGATAGGCGATTATGTTCGATTTCATAGCAATGTTCATATAGGACAAAAGTCCGTGATTGGTAGTTTTGTATGGATTTTTCCGTATGTTGTTTTAACAAATGATCCACACCCACCTAGTGAGGTGTTACTTGGTGTTACGGTTAATGACTTTGCTGTAATTTGTACTGGAAGTATCGTGCTACCAGGTGTCAATATTGGTAATGGAGCTCTCATTGGAGCTCAGTCTCTTGTCAATAGAGATGCAAAGGTCGATATGATATACAGTGGTGTTCCCGCAAAGGAATGTGGCCCGACTAGTAAAATAAAACTACAAGATGGAACAGATGGTATTGCTTATCCTTGGAGAAGACATTTTACAAGGGGATATCCTCAAGGAATTGTAGAACTGTGGCAGAAGGAGTTTCAGTGACCATGTTTTCAAATTTCTAGTTCTGGATATTTAAGTAGGGGCATAAAAAAGTAATTGCCTATCATAAGATGGTAGGAGCAAAAATTACTGGCGAAACCGAGCTTGACTGGTTGTGGGAAATCACACTGGAAGAGTATGTAGAGTAAGCTAGGAAACTATTGGAGACAATGTAAGAGGTTTTTGTATGGCAATTTATGGAATTGGAGCTTATTTTGGTAGCGATGTTAGTAACGATTTTATAACTGATAACTATATTGGAACAGGCTGGGATATTACATGTGCTCCAGAGTTGTTTCGATTCATGCAATCATTAAAGGTTGGTGATATTGTTTATATAAAATCTTTTCCACCCTCAAGTACTGATTTGATAATAAAAGGAATTGGAATTATAAAGGATGATGAAATAATTGCAAATTCAGTTATAGAGTGTGGAAGAAATGTTATATGGAAAAATACAAAAGAATTGAGATTTCCAAAACCTCAAGAAAAGAATAATGTTCGTGCAAATACGATATATGAAGAGTTCCATCCAGATGTTCAAGAATTTATAATCCGTAATTTATAAGTAAATTAATATGCGAGTACCCTTTTTAAGTCTAAAAGACATTACAGATAAATACTCCCAAGAAATACATGAGGCTGTTAGTCGTGTAATTGACAGTGGTTGGTATTTGCAGGGAGAAGAAAACAATCGCTTTGAACAAAATTTTTCTCGCTATATTGGATGCAAATACACTGTAGGTTGTGCCAACGGGCTGGATGCTCTCATTTGGATTTTGCGGGGCTATATTGAACTTGGTTTTATGCAAGAAGGGGATGAGATTATTGTTCCTGCCAATACTTTTATAGCTTCTATTCTTGCCATTACAGAAAATAAACTTGTTCCTGTATTGGTGGAGCCTAGCTTAGAAACTCTTCAAATAGACGAAAACCTTATAGAAGAAAAGATTACTAGCAAAACAAGGGCAATAATGATTGTGCACCTGTATGGACAGTGTGCCTATACAGAAAAAATTGGAAAACTATGCAAAAAACACAACTTAAAACTTATAGAAGACAATGCCCAAGCCCACGGTTGCTTGTATAAGGGAAAGAAAACAGGAAGCCTAGGAGATGCTGCCGGTCATAGTTTTTATCCTGGTAAAAACCTTGGTGCCTTGGGTGATGCTGGTGCTGTAACCACAGATGATGGGGAACTTGCCCAAACTATTCGATCTTTGGCAAATTACGGTTCTTCTCAAAAATATGTGTTCCAATATCAGGGGCGTAATAGTCGTTTAGATGAAATTCAAGCGGCGGTACTAGATGTAAAACTTCGTCACTTAGATGAAGATGTGGCACTGCGACAAGCTATAGCAAAACGATATTGTCAAGAAATAAAGAATCCCAAGGTGAGGCTCCCCTCTGTGCCAGATTTTACTGCCCATGCCTTCCATCTTTTCCCTGTGTTTTGTGAACATAGAGATAGCTTGCAAAAATTTTTAGAGGAACGTGGTATAGGTACAAATATTCACTATCCCATTCCACCCCATAAGCAAGAGTGTTATAAAGAATGGAGTTGTATGAGTTTGCCTGTTACAGAAAAGATTCATAGGGAAGAACTCAGTCTACCTATGAGCCCTTGTTTGACAAAAGAGCAGGTGGATTGGGTAATTAAGGGGGTGAATGAATGGTAGTAAAACTACAGATAAGATTTTTTATAAAAAGACTATTTTCTTTTTTTTTTGGTGAAAAAAAAAGTATGAATATATATAGAAAGATTAAAGTATATAAAGCAGAAAAAAATATAGAGAGAGTTATAAAAACTAAAGGAAATAAAATTATAAGGGTTGGATTTATAGTTCAAGTTGAGAGTATCTGGGATAAACAGGAACCTGTTTTTACAGAGATGACAAAAAGAAATGATATTGATGTAAAACTTCTTGTAGTTCCAAATACTAAGTGGTCAAATATAAGTGAATTTGATACATACACCAATAATTATTTTTTGAATAAATACGCTGATTACGCTATTAAGGTTTTCGATGACGATTTCAATTTGATTAATGTAAGGGAACTAGAATTTGATTATGTTTTTTTCCCTAGACCGTACGATATTCATTTACCAGAAGGTCTTCGAAGTTCGGATTTAGTGAAGTTTACTCGCTGTTGCTATATCTCCTACGGGTATTCTCTTTCTGACGAATTTAATGACCTAAACGTAAATAATTCTTTTTTTGATAATATGTATATTATTTTCGGAGATTCTAGTTATATACAATCTTTACTTTATAAAAAATATAAAAAATCCTGTGACAAAAAAATTAGATATGTAGAATATTTAGGGTATCCATGTTTAGAAAAATATTTAAGTTTGAAACCTCGTTCTAAAATAAAAACAATTACATGGACTCCTCGCTGGTCATATGATGAAAAAATAGGAGGAAGTAACTTTATCGAGTATAAAAATGAATTTATTAGTTTTTGTAAAACTCTTCCAAGAGATGTAAGTGTGATTTTTAGACCACATCCTTTAATGTTTGATGAATTAATAAAAACTGAGAAAATTACCCAAGAAGAAAAGGATAATTATTTAAAGGCGTTGGATTTTCTAAACGTAACTGTTGATTATGTTAGTTCCATTGACTTTATTTTAGAAAAAACAGATCTGTTGATTACAGATTTTTCTAGTATAATTATGCAGTTTTTTTTAACAAAACGTCCTATAATTTATTGTAAAAAGAACATTGAATTTAATGAGTCTGGAAAAAAATTTGAAGACTTTTTATATGTCTCAAAGTCATGGAGCGAAGTTGAAAACCGTTGCGAAAAATTAATCAATGATAATGACGAGTTGCTCAATGACCGAATACAGTTTGTTGCTAATAACTTTGAAGGCATCAAATATTCCTCAAAAAGAATCACAGATAGAGTTGTTAAGGACTATAGGGGAGTTTTAGAGTGAAAATAAATACATAAATGATCAACTGATAGCATTTTTATTTAGATGTAGAAATAAAAATATAAAAGTAAGTTTAATTACAAAACATGATGATAGTTCCCTAGTTCCCTTGGCTCAACTACTGCTAGATTTAAAAATACGAGATATTTTTGACAGGATAATTCATCTTAAAAAAGAAGATAAAAAATATAAATATATTGACAATCAAAACGCAATTTTTATAGATGATAGTTTTGCAGAAAGAAGGGCAATAAAAGAAAATTGTAGTTTACCAGTATTTAGTATAGATATGGTGGAGGTTTTGTAGAGTATGAAAGCAAAGGTTGATATTAAAAGAGTCCAAGCAAGATTGTTAGAGATGGCTATTACTATTTCTAAAATACTTGAACAAAATGATATACCTTATCAAATTGCGTTTGGAACCTTGTTAGGAGCCGTTCGACATGGTGGATTATTCCATGGGATGATGATTTTGACCTTTTTCTCTTTGATGATTCTTATGATAGAGCAATAGAGTTACTTCGAAAAGAATTACCAAGTGATATGTTTGTGGAAGATGAAAAGTCTGAAGAAAAGTATTTTCATGATTGGGCACATGTGAAAGATCTTTGTACTGAATGTAAATGCAAGCAATTTCCTCATGATGACTTATATTCTCATCATGGTTTAAGTATAGATTTGTATAGGTATAGAAGAATAGATGTAAAGAATTTTAGCGATATACGATTTACTACTGGAGTGAAATATATTAACAGAAGAAGAGAGTTGGGGTTTATTACAGAAGAAGAATATCGTGCAAGAAAAATTTTTTTTGAAGAAAGAAGAGAAAAAGATAAACTCAATATTACTGATGAAAAAATATTAATGTATCCTCAGGGGCAAGGATACCAGTTTATTAATGATGTTCTCCCATTAAAAAAATATAAGTTTGAGGAGGGGTATTTTTTCGGGCTAGCTAATGCTGAGAATATATTAAGGATGAGGTACGGGGATTATATGAAATTGCCCCCTATAGAAGAAAGATTATCTCATTATAATTCTGTTGTTTTTTTTAATCAAGACAATCTCCAACAGGGTAAATGAGATGAATGTAGGTATAATTATTCTTGCAGCTGGTAGAGGAGAACGATTTAATGGGAGAAAACAAGATATTGAATTTCATGGGAAAAAGCTCTGGGAACATTCATATGATACAGTAAAAAAAATTGTATCAAAGGAAAATATAGTAGTGGTGGGAAAAGACGTTGCTGGTGGTGAAACAAGGTCTCGTTCTGTTGTAAGTGGTTTACAAGCATTATCAAAAGACACCGAAAAAGTTTTGATTTTAGAAGCTGCTCGCCCTCTGGTAACTGAAAGGCAAATACAGATACTTATTGATACTCAACATCCTTCAATCTCTTTTGTAATGCCTTTGGTGAATACCATAATAGGAAGAGATGGAGTCTATTATGATCGTTCATCCTTTTATGAGCTACTTGTTCCACAATCATTTAGTTATGAACAACTTTATGCAGCTTATAAAACTGGAAAATATACAGATATGACTGATGAAACAAGAGTTATGTTTGAAGAATATAGTATAAAGCCATTATTAATTGAAACAGGGCAGAATTTATTTAAAGTTACATATCCAAGAGATGTTGCTGTTCTTGAGTCTATTTATATGTCATTGGAGAAAGAAGATGAGTAAAATAAAGGTTTTAATTACTGGTGGAAATGGAGACATAGCTCGAGGGATAGAACAAGAGTTATTAAATACACAAGAATATGAAATTTTAGCACCATCTAAGGATGTTATGGATGTTATGGATGTTGTTTCTATTGAAAGAGTAATTTCTTCCTTTAGACCAGATGTTTTGATAAATAATGCTGGATATATTTCTCCTAAATCAATAAGAAATGGAGATATAGAAAATTCAAAAAAACAGATAGATATAAATCTTGGAGGAGTGTTTTTTTGTACAGAAGTTGCACTTAAATATAATTCAAATATACAAATTATAAACATTGGGTCTGCTGCTGCGGTGGAGCCACATGCGACATGGAGTGAATACTGTGCAACAAAAGCTGCAGTTGTCATGGCTACAAAATGTTGGGCAGAAGATGGACTGTATTCTGTTGTATTATCTCCGGGAAGAACAAATACAAAAATGAGAAAAAATTTGTTTCCCGAGGAGGATCAAGAAACTCTTCTTATGGTGGAGGATTTTGCAAAAGTTGTTATGAAGGCTATAAAAAAAGAATATAAGTCAGGGACACATATTATTGTTAGAAAGCAAAATGTGAAAGAATTATTAAGTAAATAGGATTTGTAAAGATGACTTGTTCTGAATATTTAGTTGATTTTTTAATTAACCATGGAGTTACAGATGTTTTTGGATATGCGGGTGGATATATAGTGCCATTTATGGATGCATTATATTCTAGAAAAGACGAAATAAAAGTTCATGTTTGTTATAATGAACAAGGTTGTTCATTTGCAGCAAATGGATTCGCACGAACAAGTGGCAAACTCGGTGTATATTTTACAACTTCTGGCCCCGGTGCAATTAACGGTTTGGGTGGATTGGCTGATGCTTGGTTTGATGGAATCCCTGTAATGGGAATATGTGGAAATGTTCCTACAAATGAAATGAAAGGATTTTCAGGAATAAGGCAAAATGGTTTTCAAGAAATGGAATTAGTTTCTCTGACTCGTAATATAACAAAATATTCTGTGACTCCCAATAGTGCTGAAGATTTTCAAGAAATAATAAGTAGAGCATATAATATGGCTTTATTGGGAAGAAAAGGAGGTGTTATAATTGATTTTCCGCTCAACGTACAACAAGCCTGTATTATTGGTAGGTAATGGAGCTCGTGTTTCAGGGGCTTCAAAGCTAATATACGATTTTTGTAAGAAAACAAATATTCCTCTTTTAACAACAATGAATGGTGTTGATCTTGCACAAGATGAATTTCATATTGGTTTTATAGGTGTGCATGGTAATCGTATAGCAAATATGATTTTAAATGAGTGTGATTGTTTGATTTCTGTGGGTGCACGATTGGGATTGAGACAAGTTGGTCACTTTTTATCAAATTTTGCACCAAAGTCTCATCTAATCAGATGTGATATTGACGAGTACGAACTTAGTCGTAATATCAAGGAAAACGAGCAAAAATATAATACGGACGCCTGTGATTTTATGAACCGTTTATTAACTGAAAATATTCCTGATTATTTCAAGTGGAAAAGTCAATGCATACAGGCAAAAAAAATTTTAGATAACTATGACAAGGAAGAAGGTAATTTTGCAGTAGAGAAGATATCATCTCTTTTACCGAAAGATCCTGTTGTTGCTGTTGATGTTGGACAGCATCAGTGTTGGTGTGCACAATCTTTACATTTAAAAGGTACAGGAGGTAGAATTCATATAGGTGGTGGATTTGGAGCTATGGGCTGTGCTTTACCATATGCTATAGGTTCATCAATTTCTATTAATAATGGTAAAGTTTTTTGTATAACTGGAGATGGTGGATTTCAAATGAATATTCAGGAGTTGGAGACTGTTAAAAGAGAGAATTTGCCAATAAAGATTTTCATTTTGAATAATAAAGTTTTGGGAAAAATTAGTGAAACACAACATAAAAATCATAACAATCGATTTGCTCAGACTACTGGTAGTAGTGGTTACACTGTACCTGATTTTCAAAAAATTTCTGAAGCTTATGGAATCAGAGCTACAACACTTCAATCATATATGGGTTTAGATAATTATAAATCTTGGATAGAAGATGATCAACCGTGTTTATTTAACATTATTCTTCCAGAAGAGAGTATTTTAGTTCCAAAAATAAAATGGGAAGAATATAAGATTGAGCCTAATTTACCAGAGGATATTATATTACAGGTGAAGGATGCACTTGGAGCAGAATGAGTACTTGTATATAGGCCGGCTTTTGTACAAAAGATAAAAAAATTACTTGTCCTGAAACAAGATAAAATACGAGACAGAACAGAACTGGTACATTGGCAAGTTGGATATTCAGCAATCCATGGTGATGAGTATCCTTCAAGGGAAACTTATGAAGAAGGTCAGAAAGCGTGTGTTAAACATAGAGGTACTTGGTCTGGAAACGATACTATATGGAGAATGGTTGTTGATTAATATAAAGGTATGAAGGTAAAAACTAGGCGTTATTTTACCGTAATTGATGGTATCGTTGCTGGAGAAGGACAAGGGGCGTTCTACCCAACAAGCAAAGATGTAAACACCTTAATTGCTGGTGGAGATTTACTTGTTGTAGATTGTGTAGCAGTAAGATATATGGGAATAAACCCAAATAAAATATTTGGATTATTTTTTAAAGGAGAGTTATGAGGGAATAAAACTTGATGAAATTTCTGTTATTGAAAGTATAGTATTAAAAAAATGTTTTTTCTTTCGAAAAACAAATTTTGCTGACTTTCGTTTGATTAGTGCTTGGAAAGAAGTGAAGTTTAAATGAAAATATATTGTAGGAGAAGAAATCTTTTCTCTAGGTAAGTATCACTAAGGTTAGTTTTATATGTCAAACATTAAACAAAAAACAAAAATCGGTATAATTTGGAACCTCATTGAAAAAATATCAGTTCAGGTTGTCGGTTTTGTATTAAATATAATTCTTGCTCGATTGCTAACTCCCCATGATTACGGCACTATAGGAATGCTGACTGTTTTCCTGACCTTTTCAAACGTGTTCATTGACAGCGGGTTTTCCAGGGCATTGATACAAAGGCAGGACAGGACGGAGACGGATTTCTCCACGACGTTGATTTTTAATGTCGCTGTTAGCTGCATTCTCTACGGAGCCTTGTTTTTCTTGGCTCCTCTCATTGCCTCCTTCTATAAGGCTCCTGAGCTTGTTGGATTGCAGCGGGTCTTGTTTTTGGTGGTCATACCGAATTCCCTTGCCGTCGTACAAAGTGCACGGTTGCAGATAGCCGTCGACTTCCAGGGCATTGCATTGATAAATTTTGCCTCCACCCTCCTTTCTGGGGTTGTCGCAATAATATCTGCTCACAAAGGATGGGGCCCATGGGCCTTGGTGGTTCAGGCAATGGCGAGGGCGCTTTCTTCCTCCTCGCTCTACTGGATTTTCGGCCGCTGGATGCCTAGAACGGGCTTCTCCCGGGAGTCGTTTGGAAGGCTGTTCGGCTTTGGAGCGAAGCTGCTTGCCTCCGGCCTGCTGTCCACCACCATCACCAACGTGAATAACCTGCTCATCGGCAAATATTATGCTCCTGCCAGCCTGGGCTTTTTTACAAGGGCGCAGCAGTTTCCTGAGCTGACTGCGGGAGCCATTGCGAGTGTCCTGAACAATACCACGTTTCCTCTGATGGCCTCGCTGCAGGACGATGTCCAGGAGCTTGTCAGTACCCTGAGAAGGTTGATCCGACTTACGGCGTTGGTTGTCTTTCCTGCAATGACAGGGCTGGCATGCCTGTCCGAGCCCATCATCGCCGTTTTGTTGGGCGAGAAATGGCTGCCAGCCGCCGACTTGCTGCTCTGGCTGTCGGCGGCATATATTTTTACCCCATTGAGCATCTTGAACATGAATGTCCTGAATGCGATAGGCCGCTCAGACCTGTTTCTGAGGATAGATCTGGTAAAGATTCCCTTAATCCTGCTGACCATGATGGTCACGTTTCCGGTCAGCTTGAAGGCAGTTGTGATTGGCAGGGCGGTGACAGCCTTCATCTATTTCTATATCAATGGGTTTTTAATCGGGAGAATGTATAATTTCGGCGCGTCCAGGCAAATCCTGGCCTCCTGGAAGTATATCGTTTCGTCTGTCGTTATGGGGACTGGCGTGGTCTTGATTGACAAATGTTTTGATGCCAATTTACTCACCCTGTTCCTCGTAGTCTTTTCTGGAGCTGTGATTTATTCGCTTTCACTTGCCTTGCTGAGGGAGCAAGAGTTTTGCGGTATTCTGCGCAAAGTCATAGGGGCGGTACGGTGCAGGGGCTGACTTTCTCCGTGGTGGTGATCACCTATAACCAGGAGAAATATATTGCCCAGACTCTGGACAGCGCTATATATCAAGGGCATATATGGATGTGCAACTATTGTCGGGGTGTGATATGTTTGACGTAATACAGTATAATGAATTATACGTGAGCCGTGAATATGAAAAATGCAAGAAAATTGTCAAAGAAGCGCTGACAAGAAAAGATTATGAAAAAGGATTGGCGGCTATCGCTGTTTGTAGTGAATTGCTTTACCTTTGGAATCAGAATTTTACAGACACTTTTCTTGAGCAGGCTGTTCTTGAGATTGCGGAAAAAACCCTTTCCCCAGAAGTGAAGAGGTTCAAAGGTTGTGGAGCAGGTCCTGTTGTTTTTTATGATAACTTTGGACTTGACACAAGGGGGTTGGCCTTGATTTATATCAAAGCCTTGGGAGTGTCTGGAAAAAGGATTGTTTACATCACTACGAAGCAAGCAAAGGGGAAACAACCGGAGATTGACAAGGTTATAAGTGCTTATAAGAACATTGAAAAAAAATATTTTGTTGAGAAAAATTATCTGACAAAACTTTGCGAACTGCAAAGTCTCGTTCTTAAATATGAACCATCAAAAATATTTTGGTATACAACGCCTGATGATAGTACTGGAATTGCCTTGTCACACCAATTGATGGGCAAGACAACTCGATACCAAATTAATTTGACAGACCATGCCTTTTGGCTTGGGTCAAATGCCTTCGATTTTTATATTGAATTCAGAGATTACGGTGCTTTCATTTCATCTCAATTTAGGGGAATTCCACAAAGTAAAATCATTAAGCTCCCCTATTATCCTATCATTAATAAGGATATTGAATTCCAAGGCTTTCCCTTTGAGCCTCAAGGGAGGAAAATACTGTTTAGTGGTGGTTCTCTATATAAAACGATAGATGAGAAAAAGACATATTACAGTATTGTTGATGCTATTTTGAAGTTCAATCCTGACGTGGTGTTTCTTTATGCAGGCTTTGGCGGTAAGAAGTACTTGGAAGAGTTGGAGTCAAATAATCCAAGACGAGTGTTTCACATAAATGAGAGGAAGGATCTTTTCCAACTGATGCAACATATAACCCTCTATCTAAATACATATCCCATGATTGGCGGATTGATGACGCAGTATGCTGCCATAGCTGGAAAAATTCCATTGACTTTAAAACACAATCAAGATGCGAGCGGAATATTAATCGAGCAGAAACTCAGAGAAATTGAATACGACTCGGTAGATGAGTTGATTCAAGATACAAACAAACTCCTGAAGGATGATGCCTATCTAAGGGAGCGAGAGATGTTGCTGGAAGGAAGCGTTATATCGGGAGATGTTTTTAATGCGCAGGTAAGTAACATTATACAGAGCAACCGAACATGTTTTGATGTGTATAATGAGGCAGTTGATGTGGCCGATTTTTTGCATGGCTATAGGTATAGATTTAATAGACAAGATTTTGAAAATGCCATAGCAAACAAGAAAAACTTGAGCTTGGTTTTCGAATACTTCGGTTATTATATAAGGAAGGTAGTTATGAAAACGATGAGGAGATTAAATGTTATAGGGGGGGGGGGTATGAAGTAAGTGTCCTGATCTGTACCTATAACCCTGACCTTGGTCAATTGTTGATGACGATTTCGTCGTCACTCGTTCAGAAGAAGGTGAAAATGCAGGTTGTGATATGTGACGACGGTTCAGCAGAGTTTCCTTATACAATAATAACTGATTTTTTTAGAATGCATAATTTTGAAGATTATGTTATATGTCTTTCACAAGAAAATCAGGGTATAGTAAAGAATGTCATAAATGGGATTGCGGAATGCAGGGGTGAATATGTAAAAACAATTAGCCCAGGAGATTATTTATATGGAGAAAATGCTCTGTTTGATTGGCTTGATTTTTTAAGGAAAAATAAAGCGGATTTTTCTGTATGTAATGCGATTTACTATTCCCTCGCAGAGAATGGAAGTTTTCAGGCAATCAAGTGTAGGCGTAATCCCCAAGTAATTGAAAATTATTTTTACGGGAATTGGTTTTATAATTACTTGATTTTTGATGATATTGCCTTGGGTGCAAGTGCTTTGGTCAAAAATTCCGTTCTGAGCGAATATCTTGTTCTGATAGAAGATGAGGTAATTTATGCGGAAGACAATGTTTTTAGAGTCATGGCAGCAGACAGGCGCTCAATGGCCTACTACAATTCCGATGCCTTATTGTATGAGTATGGAACAGGAATTTCTACCGCTCAAGATAGTTCTTGGCAAGATAAGTTGGCTGATGATTGGGACGCAACGGATAGAATAATCATACAAAGATTGAACAATGACGATAGCTTGAAAAAGCAGTTCAAAAAAATTGTTGCGGTGCGTAATCGTGGAATCACAGGTCAAATATATAAGGCTCTTTTTGTCAAGGGATGGCTCGTGAATAAAGTGCAATGCAAAATACATCGTGTATATACAAATATTGATATGGACAGCTCATATATACGCCAATTACAGAATATGAGCGAGAGGGTTACATAATGAAAACTTTGAGAAAGTAGCCCAGGTTCAGTTTCTTTATTTTTAAGTTTAGCAAGGACTATGACATGTCTCCAGTTTATTATCTCAAGCTCCACCTTTTTCGCAGAAAATGGCGAAGGCTCAACCGGCACAATGGGACCTTTGTCAAAGACCTTTGTGACATGACGAAGATAACCGTCGGCAAGAAAACCTACGGTATTCTAAATGTTAGTGAATACAGCCCCAATGACGAGAGGCTGAGGATAGGATCATACTGTTCCATTGCCCCAGGAGTTTGGTTTCTTTTAGGGAGTGAGCATCAGTTGCACAGCATCTCCACCTATCCATTTAAGGTCATGTGCTTCGGCTTTCCCCGCGAGGCAGGCTCTAAGGGGGACATCGTTGTGGGTGATGATGTTTGGATTGGGACAAATGCGGTAATTTGTTCTGGAGTGACAATAGGGCAGGGTGCAGTGGTGGCTGCCGGTGCCGTTGTCACAAAGGATGTGCCGCCCTATGCCATTGTGGGAGGAAATCCTGCGAGGGTGATTAAATATAGGTTTGATGAGCGGTTGCGTAACAGGCTTGCCGCTGTAGATTTGGTTTCACTTTTGGACAGCTTTACACGGGAGAATATAGATATGGTGTATGGGGACTTGTCTGCAGAAGTTTTAGAGAAACTAGGAGTGTAAGTTGTATGGATAAAGTAAAATTGATAGCAATGTATCTCCCTCAATATCATGAAATACCTGAAAACAACGAGTTTTGGGGTGATGGATTTACGGATTGGACAACCGTAAAATCTGCAAAACAATTTTTTAAAGAGGCAAAACAGCCAAAAGTTCCTTTGAATGATAATTATTACGACCTATCAGAAATGGAAACTTTGGAGTGGCAAGTAAAACTTGCAAAAGAATATGGGATTGACGGGTTCTGTTTTTATCATTATTGGTTTTCATCTAGTAAACACCTATTACAAACTCCTGCAGAAAATTTTCTAAAAAACAAAGTATTAGATATCAATTTTTGTTTTGCATGGGATAATGAACCTTGGAAACGTACTTGGGCTGCTCAAGAGGGAAACGCATGGGCACCTGTTATAGATGGGCAGATTTCTAAGAAAGAAAAGAAAATTTTGATTGAATTTGATTACGAAAACGAAGAAGGTTGGAAGAAGCATTTTGATTATCTTTTACCTTTTTTCCTAGATGGAAGATATATTAAAATTGATAACAAGCCTGTGTTCCTGTACTGTAATTATTATCAAAAAGAAAAGCTTTCAAAAATGTCGGAATTTTGGAATGAATATGCTAGAGCCTTTGGATTTGGTGGAATCTGTTTTATTGCGCATTATAGTGATGTAGTGGATAATGATATATCAGATTTTACCTATTTCTATCAACCACATTTTGCTGCGTGGGAAAGATGTGCTTTTCCTTTGAGGGTGATTGATAGAATAAAAATGCTGAATAAAAAGAGAAAAAGGCCTATTATCTATTATTATGAACGTATTTGGAAAAGAATTATATACCAAGCTAAAAAATTTAATGAAAAGAAATACTTATATGGTGCTTTTGTAGATTATGATGATTCTCCTCGCAGGGGGGAATATGGAAAGTGTGTGATTGGCAAGAGTGCTGAAATATTTGAAAGATATATGCAGAAATTGATTGACATATCTAAACACAATGAAAAAGAATATATATTTTTCACAGCATGGAATGAATGGGGTGAGGGTGCGTTCCTTGAGCCTGACAATGAAGATGGTTTGAAATATTTGGAAGCTATTAAGAATTTGAAGAAATAAAAGGAAAATACCATGATACCCAAGATCATTCACTATTGCTGGCTAAGCGATGACCCTGTTCCAGAACTGCTGCAAAAATACATGAAAACATGGAAAGAAAAGCTTCCTGATTATGAGTTTATGCTATGGAATTTTGAGCGTTTTGATAAAACCTCATCGCTATGGGTCAGTCAAGCCTTTGATAACAAGAAATACGCATTTGCCGCCGATTATATCCGCTTATTTGCTGTGTATAATCATGGAGGTATATATATGGATATGGATATTGAGGTTCTGAGGAACTTCGATGACTTATTAGATTCTGATTTGCTGTTGGCATACGAAGATGATTATGAGGGCGGAATCGAGGCAGGATGTTTTGGGGCGTCCAAACATAATGTTGTGATAAGGAACTGTTTGGAGTATTACGAGAACAGGGGCTTTGTGAAAGACGATGGTAGTTTTGATATGCTTCCCCTTCCAAAGATAATGATTCAGTACATAAGGCAATATCCTGAATTATCCATAAAGAATCGATATTTCTTTACCTGCAAATCCTATTTTACTGGTGAGATAACGAAAAAAGAGTTCTCCTATGCGATCCACCATTTCGCAGGGAGCTGGACAAGCCCAGACCAGCAGACATTTGTTGCAGCCAGGAGAAAACTGATTGATCGATTTGGAACAAAAATAGGCGCTTTTTTGTCCCTTCCGGCCTTTTGCATGTGGCAGATACGGGATAATGGGTTGAAGGGCTTTGCATTAAAAATATGGAACAAAATCAAAGGATGATTTTACTGGAGAATGCCGGTTTACCGGGTGACTTCCAAGCGCAGGCTTGCGGAGTCCATTGAATGGGGAACCGGGCGAGACGCTTGGGGGATGCTAGCCAAGGGCCAGAACTATAGGACCACGGGAATCGATTTCTAGGGAAATCTTGTGGAAGGCGACTCAAGACAGCCAAAGATGCGAATTTGGCTTCAAGGAATGGTTGTCTGCGGCTTATTCCCACAGGATTCAAGGCTAAGGACTGCCGCCCGGCAAAAAGTTGATTTCCACGCCATGGAGCGCAGGAGTATCGAATGACATTTGAAATTGCCATTTCTACAATGCATAAAACGAAAGAGCAAGTGAAATCAATGCTAGATGTAATGAACATCCATTGTGACTGCCTTGTCGTCAACCAGTGTGACGTGGAGGACTATTATGAGGAAAACACTGGGCGACGGCTGAGAATCATCTTTACTAGAGAACGGGGCTTGAGCAAAAGCCGCAACATGGCCCTGCGTAATGCCGGGGCGGATGTCGTTGCTATTGGTGATGATGATTTATATTATTATGATGAGTTTGACAAAAAAATATTGGATTATTACTGCAGCAATAGCAAAGCTGATGTTGTTCTGTTCAATATGGACGACTATGCCAAGACATTCCCTCACCAAAGCTCAAGATGCAGCTTTTTTTCCCTGTCGGGCTTCGTGTCAATGCAAGCCACATTCAAGCCGGAGTCAGTCAGGGCTAAGGGATTGTGTTTTAACGAATTGTTTGGAGCTGGTTCCGGATATTTCAACTCGGGCGAAGAGAATGTTTTTCTTGCGGACTGCTACAGAAAAAGGCTGAATATTTTTTATTGCAAGGACAAGATACTCGGCCGGAACGAGACGGAGTCCTCCTGGTTCACAGGCTTCAACGACGGGCTGTTCATTCGCACAAGGGGCGCCGTGTACTATTCAATGAGCAGGCTGTTGTTCCTTCCATACATCATCAGGTTTGCAATCAAGTACAGGAGCAAGCTAAGGCCATACACGGTCTTGCAGTCCTTGTCCTTAATGAACAGGGGCAGGAAGGAGCTGCTTGGATTGACCAGGAAATGACCCCCCAGTCTCCAGGTCTCATGCCGGAGGCCCCTCCCCAAGCGCCTTGCCTTGCTGCACCACATGATTCCAGGAGGACGGTCCTGGCTGATCCCGCCCGTCCAAGATATGTTTCGGAGTTTCTATGTTGTCGTATTCCCCCGCCGTCTCCATCATCATGCCCTGCCGCAACGGGGCGAAGACCATTGCCGATGCGATTCGGTCCGTGCAAAGGCAGACGTTCTCTGATTGGGAGTTGGTTGTTGTCGATGACAGGTCAACGGACAAGTCGGCAGAAATCGTCCGGCAATTCGCACAGGAAGACCCTCGTGTCATCTTGCTGAGGAATGAAAGGCCAACAGGCTTTCCTGCTACCCCTCGTAATGTCGGAATTGAGGCTGCCCGTGGCCGCTACATTGCCTTCCTTGACTGTGACGACGAGTGGTTGTCCACCAAGTTGGCCCGCCAGCTTCCCTTGTTCTCCACAAGGAATGTGGCGGTGGTTTTTTCACATTATGGGAAGATGGACGAAATGGGTGTGTTCCATGTTGACAGTATACATGCCCCCACCTTCGTTTCCTATGACAGGCTCTTGAATGGCAACTGTATCGGAAATCTTACGGGAACCTATGATACCGCCGTGGTCGGGAAGGTGCTGCAGAAGGAAACGCACCATGAGGACTATCTCATGTGGCTTGGGATTCTGTCGAAGGGTTTTTTTGCCATAAACACCAATACGGTGGAGGCGATTTACCGGGAGTCCGGCGGCTCTGTCTCTGGCGGGAAGCTCCGCTCCCTTCAGTGGACATGGAATTTATATAAAAATGAGCTCAAGCTGCCGTTTCTAAAGGCATTTTCCTGTTTCCTCCATTATTCGGTGAAGGGCCTGCTGAAATTCTCAAAGTAAACCCCAGATTTTTTTCATGCAAAGGAAATCCCCATGAACATCACCATAATCGGCGGCTCCGGCTTTGTCGGCTCCCGCCTAACTACTCGTCTTTTGGCTTGTGGCCACACAGTAAAGATTGCCGACAGGCGGCCAAGCCAGGTGCACCCGTCGCTCCACGTGCACTGCGACATCCGTGACATCTCCGCCCTGGAGCGGGAGCTGGCTGGAAGCGACCTTGTGATAAACCTTGCCGCCGAGCACCGGGACGACGTGAGTCCTAAGTCCCTCTATGACCAGGTGAACGTAACCGGCTCCCGCAACCTGTGCCAAGTCTGCTCCAAGCTGGGCATCACTCGGATTGTCTTTACCAGCTCCGTGGCCGTCTACGGCTTTGCCCCTGCGGGCACCGACGAGTCAGGGGAAATCAACTACTTCAACGACTATGGCCGCACCAAATGGCTTGCGGAGGAGGAGTACCGCCAGTGGCTCAAAGCCGACTCCCAAAACAGGGTTGTCATCATCCGTCCCACCGTCATCTTTGGCGAGGGGAACCGGGGCAACGTCTACAACCTGCTGCGCCAGATTGCCGGCGGCAGGTTCCCCATGGTGGGCAGGGGCACAAACCGCAAGTCCATGAACTATGTGGAGAATGTGGCCGCCTTCATCCAGCATTGTGTGGAGCAGGAGCTGCCTGCCTTTCAGGGGACGGAGGGAAGCCCGCCGCAGCAGGAGTACCTGTACAATTACTGCGACCAGCCCGCCTACGACATGAACGGCCTGGTGCTGGATGTGTACCGGGCTTTGGGCAGACCCAAGACCCGGTTGTTCCACTGGCCCTATCTCGTGGCGTATTTTGGCGGCCTGTGCTTTGACCTTTTGGCATTGATTTTACGGAGGAGGCTCCCCGTCAGCTCCATCCGGGTGAAGAAGTTCTGCCAGAACACCTACTTTACCTCCTCCCGTGTCGCCGCCACCGGCTTTGTCCCCCCGGTGAGCCTCCCCGAGGGCCTCTCCCGCACCATCCTCCACGAGTTTGTGGACAGGGTGCCCGGCATCGTCTTCCATACGGAGTGACAGGCCCCCACAGGCCCGGAGGCTCCCGTGC
>CALEFI010000080.1 GCA_937876905.1 uncultured Treponema sp.
AGTGATGTACCTCCATTCTACTCGAAAAGCTGGTGTTTGGCTAGCAAAATTCGGGGAAAACAGGGGAATTTCTCCCGTCCCCCGTC
This sequence comes from uncultured Treponema sp., assembly GCA_937876905.1. Lineage (GTDB taxonomy): Bacteria > Spirochaetota > Spirochaetia > Treponematales > Treponemataceae > Treponema_F. The sequence continues at coordinate 87 of CALEFI010000080.1, forward strand.
AATTTGTATTTGTGGGAATTCATTTTTTTCAAAATTGCAACAAAAACTTTTGGGTAAATCGACAATATCCGTGAAAAATAATTTTCAACTATTCAATTTTAAATTCAGTAATTGAAGGAAATTCATCAGGATTATAATATGGATGTTCATCTTCCCAATATTGATGAAATCTAATTATTACATGATCTGAAAAATCACAATCCAAATAGACACGGAATTTTTTATTTGGAAAATTTTGCCTTAACTCTTTAATAAGGTTTTGTAAAATTAGGTTTGTAACAACTTCAACTTTCTTTTGATAGCGTTTTCTTATTTTTCCAAAAAGATGAAAATGATTTTCATACCCCTCTAATTGTGTTTTATCTTTAACTAAATTCAATGAATTAATTCTTTCTGCTTCTGTTTTTAAAAATACATATTCATTATTCTCATTGTCTTTTACTGTATAAAATTTCGGGAAAATTATGAATTGAAAAGTAATTAAATAATCAAAATTAAACATATTAGTACCCCAATATTTCCAATCCTTTGGCTATTGCCTTTATTACTTTCGGATCTTCTAACAACTTTTGATAAGGCTTTGGAGCCAATTCACCTGCCTTATTAACAAAAGCTTTTTTTCCAACATCATATAAATATTTTGAGTTTCCTTGTTGTACATGAATCTGTCCTGGTCTGTGCCCAGGATTTTCTACATCTATATGAATTCCTTTTTTGTTATATAAAGTTTTAGAACTAACACGTGTCCCTTTACTATCTGGATCATCTGGGGGCATAGGAGCTGGAGCACCTGCCACAACAGAAGCTGACGCAGAATTTATTTTTGCTAACGAACTAGATAAACTTTGATCTTGAGCATAATTTATTCCTTCAAATATTAAAACAACACCAAGAAAGATACATCCGACAATTGCATCACCTACAATTGGGAGCATGGAGGCGGCAGAAAGGGTTGCAGTATCAGGGATAATGTTATGCAAATCCCTAATCGTAGAAGCCTATTTGTACTCTCACATTATATCAGACCAAAATGGAATAGGTCTAATACTATCAAAATCTATCTCCTCCTGTTTTTTTGTACCGAATTCAATATAAAAATAATCGCTTAAGCTCTCTCCATAGTAAATAATATCTGTACCATGTACAGATATTACCGGTACTTGAGTTCCTGACAACATGGGCATATATCTATGCCCGTAGACTGGTAATAGCTTTGGGGCTTCATTCAATTTTTTTCTTATCGTTTTTTCAGTATCCATTACATTCTGGGGTTCTTTTCCCCAATCATGACACCAACAAATCTCCATGGCAATCGCACCGATAGTGTCAATTGGCATTGCTATCATTCTTTTTATGAATTCAATATTAGTCTGTTCAGTATTTCTCCAATTATAGAAGCCTCTTGATACTGGCAATCCTTCCATTAGGAAAAATCTGAAACTTTCAGGGAATAGGATTTCATAAATGGTCTGGACTTTGCTTATTTCATTGTCCGTAAGCCCTGCTTCAAATTCAATGCCTTGCTGTTTCAACCAACTGATGAGCTCTTTGTACATCAATGCTCTCCGCTTTTATTCAATTTTAGTAAATGTAAAATAATGGTCGTTCGTATACCAAACAGAACCATCATCCCCCATGACAATTCGTTCAGTTCCCCTATTTTTCCCCTTAACATAAGGGTTGATGCAGAAAGGGTTGCTCCGGCTACATCACCACGGCCAAGGCTTTTCTATAAAAAGATTCTATCGCCCTTCTCATTGCCATCACACAGCACAACATTCTAATTGGTAATCATCTTTCTCAAAGTCAAATTCAAAATCTTTCGGTACGTATGCTTTGTAAAATGGCACATCACCCTCGTATATGTCATAACAATAATATAAGCAGGGATCTTCCTTCGTGCATTCCTTATAATAGCTGAACAGTATTTCATCAGGAATTGCTAAGGGAATCGAAAACTTCAATTTCTCAGTTTTTTTGTCATACACTGCGATTTCTCTTTGTATCATGGCTCAACACTCCTTCTATAAATTATAATAAATATTGATACCGAAATTATAATAAATATTGATTAGTTTCCGTTGCTAGAACCTTCGGTAGCCTGTTTCCCAGCCACTTCCAGAACTTCATCCCCGTGCTTGGCGGCAGCCCGTACCACCTTCCCGCCCTGCCGATGGCATCACCTACAATTGGTAGCATGGAAGTAGCAGAAAAGGTTGCTCCAGCTACATCTCCACGGCCAAGGCTGATGAGGGCGTTTACTCCGTAACTTTATCGCTATATAGGCAGTGTTGAGCAGTCGGGATTTATCTCCTCCCCATTATCATCAAACAATGAACAGATTCTTGGAACTTCAGTATCTAAAAAACTCTTGAATGAATTCCATTTAAAGATTGGAGTTGAATCATATCGGTGACACAAATAAATACAATTATCCTTTGTGTCCATGTAAATAAGTGAGCCATCCCAGTTATAAGAGCCAAAGTAAAAATAATTCTGCTTGCTGTTTTTAGGACATTCATTTAAATTGATTGTTGCTACATTAAATGGTTGTTGGATTACTTGTGAAGGTGTACGAATCATATTTCTTCTATATCCAAAAAGAGATAAAGTGCCAAGAAATAAGTCTAAACCATTACAATATTCTAAAAGGAAATAAGAATATATATCTGGAATATGTAATTCATCCTTTAGTCTATTTAACTCTTCTTTAGAAATGGGAGAAAATATTTTTATCAACCACCAATATGGCTTATCCTTATGGGGATTTCCAATTAACAGGGTTCCATTCTCAGTCTCCTTGCGAGACCAGTGTTCATATCTTTTGAATGAATCAACGAGTTTTTTTCTATTCATTGTCACTCTACACTCCTATTCAGCAAAGGACCTTCTGTCATGTTCCTGTAATTGACTCCATGGCTCTCAAGATGTTCTGTTTTGTTCAGTCTAGGCATCATTCAGAATAAATCTAAAATATACATTTTTCTCCAGTTTCAGTAAAAATAAAATATTTACACCCATTCTCATACACTAACGTTAAATCTGTTCCAACAGGCATATTAAATATAGGAGCAATTGCGGGTTCAATTTCAAAAAGTGTTCCCCAATCACATACAACCATATTTGAAGCATCTTGTAGATAATCATCTGTATCCACTTCAGATAAGAATCTCCATCCATTGTCAATTGCATTGACACCTTCTTCTCTAAAGCACCACTTAATTCTACCATGCTTTTCTAAAATGTTCTTTGAGGCAATTGAGCCACCCATATTCATACTTTGTTTCATATTCTGCTCTCCATCATCTGCTTTAGCTTGTCGGTTCCTCTTTCATTTATAAGCATTCTAATGCTGTATCCAGATTTGTTACATGTATCATATTCTTGTATACGCTCGAAACAAGTCTCTAAAAAATGCAATCCCTCAACAGTTCGTACTTTAAATATTTCCTGACACAATGTAAAAAATGCAGAATTTCCATACTTCTTATCTTTTACCATCAAGGATGTTCCTCTATCTATCACATGTATCAACAACACCCTTCCATTCTTTATCAGGTTTAATTCTCTGTAATTCTTCAACATATTGTTGGACTTGCTTTTCACCTCTTTTGATGGCTTTGGGGTTATTAGGTTTTAACTCTCTTACGATTCCTGCTTCTTTTTAATCAGTTTCCAACTGAAAAAGATCTCCATCTTCTTGAATATAGACAAGAAGTTTTCCCTCAGATTCTTCTACTGCACTCTGGAAACTCTCCAACAAATTCTCCAATTCACTTTCACGGTATTGTGGGTCAAATTCAAAGTTGGTCAGCACTTTTTCAAATTCACTAATAACCACAATGATTCGTTCTTGTGGCAACCAACTGAAATCCGTCAAGCACTCATCAAGGGCATTCCAATTCCTACCGAAATAGTTTGGAAGCTGTAATAGAATTTCCAATTCATCATACATACCATTCAATGTTTTCATTCTTTCACCTTGTAATAAGGCTGTGTATGCATCTGAGAATGAGAACTGTTTTTCCAAAATAAATTCTTCAACAGTTCCATTAAAACAAATTTTCCGCCTCATCTGCTACTCCAACTGCGTAAAAGTTTCATAATGGTTAGTCGTCCACCATATAGCAGCTCGCCCTTCCTGCCGGTGGGGTGATGGGTAGCCTCAAGGTTGCTTGAATATACTACCATTTACTTTGAATTTTCTTGCACAAAGAACATTCGTAATGATGCATGAGATATCAAGAAATAGGGCATCGGAGCTGATTACATCTGTGAACAGAGATAAAAAAATAACAAAATGCATGACAATCAGTGCATATTCAAGTTTTGCGTCTTCAATATACTCTCTACCTAATAGTTTATTTTTGTTACTTTTTAAAAACCTGTAATTGAAATAATTTAATGGTATGAATATAAACGAAGTGAAAATTGAAATACTTAGATATTCTAATGTTTCAGTAAAACTGAGTTTTAATTCTATAATGACATAAATCAATATGACAAAATATATCACTGACAGTTTTAGAATATGTTTCTTAAACCAGTCCAGTATCATTATTTTCTACCTTCCCGTCGTAGGTGTAGTTACAAGTCTCCCAGCTTTCACTCTGATATGAAAATCACTACATCTCACTCCAATCTATTTCCTGTTTTTTGTACACATGACTCTCGTAATCCCAGATGAAAGTTATATTAGTGTCTATTATATCTTTACCCATATCAGCAAGCGGGCGAACGGAAAAAATTCCACCGCTGTATTTCATTGTATTCAAGGTCGTACAACACCACAGAGCCGCTCTTCCGCTCTGTCTTGCCCTCTAACCAGTTCCTAAACCATTTAAGTAGCTCGTCATTATCACAAATCCCCTGTTCCAGAACAAGGTTAGGAAATCGTGTTCTCCCTTTAAAACGATGGACACCGCCACCACCTTCCTCAATCTCTATGACTTCAGTCTCTGCCTCCAGTCCACAGCATTTGCGGAAGTGGACCGTCGCTATCCCGTCTATTTCAACAGTGAATAGATAGGGGGCTATTCTTGTCTTGTCTGGCATACACTTTCAGCGGCACCTCCTTGGAAGAAACTCCGGGGAACAGTTACTTGATGGCAGCCTTGAGCGCAAGAATTTCTTCCGCAGAAAAAACCTTGTCTATGTCTAGGATGATGATAAACCTGTTGTCCTTCTTGCCGATTCCACGGATATATTCACCGGAGATGTTGTTACCGAACTTGGGGGCCGGCTCAATGGTGCTCTCCTCCAGGTCGATGACTTCCTCCACGCTGTCGGCAATGGCGCCAAAGGTGATGATGTGCGTCTCATCATTCTCTGTGTGGGCAATTTCGAGAATGATGATGCGAGTTTTCTTGGTCGGCTCCACTGTCGCCAAATCGAATTTCTTGCGGAGATTCACTACAGAAATGCCCTGCTCCCTGGAGCTGATGAGCCCTTCCACATACTCGATGGTACAGGGCAGGCGAACCGGCTGGGTGTATTCCAAGACCTCTTGAACCTGGGCAACCTCAACGGCATACAAGGCCCCGTCAAGGACAAAGGACAAAAACTGTCGGCTCATGCTTCCTCCGTAACAAAATGCTCTTCTGTGGGTGCAATCTTCTCAAGTTCTTCAAAACTGAGAACCTTGTCCATGTTCAGAATGATGATGAATTTTCCGTCCACACTGCCAATTCCACTAATGAATTCAGCAGCGATGCTGTGGCCAACCTCCGGCGTATGCTCCTCTGCATTGGCATCCAAATCAAGAACCTCGTTCACGGAGTCCGCAATGGCGCCAAAGACCATCTGCCCCTGTTCGTTGCAAAAGGCAGAGTCGCTGGGAACCTCCAGCACAATGATTCTGGTGTCCTTTGTCGGCTCCGCATCCTGGAAGCCAAACTTATGCCGCAGGTTGATGACGGAAATGCTTTGGCCACGGGAACGAATCAGACCTGCAATGACTGGGTCAGGGCAGGGCAACTCCTGGGGAGGGATGTATTCAAGGACTTCCCGTACCTGAAGGACTTCTACCGCATAAAGCGTGTCGTGTAATGTAAAAGTCAAGTACTGTGTTCCCATGACATCCTCCTAGCCGATGATTTTCTTTACTACAGCGATGAGTTTGTCCGACGAAAAGGGCTTTACAATCCAGCCAGTAGCGCCTGCGGCCTTGCCCTCCTGCATCTTCGAGTCCTGGTTTTCCGTTGTCAATACGATAATAGGAGTAAACTTGTGCTCCGCAGTGTTCCTCAACTCCTTGATGAACTGGATGCCGTCCATAATCGGCATGTTAATATCGGTGATGATGAGGCCGAATTTCTCTCCCTTTGCCTTGTCCAGGCCATCGGCTCCATTTTCGGCCTCCACCACCTCGTAATTCTCCTGTCCCAGGATAAAAGAGATACTTTTTCTTATGGAAACCGAATCATCAACCGCAAGAATCTTTCTTGAAGCCATAAATCCTCCTATATTTCTTTCTAGTATATCACGAATCCATCGGAAAAACAACAGACCGTCGTGACACCTTTGGCCTACCGCCGCTGTCCGGTGGCCTTCAGCACGGCCTCTGCAATGTTCTTGAGGGATACGCTCTCATCCACACCTCCCGCCTTTACCGCTTCGTGGGGCATTCCATAAACAATGCAGCTGGCCTCGTCCTGGGCGATGGTCCAGGCTCCCGTGTCGTGCATCTCCTTCATTCCCTTGGCCCCGTCGTCGCCCATCCCCGTCATGATAACACCGACGCAATTCTTGCCCGCATAGCGTGAGGCCGAGCGGAACAGCACATCAACGGAGGGACGGTGGCGGGAAACCAACGGGCCGTCCTTTACCTCCACGTAGTAGCGGGCGCCACTTCGTTTGATGAGGGTGTGCTTGTTGCCGGGGGCAATGAGAACACGGCCGCGTACCACGGTGTCGTTGTCCTCCGCTTCTTTTACCGTCACCTGACACAAGCGGTTCAATCGCTCGGCAAAGGACTTGGTAAAGTGCTCTGGCATGTGCTGCACAATGACCATGCCGGGAGAGTCGATGGGCATCATCTGCAGGAAGGTGGCCAGGGCCTCAGTTCCACCTGTGCTGGCTCCCACAGCGATAATTTTTTCTGTAGTTTCCAGGGACATGTGGGGAGATGCCTTGTCCAGCACGGCATCGGCAGTGAGCTTTGGCTGCACGTCGGACAGGGGCAGCTTGGAGCTGATGAGCTTGCGAATCTTGTTCTTGCTGCAGTAGGCGGACTTCACCGCATCACAAATGCGGATTTGGGACTCCTGCAAAAAGACCTTGGTGCCCATCTTGGGCTTGAGGATGAGCTCGGCAGCACCGTATTCCAGGGCTTTGAAGGCGTTGTCACTACCCGCCTCCACCTTGGAGGAACAAATGACAACGGGAATGGGGTGGGCCAAGCTGTTGATTTTCTTCAGGAAGGAAAGGCCGTCCATACGTGGCATCTCAACATCGAGGGTAATGACGTCGGGGCGCTCCGCCTGAATCTTCTTGATGGCAAAAACAGGGTCAGAGGCAGTACCCATCACCTCGATTTCTGGGTCGGAGCTTAAAATCTGGGTCATAGTCTCACGGACTACGGCGGAATCGTCAATAATCAATACTTTGATGCTCATATATTCCTCCTGAGTCTACAATCAAATACGCTGGAAAACGGTTGGGGCTACTGTCTTGAAGGGTAGGTCCATCCCAAAAATTGTTTCTGAGTGACCAAGGAACAGGTAGCCGTTGGGCTCCAGATACCGCAGGAACTGGCGGATTACCTTTTCTTGGTTGGCCTTGTCAAAATAGATGAGGACATTCCGGCAAAAGATGATTTGGAAGGTGTCACGGAAACCGTACTCCTCGTCCATAAAGTTGAGCCGCATAAAATTCACGTGACTGCGGATGTCCTGCTTGAGGCGCACTACGGGATTTGCCGGATTCTTTCCCCTCAGAAAATACTGGTGCATAATCTGCTGGGGAACGCCCTTCACCGCATCCATGGGATACACGGCAGAGGCGGCCTTGTCCAGCACCTTGGTGGAAATGTCCGTTGCCAAAACAGAAAAGTCCCGAATAGAGCCCAGAGGATTCTGCTTGATGTACTCAGACATCACCATGGAAAGGGTGTAAGGCTCCTGACCGGTGGAACAACCAGCAGACCAAATCTTGATTTTGTTCAGCTTCTGGGCGGCATAGCCCGGCAGAGCGGCGCTGCGCATGTAGTCAAAATGCTGCGGCTCCCGGAAGAATTCGGTCAAATTGGTGGTCATGGCGTCAATCATCATGATGAGCTCATGATTGTCCGCGTCCTTGCCAGAAAAAACATAATCAATATATGCCTTGTAGGAGTCAAGATGCAGTGCCTTGAGGCGGGAGGCCAGACGAGACTGCATCATCATCCGCTTCTCCGGCGGCATCTTGATTCCCACGTTCTTCTCGATGTAGGCGGCAATCTTCTTGAATTCGGCTTCCGATAAGGTCTTTTGTTGTGCTGATACTGAACTCATGGTAGCTTCCCTATACGGTGGCTTCTGTCCGCTTTACTACGTTAGACAGCTTGAACACGTCCAGAATGAGGGCTACGGAGCCGTCACCCAAAACGGTGGCACCGGAAAGCCCCTCGGCATTCTTGTACAGGTCCCCCAAGGGCTTGATGACGGTCTGATTGTTCCCGATAACCTTGTCCACCACAAGGCCAAGACTGGAGTCCTGGTCATTCACGATGACAACCTGCTGGCTTGCAGGCATGGGGTCGTCAATCTCGAACCATTCCCGCAGATTGATGTAGGGCAGGAACTCACCACGAGCAGTGATGTGGGAGCAAACCTTGCCATCGTCACCACGCTCCGGCTTGAATTCCATACACTCCTGGATGTTGGACAGGGGAATCACAAAGGTGCTGGCACCAATCTGCACCAGCATTCCCTCGATGATGGCCAGCGTCAGCGGAATTTTCAGAATAAAGTCCGTTCCCTCGCCGGGGCGGGACTCAATTGTCACAGTTCCGTTGAGGGCGGTAATGTCCTTCTTTACTACGTCCATGCCAACACCACGCCCAGAGACGGACGAAACCTTGTCTGCGGTGGAAAAGCCGGGTAGGAAAATCATGTTGTAGATGTCGCTGTCGGAGACATCTACACCGGGAGCCACCAAGCCCTTGTCGATGGCCTTCTGGTAAATCTTGTCCTTGTTCAGGCCGGCACCATCGTCGGAGATGATGATGAGGACAAAGGCTCCAGCGTGCTGAGCAATGAGCTTGACGGTCCCCTGGGGATTCTTTCCCTTGGCAATCCGCTCCTCCTTAGTTTCAATTCCGTGATCCACGGAGTTGCGAATCATGTGGATGAGGGGGTCATTGAGCTTTTCGATGACGGTCTTGTCCAGCTCTGTTTCAGCCCCCTCCGTCACCAGTTCGATGTTCTTGTGCATGTCGGCAGAAAGGTCATGCACCAGGCGGCGGAATCGGGTAAAGATGGTGCCGATGGGAAGCATACGCATATCCATGGCATTGTTCCGCAGAGCGATGATGAGCCGCTCACTCTGCTCGCTGAGCATCAGCAGGGTGGGGTTGTTCGCCATCTGAGCGTGCTGCCCTAGACGGGCGTTAAAGGTCACAAGCTCTCCCACCAAGTCAATCAGCTGGTCAAGCTTGTCGGAGCTGACACGGATGCTCTGCTGGGCGGTTGTCTGGGGCGTGGGGCTTGCCGCAGGCTTTTCCTTGGGCTTTGCCACCGCCTTGATATGCTCCTGCTCTGCCAGGGCCGAATGCAGGGACTCGGAGGAGATGAGGTCCTTTTCCATCAGCTGCTGGCCGATGGGCTTTCGCTCGGAAAGGAATTCCTCCAGCGCTTCCTGGGAGATATGCTTTCGGCTGACAAGAATCTCTCCCAGCTTGTGGGTGAGGTCTTCAGAAACATCGATGGCGTCAACCTTAATGATGGAGGTTTCGTCTAGGAAGATGAACACGTCCTGAATATCCTGCTGGCTTTGGTCAGTTGTCAGGATGATGTCCCAGGCCAGGTAGCAGGTGGTGGGCTCTATCTGCGAGAGTGCGGGGACGCCCTTCGTAAAGAGGATGACGGTGGCATCTCCCATTTCGGTGAGCTCCTTAATCATCAGCGAGGGGCGGGTTCCGTTGCAGAGTATGGAAGGGGAGGGGGTAAAGGACACCCTCCATGTTGACATTGGCTTGGAATCCTCATCCGTCTTAGAGGAGGATATGGTGGTCTTCATAATGGGGACGGCATCGGAGGCAGACCTTGCCTTTTGCTGAGCCGCCCCCTCCGAAGGGGCTTGCTGCGGAGCCGGAGCGTTCTTATACGGAGCCATCAAGTTTTTAAAGTCATTGATGAGCTTGGACGAGATTTCCTCCGAGACGTTACCACCCAGCATGTCCAGAATGTGATCCCGCGATTGGAGGGTGAGCTTGATAAGCTCCGGGGTAACGGGGGCTGTGCCGTTGCGAACCGTATCAAAGGCACTCTCAACCTCGTGGGTAAAGGAGGAGATGGCATCAAAGCCGAACATTCCAGAGGACCCCTTGATGGTGTGCATGATGCGGAAGACTGCGGAAATTATCTCCTTGTCGGAGGGATTTTCCTCCAATGAGAGAAGGTAGCCCTCCAAGGACTCCAGAAGCTCGTTCGCCTCCTCAAAAAACACCTCATTGATTTGGTCAAGCATTTGCGTCTCCTGCGATGGTTTCAATGACTTCAGATGACAACTCCTCGCCTGTCGTGAGGTTGTCTATGGGTATCCCTATGCGGCAGAAAAAGTCTATGAAGTTGCTGGGAATCTCTCCTACAATCTTGAATTCCTTTTTCCGGGAAAAAGCCTCCTTCTGGGAGGCGATAATCAGCTGTACCGCGGAAATATCGAGATCCTCAATAGCCGATATATCTAGCAAAACCACATCGCTGGAGTTGAATGCCTTCAGCAGCTCCTGTCGCTTCTTTTGGGCATTTTCGATGGATATGGTGTCGTCCCATATCACTGTTGTGGTAGGCCTTGTCGTTTCATCTGCCATCTGTACCTCCAGTAAACTTATATATATTGAGGGTTTTTACCTTTACTATCATCGGAAAGATGATGTATAATCATTACCATGGAAAACCAAATTATATCCGACGAGCAGTACTTTACTTTTATGCTGGCCGGTGGCAAGTACGCCATCGAGGTGACCAAGGTCAAGGAAATTCTTGAATATGAAACCATCACCAAGGTTCCCAAGGCCCTGCCCTACATGAAGGGCGTTATGAACAACCGTGGCTCCGTCATTACAGTGATTGACCTGAGAATCCTCTTCGGATTTGAGGTTTCCAATGACCTCTCCGACACCGAAATTGTCATCACCGAAATTTCCGAGAACCGTGACCAGCCCATGACCGTCGGAGTGATTGCCGACAGCGTTGACGTGGTAACAAAGCTTGAGCTGGTTCACAGCGACAGCGTTTCCTTTGGAACGACGCCGGCCCGCAGCGACTTTGTGAAGGCCGTTGGAAAGCTGGACAACACCTTTGTCCTCATCTTGGACCTGGAGAAAATTTTCCACGCTATCGAGGCGGAGGTGTCCACGGTATAAATCCTGCCCCCAGGTTCTGCCGGCGGATCCGCTAAAACCACACGATGTCGCCGGCATGTTCCTTCTTCTCCTGCACTTGGTGCACATATTCCGATTCCCTCTTCTTGAGGAACTCCTCTTCCCTGACCGTCTTGCGGATATGCTTGAGCCAGATTTTTGATGACTTGGGATCATAAAAAATCTTTCTGGGCCTATCCCCACCAGTATTGGACGATATTACCGGAATCTGCTCCCGCTCAAGGTAGTCGAACACAAACCGTATGTTTGCAGCACCAACCAAGGGGGTCTTCGACTCGTTGGAGCCCAGCACATTGCTGCCCCCAAAGACCTTTGCGGTCAGATTCTTTTTTGTTGCACCATGCTTGAGCATCGTGTTGATTAGGAGCTCCATAGCATACTCGCCGAACCTGCCAGCAAGGATGTCATTCTCCTTGCTGCTGCTCTGGTCATAGGCCAGCATAAAGTGGTTCAGGCCGCCAAACTTGATAGCACGGTCATGCAGGGCCACGCTAATGCAGGAGCCCAGCACTGTCGAAATGTACTCCTCCCCACCTCCGCAGTGGTATTCCCCAGGATAAATCGTAACGATATGCTTGTTAAACTGTGAATCAAAATATCTGTTCATGGCCCTTCTAAAAAAAGGTGACGTCGCCCGGCGCAGAGCCTGCCTCAACCTCAAAACCAGCGATTTTACCGGCGGCCTCCTTGTGGGCCGTGATGGTAAACTTCTTTATCAATTCCTTGAACTTGTCGTCCTTAATCTCATAGTTGTGAAGATGCATGGTATGCATAAACTGGGTCTTTTTGTCTGAAAGCCGCCGAACCTCGGCAGAAAGCTGGTCCTTCATCCTGTCAAAATCGGCCTGAATGGAATGAAGCTGTCCCAGCATCCCATTCACATGGTCGCATTGCTGCTTGAACTCCGGCGGATAGACGGTAAAATGCTGCATCAGAGAGTAGATTCGCTCCTGGATGGTCTGCAAGGTGTTGAAGAAGGCTACCTTCTCCGTGCGAACCTCCGTCATCTTGGCGTTATCCTCGGCCATGGTGCTGGTAAAAATAGAAATCATGTCGCTGACCTCCGCTATGAAGGTTTCAATCGTTATCTGCATGGCATCCAAGGCATTGGACGAGTCCATAATCAGGTTGTCCATGTCAGTCACCAAATCCTTGACCGCCATCACAGCATCGTTCTTCGACACCTCAATTTGCTGGAGGATGCGGACGTGCTGAAGCCTGCTGATGACGGGGCGCAGGTTGGCAAAAACATCGTACATGCCGTGCGCCCGGTCTATGATGTTGCGGCAGACAGTAACAACCTTCTTCTGGATGCCCTGAAACTGGGCAAAATGCTTCAACAGCTCCTGGAAGCCCTCCGTGGCGGATTCCAGCTGGGCGACTATGGACAGGCCGCCAGAGGAGCTTGCGGTATGAGAAAAGTTGTGCACGTAGTCGGAGCGCCGCTCATCTGTCTGGTCCAGAATACTCTCCACCAGCTCCCATTTTTGGCTGAAAATTTCGGAGGCACGCTGGAGGTGGCCACCAATATCGTTCAGCACGTCCTGAGCAATCTCTGACAGGGATATGTTGAATGCGATGGTGTCCAGCTTCTCCTCATTGCTGGAGATTAACTCCTCATCCATGAATTGATCAAAGCACATGACCACATGGTCAAACGCCTGCTTGATGATGTCCTGGAGCTGAAGTCCCTCCATGGCGGCCTGAATCTGAGGATAGACCGACTGCGAGAGCTGCTTCATCTCCTGCAGCGGGGTTGACGAGCGGGTGATGCAGCTGGAAATCCTGTTCATCTCGGCGGTGCTGATTTCGGAAATCTTCTTTTGGCAGGAGGTGATTTCCTGGAAAAGCTCCTTCAGGTTGTTCACATTGTTGATGAGAACCCCCTCCTCACTGGAAAGCCGGGCTGAAAGGCCAATCATGCTGGTGGAAAGCTGCTGTAGGTTCTCAGTAATCTTGGAGAAGGCCCGTCCCTTGTCCCCTGATTTAATGGAAACCACCATGGCATTCAGCGCAATGAGCTCCATCTCCTCGCTGTCGTTCTTGATGTGGGAAATGTCGCTGTTGATTTGGCTGAGATTCTGAATCTTCTCGTTGAGACTTTTGAACAAATCGGAGTACTTTTCCTCGTAATCATGAAAGTGGCTGTTCTCTGTGCGGGAGGAAAGGGTGTTCTCATTCTCTAAGGTCTGGAGTGTCTCCAGCAGGTCATCCAGGGAGGAAGCCTTCCCAGAATCCAGAAGCTGGGGAAATTCCGTGGAGAAGTCTAGAAAAACCTCCTCGATTGTCTTGCTCTGAGATTGTATTTGGCTTGAAAGGTGCTGTAAATTCATAGTCGGTTCCTAGTTACTGCTCCATGGGCATATATTCTGATTTTAAGAGTTCCAGGTCAGCGTCGTCTATGGAAAGACTGTCGTTTAGTCCGTATTCATAGGAAACAACCCTATCCGCAGTCTTGCTGATGGCGGCGGAAAAGGCACTTTCCGGCCCAAGGATTATCGCAGGCGCACGGCGGGCAACAGCCATGGGGACAATGTGGTCCATTGGCACAAAGCCGATGAAGTCCATCCTGACCGCCAGCTTGGAATTCACCAGAGAGCGGAGACGACGGCCCATCTCCAAGTCTTGGGAACTACTCCCCATATTCAAAATGACATGAGGATTCAGCCTTGCTAGCTCTTGGCAGGCGGGAATGCCCGTATCTGGGAACTGCTGGCAAAGGCTTTCCATCAAGGCGGTAAAGGAGCTCTCTGTCCCTGTCGCCACGGACTTGATGAATTCCTGGATGCAGGCACGCTCAGGGCTTTTGTTGGCAAACTGGTGGGTAAAGAACCGGAACACAGCCCCCTTCAGGAAGGAGTAGGCATTCATAATGGCGGTGATTTCAGGAGTTGTTACCATCAGGGGATTATAGGTAAGCAGGAAAAAGTCTAAAATATTGTAGTTACTGCCGCCACCTAGGTCCAAGATAATGTAGTCGGCGGGAAGCTGAGCCAAGTCCTTCATGATTTTCTTCTTCATAAAGAAGTCCATATTGGCAGTGCCGGGAAAGAGACAGTCCCCCGCAATGAACTGGAGGTTTTCCATGCCGGTTTCCTGCAGCAATGAGTCTAGGGACGACAGCTGCCGATGGATAAAATTCCCCATTCCAGCCTGATTATTCTTGAGACCAAGCAGGGTGTGGAGATTTGCGCCTCCAAAGTCGAAGTCGCAGAGTATGACTTTCTTTCCTTTCTGGGCGAGGCTGATAGCCAGATTCACTGACACGGCACTCTTGCCCACGCCGCCCTTTCCGCTGGCAACTGGCAAAATATTAACCATAGTGTCAGTCCAGTATAATACTGTTTGGTGAATAAAGCAAGCCAGAACAAACAAATATTCCCAGCCCCTCCAAACCGAGATGGAACGGACTGGGAATGAAGCCTTGCTAAAACTTGGAAACCATGTCGCGGGTGATTTCTGCTAGACTGTGTGCACCGCACATTGTCATGGTGTCCTCCAGCTCGGCCTTGAGCTTGTCCACGTAAACCTGCACACCCTCGGCCCCGCCACCATAAATCATATTGACGAAGTTGCGACCGATGAGTACACAGTGCGCACCCAATGCCAGGGCCTTAAACACGTCAACTCCGGTGCGGATTCCCCCGTCTACAAGAATGGTCATCTTGTCACCCACTGCCTGAGCTATAGCAGGAAGCACCTCTGCGGTAGCGGGGCAATGATCCTGGACACGTCCCCCGTGGTTGGACACAACGATGGCAGAGGCTCCTGCCTCCAGAGCCTTTTTAGCACCAGCCACTGTCATAATTCCCTTGAGGATGAAGGGTTTATCTGTAAGGGCGGCAATCTCCTTGAGCTCCTGGACAGTCTTACTTCCGGCAGGCGGGGTGAGGTTTTTGAGGAAGGGGAGGCCGGCTCCATCTATGTCCATGGCAATGGCCAGAGGATTGGCAGATGTCACGAGGTCAAATTTTTGTCTGATGACTTCGATGTTCCAAGGCTTGATGGTGGGGATTCCACAGCCATTGTTTTTCTTGAGGGCTTCGGCGGCAGCCTCCACAATGGCAGGATTGGTTCCGTCACCAGTGAAGGCGGCGATACCCGCCTGGGCACAGGCCGATACCAAGATGTCGTTGTACTGGAGGTCGGTGTATTTGTCTCCGTAGTGGAGCTGCATGGCTCCCACCGGTGCGGCCATCACCGGAATCACCAGCTTCTTACCAAAGATAGTGCAGCTGGTGTCCACTGGCTTGTTCTCACAGATGGTGTCCATGTTGACGCAGAACTCCTGCCACTTCTGGTAGTTGCGGATAAAGCCCGTGCCAGAGCCCTTTGCACCGGGGCCGGGTATGGCGTTCTTGCAGACGATGCCGTTGCACACATTGCATGCCTTGCAATGTGGCCCCATCTGGTTGCGTGCTGATTCGAGGATTTCTTGGTAGGTCATGGATTCTCCTTGATTTTACAGATACAATCATAGAAGAAGTGGAAGGAGCGGTCAAGACCAATAAACGGGACAAAAAAAAAGACTCCTTGGAAGAGCCCAGGTAATCTACGGCACAGGAATCATCCGTCTGCCGCTGCTTTCTTCCGAACCTGACGGGGTTGGACAGCGACTCCTTGCATAGCACCTGGACTCATCTAAAGAGTCTGGAAACATTCTTATTCGGGATAAACGGAAAGAGGGGGATTCGAACCCCCGGTACCTTTCGGTACACAGCCTTTCCAAGACTGCACCATCGACCACTCGGACATCTTTCCAAAAAAAAGAAATTTATAAGAAAGAAACGGATTCCTCACCCTGGTCAAAGAACCACGTCCTCTCCCTTAACGGAAAGAGGGGGATTCGAACCCCCGGAGCCTTGCGGCTCAACGGTTTTCGAGACCGCCCGATTCGACCGCTCTCGCATCTTTCCAATAAAATAGGCAAAAGCCTTATGAGACTAAGTGGATTCGAACCACCGGCCTTCAGATCCGCAATCTGACGCTCTATCCAGCTGAGCTATAGTCTCTCGTAACGGAAGCGACAGGAGTCGAACCTGCCCGGCCTGTGAAGAACCGACGGATTAGCAATCCGTTGTATTACCGCTCTACCACGCTTCCTTGCTCGCATCCCCAAAAGAGAAGCCGGAGCAGGGGGGATTCGAACCCCCGGTACCTTGCAGCACAACGGTTTTCAAGACCGCCGCCTTAAACCACTCGGCCACCGCTCCAGAAAAATGCTTAATCAGCCTATCAGAAATAGCGGAATTTGTCAATATATCTGCCATAAGATGAATTCTCGGTTGTTGCCCAAAACCGCTCTTACCGGAGCTCTATATCCACAATGCTAAAATCCTTTCGGAGTTGGGCAGCCAAGGACTGAAAGTCCACGTATTTTGTAATACGAACCTCATAGCTTACCTCCAGCAGGCTATTGTCACAGCTGCTGGCGCTGTTCAAGCTGGTAACAACCACACCAAACCTTGAGGCTATTCGCTTGAGGGCCTTCGGCTCCGGGGCGGTGGCGGCGCAGGTCAAGAATAAAATCTTTAGGTCCTCCGCCGGGAAAAAACGCTCCTCCAGCAGCTCAATCAGCACCAAGGTGATAAGGGAAATCAACAGGGCTACAAAGGCGGGCAGCAGAAAGCCGGCACCAATGGTCAGACCAAGGGCGGCCGCCGTCCAGATGATAGCGGCGGAGGTAAGCCCCTTTACATTAAATCCCTCACGGAGGATGGCTCCTCCTCCCAGAAAACCGATTCCAGACACCACTTGCGCTGCCAGACGGGCGGGATCTCCGCTCCCGTCAAACAAGACTTGGGCCAGATAGATGGAGAGCAGCATAATGACGCAGGAGGAAACACAAATCAAAACCAGAGTGCGAATTCCCACAAAACGCATCCTAAATTTCCGCTCCAAGCCCATAATGCAGCCGGCAAAAAAGCTTAAGAGAATTCGTGTAACACAAGTCTCCCAGGGCAAGGCGGTTCCAGCAAGGTCAGAAAAAAAGGCATCCATAAGCCCTCCTATTTCTTATGGAAGAATCCTGTCTTTCCAGTTTTTGCCCCCATCTTGAACCACTGCGGCCCCTTCTTCAAGTCAACCTTTCCAACAACGCTGTTGGGAGCATCCAGAACCTCAAAGAGCCAGTTGGCAAAGTGGGAGTCTGCCGTGCCATAGTCCGCTGTAACAAGCGCTATCCTCAAGGAGCTGTCATGACCATGCGTGGTGACTATGGACTCCCCCAAGCCCTTGAAGGCACCCTCCGCCATGCCAGCCAGCACGCTTACCGGCTTGCTAAAGCCGCCTTCAGGCTCACCAGTCTGGGACTTTTTGATGACAAAAACCAAGGTTCCTTCTCCACATTTTTTAAATCGGGACAAGAGCTCTGTCACAAGATAGGCGTAGCTTGCTACCAGGGCATCAACGGCCTTGGAGCAGGTTTCCGGGGTCATGTCGGGAAATGCCGCCGAACACCAGCTTGTGTCGAAAATCACCACTGCCTCTTGGAGCTTTCCGCAGATATTTTCAGCCTGAAGGAGCAGCGCACGTGCGGACAGGGAGGTACTCCTGTTCCAGAGAACAGGATACAAATCCTCGGAAATGCGTCCCTTGTCAAGATTCCCCGGCATGGCAGAGACAGTGATGAGGGCGGTTCGATTATGATTTGTCGCAGCAAGGGCAAAGTCACGGCCGTCTGGGTATTCCTTTCCTGCAAACAGAACAACTCTTTCCATAACTGACACCTCCAAGCTACCGTGCTATGGTTGCCACAAGGGAAGGCACCGCAATCACGTTACCAATAACACCACCTATGGACGAGAGGAAAAATACCAGCAGCACCCGCAAAATCCTATTTTTATAGAAGCCTTTTATGGAGGTGGCATCGTCGGAAAGACGCTCCATGTCCTCTACCTTAGGCTTACTAATCCATGCTTGCGTCAAGCCGGTGAACAAGCCCACCGCCACCACAGGATTTAGTGTGGCCAGCGGGGCACCCACAAAACCTGCCACCACGGTAAGGATGTGGCCACCAGCTAGCAAGGCCCCCAATGCAGCCAGGGAGCCATTCCACAAAATCCACTGCACCATCAAATCCAGGGAAGCCTTCGCACCGCCGGTAAAGAATCCAGCCACAATGAGTCCCACAATCAGAACGGGAAAGAACAGCCCCGCAAGCTTGCTGCCAATTCCTGCAGGGGGCAGCTGGGAGATGTCGGTAGTGTCGGGAGAAACCGAGCCATCAGCCAGTGCCTCCAAGTGCCGAACCACACCCGGCAGATGGCCCGCCCCCAGCACGGCGACGGTCTTCCTTGCAGGTGCTCCGTTTACCCTTGCCTCCCAGATGTGGCTGGCCAGATAGCGGTCTCGCTCGTCAATGAGGACGGCCTTTACCGCCGGCAGGTACTCGGCAATCTCATTCATCATGGAGTCCATCTCGCTCTCGTTTTTGAGCCGCTCAATCTCCTCGGCGGAAATCTCGGACCTTTCAAAGGAGCTAGAAAGGAGCAATGCCAGCAGCTTGCACTTTCCCCACAGGGAATTCATAGCCCAGGCTCGCTTGAGGGTCATCTGGATGGGCCGGTCCACCATGACGGCGGGAATGTCCAGCTCCTCAGCCACGGCGATGGCAGCCTTCATCTCCTCGCCTGGCTTTACCCCCACGTCGGCCCCCATCCTCCGCTGAAAGGAGGACAGCATCAGGTTGGCCATCAGCACGAACCCCTGTCCACCCTTGAGCACCTTGACGATGTCCAAATTTTTCCACGCATCGGGATTCTTCATGGAGGCGTAGCGCTGCTCGTCAAGCTCGATGGCCACGCAGTCTGGCTTTTCCTCCCTGATGGCCCTTGTCACCTGGACAATGCTCTCCTGAGAAATGTGGGCCGTCCCCAAGAGGATAATCTCCCGCCCCTGCAAGGACAGGCGCCGTTCCGTCTGACTCATCAATGCACCTGCCGACCTTTATCTCATGCTTTCATCCACAGCCCATTCCGCAAGCCGATACTCAAAGAACATGGGACTGTTGAGGGCAAGCACGTCAGTATAATATTTTTTTGCCTGAACGTCGTTACCATAAATATCGTAGAAAAGGCCCATATAGTACATCATCTTGCCTCTCAGATTCCTGTTGTTCTCGTTGGAAATCTTCTGCACCACCCGCTGGTCCCCAAGGGCATCGTAATACAGGCGCAGCATCATGTATTCCAGGCTGTCGGCAGAACGATTTCTCAGAGCATTGGAAAGGAAGCTCTTGCACTCCTTTGTTTTGCCCTCCTTGAGGTAGGTGGCCGCAATCATCAGCGGGTAGGACACATTGTCAGCATGAGCCTGGAATGCCTTTTCAAAGGACTTTCGGGACTCTGCATAGTTCTTTTCGTGCCAGGCCAACATACCCACAGACTCGTAGGCGAAATAATATTGCGGATTGTACTCAATCACCTTGCGATACATCGAGAGAGCCTCGTCAAAGCGGTCCTGCTCGTCGTACAGGCCTGCCAAATACGCATAGCCTAGGAAATAGTCGGGACGCAAATCCTTTGCCGTAACCCATGCATCCTCAGCCTCCTTGAATTTTCCTTGGTACCGCAGGTACTGTCCGTAATCCATCCAGTAGTCAAAGATGTCGTCGTCTATGGCTATGGCCTTTTCGATGTTTTTTGTGGCAGAATAGTAGTTTTCGTCCACGGCATCCAGCTTGCCCAAAAAGGAATAGGCAATGCTGTTGTCCGGGTCCTGCTCCAGAATCTTCTTAAAGGCGTTGCGAGATGCCTTGTCGTCCCCCGTATAATACAGCGCCTGCCCGTAGCCTGACAGGGCGTCAATGTGATTGGGATCGCCCTCCAGTCCCTTTCGGTAATACTGCCCAGCAAGCTTGTAGTTCCGCCGCAGCATCTGGTCCTCCGCCAAGGCCACATTAGCGTCGCTGTTGTTCGGATCGGCCTTCAGCAGCTCCTTGAGCTTGGCGTTCTTTGCGGCAGTGTCCCCGGATGCCTTTGCTAGCATCATGGAAAGTGTCAGCACATCGGTGTTTCCCGGATGGGCTGCCAAAAGCTTGTCCGTCAGTGTGGAAGCCTCCTCAAGCCGTCCCGCCGAAACCAGCAGGGAGGCGTAAAGCAGCTGCATCTCCAGGTCGTTCTCATATTCCGGGGGAAGGTTTTGGAATGAGGCCAATGCCTCTTCTATGGTTCCCTCCTGAAGAATCCGCTGAAGCCTCTGGGCGAAATTCACCGTGGTAAAGACCTCCGGCTCCTCCTCCCTGACTACAGGAGCTTCCTCCCGCAGTTCCTCCGAGTCAGACTCTGGCGTGGAGGCGCACGCAAAGAATAATATAGAACAAAGGCCCGCCAGGCTTGCCCAAACCATCACAGACAGGGTAGATAGTTTTCTCATACAGACTCCATTTTTTCCCAAGGATAGTTGATTTTGTCGTCATCATTGGCTAAACTGCTACAAATGATTAAGCATCCTATCCGAAGGTTTCTCGGACTCACCGTCCTCTACAGCGTTATTATTCTCGGCATTTTTCTCCTCCAATTTAGAAGCGAAACTGCCATATCCCAAACATTCTCAGGATTGCGCCTACACCTAGTAGAAACTCAGTCCGACGCTAACCAGCGTATTCTAAAAAACACCTTTCAGTCAACCTACAAGGGACTGAGCCTCCTTGCCGACGAGCAGAACCCCGTCATCATCACCACGCTGGATGGCAGGCAGCTACCCGTAAGCCTTCTCAGCTGGCAGGAGTCAAGTCCGCTCAACTTCACACTGTTCTTTCAGCAGGATGTCGCCGTGCGGTTCTCCGTAAATCCAGACGACTCCAGCGATTTTCTGTCAGTTGAAGCCATACTCCCGGAGAATGTTTCGGATGTCTCTATACCATATAAACCTGCCAGCGGTTATCTTGTTACAGAGCAAGATGCAAGAAGGATTGTCATCAGCTCAAAGACACAGCAGTACGAAGCCACGGCCCATCAGATTACAGACCAGCGCCTGGTTATGAGCGGCAGGGAGCAGCTGGCAACCTATAGCACCCTGGACTCGCCCAATTCCTTTGAGTTCTCCATGGCCATCGCCCTGCCCCTGGCCGCAGAAACGACCTACCTAGAGACCCTCAGCAAGTTCAAGGACGACTTTATCCAGCTGGCCTCCCAGTCCATTTCCGAAAGTGCCACAGAGCAGTTGGTGGTGGCCTACATCGCAGCCATGGCCGAAAACCGACAGTATCGGGAGGCTCTCGACAGAATTCCCTCCAGCATCAAGACAGGGAGCAGGCGCACCTACCTGTCGGCACCCTACTTCAATACGCTGGCCTCCATGAACACCAGCCTTGTCCGCCATATCGACAACCGAATCAGCATGATTGACTATGCCATCCAGCAACAGGGCATGGATATTTTCATCGTCCAGGACCTAGCCGAGATTCTGTGCACCATGGACAACAGGGAAAAGGTGGAAGAGCTCCTGTCCATACCTGCCTCCGTGGAGGAATTCAAGCCCACTGTTTCCCAGGCAGCCGGCATCATCAACACCTACACCCGCCTCTCGGCCCTGAACGAAGCCCTGGCAGCCATCCTGGAGCCCCTTATCCCACCCTGTAGTGAAATCATCTCCGCCGCCTGCACCATTGAGGACGGAACCATCCGCCTAGAGGAGCATGAGGCTGCCCTGCCCCTGCTAGACTCCATTTCTGTGGGCATGTCCCTCATCGCCCATGGACAACATACTGGAAGGCAGGACATGAAGTCTACAGGCTACCTGATTATCAATTCCTCTATCACCAACGAGGTATCCTCCAGCCTGCATGTTATGACGGAGCTATACCCCATTATGGTACCGGCAAATCCCTATTACCCCCACATCCAAATCATTGCCGACTCCACCACATCAGGCAACGGCAAGCCCATCTGGGCCTGGACGGTGGCCCAGAATGCCGCATACGTCAGGGACGCTGCCGGAAATGCCACCATCACCCTGGATTTTCCCCCAGATGAGATTCATCATGCCATCATCAACGGAATCCGTCCCTTTACCCGCATCGACATCTATGGCATCCAGTTCCGAACTGACCCAAGGTTTGAGGCATACAACTCCTCTGGATACACCTACAATGCGGAAACCCAGACCATGTTCCTAAAGTCCCTGCACGAGGTTCAGAGGGAGGAAGTCAAGCTGTACTACGGAGGAGCCGCCGAAGAGCCGGAGCCCTCACCGTCCCCAACCACTTCAGCCCAGTCAAGCCCGGAGACCACAGGAGCAGGCTCCTACTCCGGCACCGTCCCTCGTTAGCCCCGATTCCTCAAGGGGGCGGGGCTCCACAAAAAAATTCATCCAGTGTACCAATTTTTAATATATTATGATATACTGTAGATTGTATAGGAGCGTCTGTGAACAAGCGTGATTTTCCCAAGATTCATTTCTATGACCAAGATTTTGTAGACATATACGACAAGACATGGACTTGGATCCAAGACTATTGGATTCTCCCCAAAACCGGAGAGAACAGTACCGACGGGTATTTTATCTACTCCCAGGATGGGGAACGGACGATGAATCAGCTCGAATCTCTTTTTTCCTCGTTCTTCCTTGTCTACTCCAACAGGAATTACCCTGCGCATCAGAATATCGACTATTTTTATGCCCAGCAGGAAAAGAACGGTGCCATCAGACACAAATACGAGGTCCAGACAAACTCCCCTGTCATGTCTGACTCAAATCCAGAGGGAGTGGGCGTTCCCCTCTTTGCCTGGGCAGAATTCAATCTCTACCACAAGTCGGGCAACAAGCGCAGGATCAAGGAAATCGTTCCTATCCTGCAAAAATACATGGATTGGATTGATAGCACCTTCAAGCAGCCCAACGGCCTGTACTCCGTTCCTGCGGAGGCCTGCGGAATGTACGGCGCCCCGCGGCCAAACGTCTTTTATCCCGTGGATTTCAATGTACTTCTGGCGGTAAATGCCATGTACATGGCCGCCTTGGGAGACATCCTCAACGACAAGGACATCAACTTCCAGTACAAGCGGCAGTACTTTTCCCTCAAAACTCGCATCAACTCTATGATGTGGAACGGGGAGACCTCCTTCTATCACGACCTAGACAAGGACGAGCAGCAGTTGCCCCAAAAGACCATCGCCGGCTTTCTGCCGCTTTTAGCCGAAATGCCCAACGAGGACCGGGCCACCCAGTTGATTGCCCACCTCACCAATCCGGCGACCTTTGGGACGGAGCATCCCTTTCCTACCCTCTCCGCAGACAGCCCTGACTTCAGCCCACAGGGGAACGGCTTTCATGGCAGCGTCTACCCTCCGTTTAACTTTATGGTCATCAAGGGACTGGAAAAATATCAGAAATGGGATGCCGCGCGGGAGTGCTCAATCCGCCATCTATATTACATGATTGATGCCATGTTCCCTAACAATCCTGAAGTCAAGGGAGATTTATGGGAGGCCTACCAGCCCTGCAAGGAGGGCGCATCCATCATGGAGGGCAACGGTCCGCTGCCACGAAAGCGCTATCTCCACTATGCCGCCCTGTCCACCATTGCCTTGATGATTGAGAATGTCATCGGGCTTTCCATCAGCCTGCCCCGCAAGACGGTGGACTGGATAATCCCCAATCTGGAGATTATGGGCATAGAAAACCTCGCCCTGAAACGAAACCTCATCACCATACTGTCCAACAAGAGTCAGCGGGGATGGGAAATCCAGATGGAAAGCGAAAAGCTCTACTACTTTACTATCAATATCCTGGGTCAGAAAAAAAAGACCTTGCCCATTCCCTCCGGCAAGTGCTCCATGCTCATAGACAAGCTCTAGGCATGACTAGGACGCAGGCGGTCATCGAAATCGGCTCCACAGGCATCCGGCTTCTGGTGGTTGAGCTGGACGGCTCAGGCCAGCCCCACTGGAAGACCATAGACAGGGCGGAGCTGCCCATTTCCTTGGGGCGGGACGTGTTTACCACAGGCTCCGTGTCCAGGGATACCCTTTTGAGCTGCCTTCATATCATCTACCGCTTCCAGGAGGAGATAAAGACCTGGCACATTCCCCCGGAAGCTGTCCTCGTGTTTGCTACCAGCGCCTTGCGAACAGCGAGGAACCGGGATGCCGTGCTGGACAGAATCATGGTAAAGACCGGCTACCGGGTCCGGGTGATTGACGGAATCGAGCAGAACCGACTGATGTACCTAGCAGTACGGGAATGCTTTAAGGAAAATCTTTTCCTTTTAGAGGAGCACGATACCATCATCCTGGAGGTAGGCGGAGGTGCCACCGACATCATGCTTATGGCGCGGGGACAGATTGCTGGCGTCCACACCCTGCGGCTGGGCACCATCATCATCGAACAGCAGCTAAAATCCATGGCTTCGGTGCAGGACACCTACCGTTTTCTGGAGGACTACATCCGGGTGATGCGTAGCTCCATGGACCAGGAGCTGCAATTTTCCAACATCACCCAGTTCGTAGCCGTGGGACAGGATGCCCAGGTTATCGCAAAGCACTGCGGGGAAGAGCTCGGAGCAAAGCTTTGGAAGATAGACAGAGAGCAGTTCCACCACTTTGCCGACGAGGTGCAAAACTATTCCCCCGATGAGTGCGTCATGCGATTCAAGATAAGCTACAACGAGGCCCAAACCCTTGCCATCTCCCTTATGGCCTATAAATTCTTCATCCAGTTCACCCAGGCTGACACCATCCTGGTTCCTGACACCAACACCCGCGAGGGGCTAATCCTCAGCGGCCTCCAGCAGCCAAACCAGGAGCTCCAGGAAAACTTCTTTGCCCAGATAACCGCATCCGCTTGGAACCTGGCCCGAAAATATCGGCTGGACATCCGACATGCCGACTGCGTGCGGCTCATCTCCCTCAAGCTGTTCGACGGACTGAAGGGCGAGCTGGGACTCAACGAGGAGGGCCGCATCCTTTTGGAGGTGGCCGCCATCCTCCACGACATCGGGAGATTCATAGGAACAGACGACCACCACCTCCACAGCAGCTACATCATCAGCAACTCGGACATCTTCGGGCTGGGCCGGGACCAAATAGACATGATTTCCCAAATCGCCTACGGACACCGGGGCAAAACCTCGCCACGAGACCTGCCGCATTTTGCCCGGCAAGACAGGGAAAGCCGCATCACCGTGCTCAAGCTTACCGCCCTGCTCCGCATTGCCGAGGCATTGGACAGGGGGCACGGACAAAAGATGCAGGACTTTTCCCTTGATTTCCACTCAGATACCCTTATCATCAGGTGCGAGAATGTCCACTCCCTCGTCCTTGAGCAGCGGGCTCTGGCTGAAAAGGCAAATGTATTTGAGGATGTCTTTGGATACAAGGTGCTGTTGACGTGACGAATCTTGAGGGGGAAATATAGCTATGAAACGACCACAGTTCTTTAACCGGGAACTTTCCTGGATTGAATTCAATGTGAGGGTGCTGCTTGAGGCAAGACGCAAGGACAAGCCCCCCATGGAGCGGCTGAAATTCCTGGCCATTGTGTCCTCCAACTTTGACGAGTTCTTTATGGTGCGGGTTGCCGGGCTCAAAAGACAGCTACGGCACACCCCCGATCAGCGGGATTTGGCGGGTCTCACAGCGGAGGAGCAGCTTGAGGGCATTTCCCGGCGAGTCCATGAGATTGTAGCCCTCCAAAACGACACCCTGCTGGAGCAGGTGCTTCCTGAGCTGGCAAAGCAGGGAATACAATACGTCCCGCCGAAAAGCTACGACTCCAAACAGCGGCAGTTCACCAACTCCCTGTTCATGCAGGAAATCTTTCCCCTGCTAACCCCTGTCCGTACCGACGGGGCTGTCTTTCCCCACCTGACAAACCTTAGACTGCACGGTATCTTTACCCTAGAGCCACTTGCCCAAGATGGAGGCCACAAAAGCCCCTTCGCCCACGCCGACCAAGAAATTCCTGTGGCATTGGTCCAGATTCCCGCCGGGATTCCACGGATTGTGCGGCTACCGGGGGAGGGCACCGTGCAGTTCACCCTGCTGGACGACATTATCTATGAGTATGCCACACAGCTGTTCCCAGGCTACCGGGTAGTGGAGGGAATGCTGTTCAAGGTGACACGGGATGCCGACTTTGCAGTGGACGAGGAGGAGATGGACGTGGCCGAGGCCATGGAAGCGGTGCTGGAAAAGCGGCAGTCATCTCTGCCCGTTCGCCTGCTGTGCACCAAAACAACCCGCTACCTCAAGGACTTCCTTCAGGAAAAGCTACAGCTTCTGGAGCAAGACGTATACACCGTGGAGGGGCCCATAGACCCCGCCACCCTGCTTGACCTGACAGACTTACCGCAGGCGGCCGCCCTTTCATACGAGCCATGGGAGCACTACTATCCTCCCCTGCTGGAAAGGGGCCAACCCCTCTGGGACATCCTCAAACACCGGGATGTCCTACTACATGCGCCCTTTGAGTCCTACGAGCCAGTTGTGTCCTTCCTCAACGATGCAGCAGACGACCCGGACACGCTGGCCATCAAGATGACCCTGTACCGCACCAGCGGAGTCTCTCCAATTATAGCAGCCCTGGAACGAGCAGCCCAAAAGGGCAAGCAGGTTACTGCCTTTGTGGAGCTAAAGGCGCGGTTTGACGAGAGGCAGAACCTGTCTTGGGCTGATCGTCTGGAAAAGGCCGGCGCAACCGTCTTCCAAGGCATTGCGAACCTAAAGGTGCACGGCAAGCTCCTGCTGGTGGTGCGGCGGGAAGAGACGGGAATCTGCCGCTACGTCCACCTTTCCACCGGAAACTATAACGACAGGACAGCAAGGCTCTATGTGGACATGTCCTTGTTTACCGCCAACGAGGAATTTGCCAACGACGCCACCTGGTTTTTCAACACGGTCTCCGGCTACTCCATCATCCAGCCCATGAAGCGGATGCTAATGGCACCCGTCACCCTGAAGGATAGGCTCCTGTCGCTCATACAGCGGGAAATCAACCTGTCAACGGAAAGTGCCCCCGGCCTCATTGTGGCAAAGATGAACAGCATCGGCCATAAGGAAATCATCCAGAAGCTCTACGAGGCGAGCCGAGCCGGGGTTCGGGTGCTGCTGAATGTGCGGGGAATCTGTATGCTGGTTCCGGGAGTACCGGGCCAGAGCGAAAACATCCAGGTGGTGAGCATCATCGACCGCTACCTAGAGCACTCCCGCATATTTTACTTTCAAAACGGCGGCTCCGAGGAGCTCTACCTCTCCAGCGCCGACTGGATGCCCCGCAACATGGAGCGACGGGTTGAGCTGATGTTCCCCGTGCTGCAGGAAGCGGTATTTAAGGAGGTGAAGCGAATCCTGATGATGTACTTTGAAGACACCTGCCAAGCTCGCAGCCTACATAGTGACGGAAGCTGGGTTCCTGTAGAGCCAAAGGAAGGACAACAGCCGGTACGAGTCCAGGAACGGCTCCAAAGGATGTACCGACAACGGGTAGAAGCCTGCGACACCACCATTCCCGTCGAATTTGTGGTGCGCAGACGGGGAAAAGGAGTATAGGATGATTTTTGGAATGCCAGCAACAGAATTTGTGGGACAAGTCTTCGGTCTCATTGCAGTGGCAATATCCTTTGTGGCCTACCAGATGCCCACACAGAAGAAGATTCTCACCATGAACCTGCTGGTGACACTTGCCATCACGCTAAACTATGCCCTCATAGGAGCCATCACGGGAATGGTGCTGAACCTTGTCTGCCTCGTCCGCAACCTCATCTTTATCAACCGGGACAAAAAAATTTTTTCCTACAGGTTCTATCCCTACCTGCTGATGGCAATCATCGGTGGCCTGAGCCTCTTTTTCGGGCGGGAGGAAGGCCCCCATGCAATTCTCATCGCCATCGGCCTGATGGTAAACACCCTCGCACTGTCACTCACCAACCCGCAGAACACCAGGCTGACCATGGTCATCTCCTGTAGCTTTATCCTGGCCTACAATGTCTTTGTCCTGTCCATCGGCGGTATAATAAACGAGACAGTGGCCATTGTCTCCTCAATTCTGGGCATTATCCGGTATCGGAAGACTGGGAAGGGCCGGTGAATTCCGATGCCACTGGACTTCCAAAGAAAAGCCCCCAAACCAAGGGGGCTCAAGCAGGGGCTTCATTCTTCCGGCAAAACAACTTCTCCTAGAGTCGTGGCTCCACCCTCCGTCACCTTTCGTGCACTGGCGGCTGCACCGGCCGTGGAGTGGGAATGGTTGGCTCAGGCTTGGCTGGTGGCCGTGGTCTGGGGCGGATGGGCGGTTCGGGTTTATTCGGCACGGGGCTTGGCGGCATAATTTCCGGCTGTGTCGTTCTTGTCGCAACCCGCACAATGACGGGATGGTTGTAGGAGGAATTCGTCTCTGGATTCTTGCGCCTCTCAAAGCCAAGGTAGCTGGTGATGCTGCCCTCCTGATCAAAGGTAAAAGGAGGATTCTCAAAGTACTTCATGGTGTCGCTATTACACTGAAGGACGTTCATATTCAGGGACTTTGACACCAGCTTTCCTTCCGGGCTGTAGGAGTAATTGTACACTGAAATGTCATTGAAGCTCTCCTCCCAATAAATCAGCTGGTTGTGGTGCGGAGC
Organism: uncultured Treponema sp.; assembly: GCA_937876905.1. Lineage (GTDB taxonomy): Bacteria > Spirochaetota > Spirochaetia > Treponematales > Treponemataceae > Treponema_F. The sequence continues at coordinate 29,231 of CALEFI010000080.1, forward strand.
CACAAAAAGTCCGTTGCAGTGGCGGCGATAGTCAAGCCCCGCAAGGTGGACATAGCCAGGTGCGGGAAAGAACACGCTGCCATCAGCATACACAAACATCTCAGTGGAGCCGTTCTCCAGAGTAAACTTGAACTTCCCGAAGGCAAAATCCTGTGTCTCGGCGGAAAAGCGCAAAACCTCCCCACCACTTCTGAAAGCAATGGGACTGCGCGCCTTGGTAAAATACAGGGTCTCGTCCACCGTCACCATGCAAATGTCCTCTGGAGAGACGGTAGAGAGGCTTCCGTTTGGATGCAGAATCATCACAGAACCCTCTTGAGGATAAATTTTCCCGATGCTTGAGTTCAATGGCTCGGACTTGCTGACAGTAAAGGACTGGATGGTTCCGTTCTCATGGAAGAACATCCGGTAGCCACCACGGGCGGAAACCACTCCAGCCTTGAGCTTTATCTGGCAGTCCTCAGCCAACTCCACGGAGGAAGGAATCCACTTGTCGTAGAAGGTGATGGTCTTTGCAGCCACCTTGATACGGCCAACGGAGCCAGTGATGTCGGTGGGCTTGGCCAGCTCAATCTCCTCCACTGCCCCCGACTCATAGAAGGATATGGGGCTGGTGGTATAGCTCAGGTTCCCCACAGGACTCCCGTATTCCCCTGCGACCGCAGGCTGGAACTCCTTGATGCTGCCATTTTCATGGAACAAAACCTCTTCCACCGCCTCCAGCGGTCCTAGGGGCGTATTCAAGACCGTGGCCTCCTTCAGCCGCACATAGACAATCTTGCCGTCGTTCTGACGAACCTCGGTGATGCGGGCATCTGTGCCTTCCGGCAGGGGAACGGCAAAGGCTGAAAGGCCGCAGCAAGTCATCAGCACAAAAAAAACAAATCTCTTCATTATATTTCCTCCAAATTTTAGCATCGGCCGTAGCGGTCCTCAAATCGAATGATATCGTCCTCCTCCAGGTAGGGGCCGGACTGCACCTCAATCAGCTCCAAGGGAACCTTGCCGGGATTTTCCAAGGCATGAATCGTCCCCAGGGGAATGAAGGTGGACTGGTTCTCTCCCAGCAGCAGCTCCTGGTCGCCGTTGCGCACCAGGGCAGTGCCGGATACCACAATCCAATGCTCCGCCCGATGGTAGTGCATCTGGACAGAGAGCTTTGCCCCCGGCTTTACGGTGATGTGCTTTACCTTGTAGCGGTGCCCCCGCTCTATGGACTCGTAGCTTCCCCAGGGCCGCACGCCCACCTGGTTTTCCTCCACGCTGCTATGCCGCTCCTGCCGCTTGAGCTCCTCCACAATGTCCTTCACCCCCTGCACCTGATTCCGGTCAGCAACCAGCACAGCATCCTTTGTCTCCACCACCACTGCGTTCCTCAGTCCGACGGTAGCCACCAAGCGACTCTGGCTGTAGATGTAGGATGCCTCCGTGTCGTGGGTCAATACATCGCCAAAGATGACGTTCTGGTTTCCATCCTTTTCGTTTACCTCCCACAGGGCAGACCAAGCACCCACGTCGTTCCAGCCGGCATCCAGGGGAATCACCTTGCCCCTATCCGTCCGCTCCATCACAGCATAATCAATGGAACAGGCAGGACTGGCGGCAAAGCAGTCCCTATCCAGCCGGATGAAGTCCACGTCCACCGCCGCCTTGTCATAAGCCTCTCGGACGCTCTCGTGGATGGCAGGCTCAAAGCGGCGCAGCTCCTCCAGATAGGCGGCGGCCTTGAACACAAACATGCCGCTGTTCCAGAAATATTCGCCGCTGTCCAGATATTTTTGTGCCGTGGCACGGTCAGGCTTCTCCACAAACCGCTCCAGGGGGAAAACCTCCGCATCGGCACTGACCTGGGCCTTGATGTAGCCATAGCCCGTCTCCGGAGCGGTGGGCTTGATGCCAAAGGTCACCAGGGAGCCATCAGCAGCTGTCTGGCAGGCTAGCTCCACTCCATGCACAAAGGCCGCCTTGTTTTGAATCACGTGGTCGGAGGGAAGCACTACCATCACCGCATCGCCATCCACCTGCAGAGCCTTAAAAGCACCGGCTGCAATGGCGGGGGCAGTGTTGCGGCCCACTGGCTCCAAGATGATGAAGGGCTTCTCCACACCTACCTGGGTCAGCTGATCCGCCACAATAAAGCGGTGGCTCTCATTGCAAATGACAATGGGAGAGGATACATTTATATTTTCCAGCCGCAGCAAGGTTTCCTGAATCATAGTGTACCGGGCGGCGAGGGACAAAAATTGCTTGGGAAATTGGCTGCGGGAAAGGGGCCAGAGTCGGGTGCCCGCTCCCCCGGACAAAACTACCGGGATGATTGTCATAAAAGCTCCTGTGCTCCAGTATATCAGTCATGGGATTTTCTGTAAAGTTTTTGGATAATTTGACTTAGGGTACAGAAACAAAAAGGGGAGAAGGGAAAGAATTAAGGGAGGCCAGAACTACCTCCACCGAGCTCCTATTTTCAAGCTCTGAATCTGCCGGAATCCCACTCACTCCACAAATCGGGCCAGAAACCTGTCCACTGTGGACCAGTAGAGCCTAGAATCAGCCTCCCGTGCCTTGGCGTGTGCGGCACCAGGAACCACCAGCTTTTCCTTGGGACAGGAGGCGGCATCGTACACCACGTCCAGCATCCAGAAGGGAACAAAGTCGTCTCCGTCTCCGTGGATGAACAGGGTGGGCGTAGAAGAACGGGCTACGGCAGCCTGGCAATCTACCTGGTCAAAGGAATAGTTAGCCTTCAGTTCAGTCAAAAGGGAGGTGACGGGAATCAAGGGAAAGGCCGGGAGGCCAAAGATTTCCTTTAACTGGTGGGTGAACTCCTCGGTGACGGTACTGTAGCCGCAGTCAGCGATGGCAGCCTCCACCTTGGCAGGCAGATTGGCAGAGCCAGTTGCCAGCATGGTGGTGGCCGCCCCCATGGAGACACCGTGCAGCACAATCCGGGCATCCTCGTCCATGGAGAGAATGTGGGAAATCCAGCCCAGCAGGTCGTAGTGCTCCAGATAGCCCATGCCGATGTAGCGCCCCTGGCTGTCTCCATGGGCACGATGATGCGGCACCAGCACATTCCAGCCCCCATTGTGGTAATGGAGCGCATAGTCGGCCATTGCCAGTGGACCAGCCTTGTAGCCGTGCACCAGCAGGGCGTACCTGTTGGTAGGGGCTTGAGCCGCAATATAATAGCCTGCCAGCTCCAACCCGTCGTGACTGACGATGCTCTCCCGCTGGCTCTCCGATGCCAGCCATTTTTCAGCCACGCCGTCGGCCACAGTTACGGTATCAACATCGGCCCCACCCTCAAACTGGCTGTCTAGGGAATAGGCGAACATATAGCTGGCTCCCAGAAACAGGATGACCATCATCACAAAGCACAATGCCACAAGCCCATACACAGCAATCTTTGCAGATTTCCTCATAGTCCAAATATACCCGAAACTCCGCCGAATTCAAAGCAGCCCAATTGGTGCAGACAGCCTACCCACGGGGCACAAAGCGCTCCACAAAGGAGCTGACGGTGGACCAATAAAGCTCAGGGGCAACCGCCTGGGATTGGGCATGGGCTGCATTTGGTACCACCAGCTGCTGCTTGGGGCAGGTGGCAACAGAATACACCTCATCCAGCATCCAGAAGGGAACAAAATCGTCCTCCTCCCCGTGAATAAACAGGGTGGGTGTATCCGAACGGGCCACAGCCTCCATGCAGTCCACCTCGCCTAAGAAAAAACCTGCATGAAGGCGAGCCATCAGGGAGGTAAAGGAAACTAAGGGAAAGGCAGGCAGCCCCATCCCGCGGGAAACCTTGTCGGCAAGCTCGTCAGGAACGCTCGAATATCCGCAGTCCTCTATGGCAGCCACCACGTTTGAAGGCAAATTCGAAGCCCCAGTGGCCATCATGACGGTAGACGCTCCCATGGAAAGTCCGTGGAGAAGAATCTGTGCCTCCCTGTCCTGTTCCACCAGTTGGTTTACCCAACCGATGAGATCTTGGTGCTCATTCCAGCCCATAGTGATATACTGTCCCTGGCTGTACCCATGGGCACGATGGTCGGGAACCAGTACATTCCAGCCAGCATTGTGATATACATGGGCATAGGTTGCCATGGAATGAGCCGAATTCTTGTAGCCATGAGCAATAATCACATAACGATGGGTAGGGGCTTCAGCCGGAATGTAGTAGCCGCTCAAAAGCAGGCCATCCTGTGACAACAGTGTCCGCTGCTTGGCTGCCAGCAGCATCCACTCACGATATGGTGAGGGGCTCCCCGTGGAGGGGTCGTTGGAGCTTTGAAGCTGGGGAAAGACCCGCCCCACGGCCTCTGCATCCAGCACAAAGACCACCGTGTAGTGGGCAATCATAAAAATCAGCACAATGGACACCACCAGCAGGGTGGAGAGCACCGCAACAGTAATTTTCGCCGAGGTCTTCATACCCCAAAATATAGGCGGTGGAGAGAGAGAATGCAAAAAACACAAAAATCCCAGCGGGACAGGACAAGCCCCAGCTGGCAACAGAATCGACCAGGACGGCCTACTTTTTCTTTCCCAGCTCTCCTATCTTCTTCTTCCAGAATGGGATGGACATACCCACAACCACGCCTCCCACCGCAGCCACAGCAATGGGCAGGAGCGGAGTGATGAGGCTCTTTGTCAGCAAGGTGGAAGTCTTCTCGCTGGTACCACCGCCTATCGCCGCAGCAACCTCCGCAACATTCCTGTCTATCTCGTCTCTCTTGCTCTCATAGTACTCCGGGTCGGAAAACAGCAGGTCAAGAACCTCATTGAGCGCCGGATTTCCGGGACTGCGGTCCGCCTCCGTCTCGAACAGATAAATTAGGGAAAGGTAGTGCAGCTGGTTCATCCTGCTGGTGTTGTTCTCCAGGGCGCTGACCGCCTGCTTGGTAATACCAAGCTTTTTGCCCAGCTCCTCCGCTGTCCAGCCAGCCAGCCTCCGCAGAGCCTTGAGGTGACGTTGCATGATGACGATTTCCCGTTCCAACTCGCGTTCCTGTGCCATATACGGCTAACTGTATGGGAAAAAAATATTTTTGTCAAGGTAAAATATACTTGACAAAATCCAGGGACAACAGTATATTCAATCCAGTCAATTGGAATTGACAAAGTTAAACTGTATAGAAAGGAGCGAATGATGAAGGAAAAAATCAGCAAGATTTTTGAGGGATTCAAAAAGGACTACTCCCAGGAGGATGCTGAAAAGGTGATGGACAACCAGTCCAAGATTGAGCAGATTATGCAGAACGAGACCCTGAACAAGTACATTGACGACGTGAAGCTGTATTTCAAGATGCTGGCAGACATCTTCACCGGAAAGTACAAGCAGATTCCCGTGGGAACCATAGCCGCCATCGTGGGAACCCTGCTGTATGTCCTGTCCCCGGTGGATTTGCTTCCTGACTTTCTACCCGGAGGCTTTGTGGACGACGCAGGGATTGTGGCGCTGTGCCTGAGCTTTACAAAGCGGGACCTTGAGGAGTACAAGGCGTTCAAGGCCCAAGAATTTGTGGTGACGGACGTATGCGAGGATTGAATCCTTGCAGAAAAAGCGTGGAGGTGACAGCCATGGAGTCCTATAAAGACACCATCCTTGCAAGGCTTAAAGGACTTTCCAAGGTCATCCTGGAGCAGGCCATGCCCTTTGCGGTGTATTCCGCTGTGGAGCAGGCCTGCTCGGTTATCCAGCAGAAACTGCGGGCATTCTACCGAAGTGCGGGCCTCCATGCCGTGATAGCCTTGGCCTTGAATGCAATTGGAATCCTTCTGGCCTTGCTTGCGCCCTTTGGAAGCATCGCCTCGAACTACGCTGCGGCGGCCTTCTTCATGGGTGCATTTGCATGGGGTGCCATACGAATCATTCGGGACATACGGCGGTACGGTAGAACCGCCATCCATGTCTCCAGGTCAATCTGGAGGAAACGGAGCGTCTCCCGTGGCATAGAGGACTATGTTTTTTCTGAATTTTCAGAAATCGCCATCATGTACGCAGGCATAGAGGTTGCCTCGAACTATTGTCCTTCCCTCAAGGAAATGCCCCGATTCAACGAGCTGGTACGATTCATTATCCGAACCTTCTGGAAGCAGCTGGCGCTCTTTGGCCTCATTATGGCAGCCTACTTGATTCTGATGTACGGGATTGCAAAGCCATTCATCCTAAGCGACCTGCTGGGACTCCGCTGGTATGAGCCGTACTTTTATCCTATTTTCCACGTCGTCTCGATTTTTGCTCCTCGGTAGGCTGCCGAAGTCAATGCCCCAGCAAGAAGCGCTCACTTCCATCCTTCCCAGATGTCGGGCCGATAGCCCACGGTGGCTGCGGTCTTTCCATTACGGACAATCGGCTGGCACAGGAGCAGTGGATTCTCCAGCAATTTTTCTGCCTTGTCCTCATCCACCAAATAGGCGATGGAAGCATAATCCTTGGCCTTTGTGTCAATTAAGGCTTCCACAGCGGCCGTTCGGGAGCCAGCGGTCTTTGCCAAACAGCCGATGATGCTCTCCAACTCCCCGGCGCTGATTCCCTTGTCCTTGAGATTCACTACCTGCACCGGAATCCGCCGCTCCGCAAACCATCGCTGGGCCTTCTTAGTGTCAAAACTCTTTCCACTCCCGAAAATTTGTATCGGCATGACATCCTCCGTACAGAACTATACACCACAAGCAAGGGAAACTCAAGGTTGCAGCATCTGTGCTTACCGACAACAAGAGGAAGCAAGCAGGAAACAACTTGTTTACGTAACCTTTGCATTTCCATACGTTGACTATGATTACCTTCTTTGCTATATTTTCCTAGAGGAATACTATGAAAATATCCACTAGGGGACGCTATGCCCTCCGATTTATGATAGACCTTGCCATGCAGAATTCGGACCAGTTCATCGCCCTCAAAGACATTTCCGCCAGACAGGAGATTTCCGTAAAATACCTGGAGCAGATTGCCTCCCTTTTGAGCAAGCATGGACTGCTTGTCAGCACCCGGGGACAACAAGGCGGATACAAGCTTGCCCGCCCCGCAGAAAAATACCTAGTGGGAGATATACTCAGGCTCACAGAAGGACCCCTTGCTCCCGTCGCCTGCCTGGACAATCCCGACTTGCCCTGCGGACGCCTTGCCGTGTGCAAGACACTGCCCTTTTGGAAAGGCCTGTACAAGGTCATAGAGGATTATGTAGACAGGTTCACCCTTGCAGATCTGGTAATGCAGGAACCACTGAAAGACAACCCGTAAAAACCAAAAGTGCGGAACAAACGCGCCAGTACCCATCATCCTGCCAAGCCCCACAATAAAGCCCCGGACGCTCTGCACCGGGGCTTTTTGATTCGCTGGAGATTAGTTTTTTTCTAGCTAGAAGTTGATTCCGACACCAATATAGGGGCTAAATCCGAAGCGGAAGTAGCTGTCGATTGCATCTGCCGGAATGGGGTAGGTTACATCCTCCTCTCCATTGCCGGATACATGATACTTAAATTCTGTGTCACCAGAGCGGCCGAAATCAAAGAGGAAGTCGCAGCCCAGGATGAATGAAGCCTTCTTTGCCGGGGAAAAGCGCAGCTGCGGAGTCAGTGCGATTCCGAAGGAATGGAGTGAGAGCGAAATCTCCGAATCACTCACCTTGTTCTCAAAGGCCTCTACCATGCTCTTCTCGAACAGGTAGTGGAAGCCCAGCCCCGTCTGGAAGCGCAGGTTCTCGTTGATGTCGATGCCAAAGGAGGGGCCGACTATAAACTCAATCCCAAAGAAAACGTCCGAGAAGTTGCCGACATATCCTCTGCCCTCAATCGTTTTTCCTCCGATTTCCGCCTTGTCCCCGAACTGGAAGCCGGGAGACAGGTTGAGGGAGGCGAATAGACCGAACATGTTGTCCAGCAGGAAGAAGTTGTAGGAGCTTACCCGCACGATGGGAAAGGCCATGTCTGTCCTGCTGAGCTTTCCTTCACCACCTAACATATTCACATTCATGTTCTGGAAGCCCATATTTAGTCCCCAGCTGAAATCCAGTCCGAATTTTCCACTTGATGCAAAGCTCGTCGCACCAACCACAAGTACCGCAATAGAGGCTAAAAATCTTTTCATTTCACACTCCTTTAAAAAGATTAATCAGGGTCCAGTAT
>CALEFI010000081.1 GCA_937876905.1 uncultured Treponema sp.
TTCACCTTCCGTGCTAAGCCTTTCATAAGCTCTTCGGAATAAATCGTATAAGAAGGTTGCGTGCTTAGTTTTGCAATTAAGGTTTTGATTTCTTCCTTAGTAATGCTGAGGGCACAAAGACAGCGCATTACAGAACCGTACCGACCGCCCTTCTCCATCACCAACTTGTTCTCAAAGCATTTTTGCTGGACCTGCAGCGCAATGTTGCCGGAAGCCGGTAGGGAACCGATGGCATCCTTCTGTCCCTTTGGGTCTACAAATTCGCAGCCAATCATCAGGCCAGTGCCACGGACATCTCCGATAATGGAAACCTTCTCCTTCAGCCTTACAAGGCCCTCCAGCAGCAGCTGTCCCTTTTCCTGCACCTCCTTGAGGAATTCGGGCTTGGAGACACGATTGATGACGATGGTTCCGGCCTTCATAGCCAGCTGGTTGCCACGGAAGGTTCCGGCGTGGGCTCCAGCCGTCCAGATGTCAAGCTTCTTGTTGTAGATGACTACCGAAAGGGGCTGGGAGCCGCCGATTCCCTTGGAGCACAAAATCACGTCGGGGACAATTCCTGCCTGTTCAAATGCAAAGAAGGTGCCGGAGCGTCCGACTCCACACTGAATTTCGTCCACAATCATGGGGATGTCCAGCTCCTGGGTCACACGGCGTACTGTTTGGAGAAATTCCGCCGGGGCAGGAATGACCCCGCCCTCACCCTGAATGGGCTCCAGTATGACGGCCGCAGGCTTGGTGATGCCGCTTTCAGGATCCTTCAATAGTCGTTCAAAGTAGGCGCAGGCGGCCTTTACTCCAGCCTCGCCACCTAGTCCGAAGGGACAACGGTAGGAATAGGGGAAGGGCATAAAATGCACGTCGGGAAGGAGTGCAAAGACCTTGTTCTTTGCGTTGAGATTTCCAGTGAGGGCAAGGGGCCCCTGCCCCATGCCATGATAGCCGCCGCTAAAGGCAATGATGGAGGAACGCCCGGTAGCTGTCTTGCAAAGCTTGAGGGCGGCATCCGTTGCATCGGTTCCAGAGGGGCTGCAGAACTGAAGCTTTGCATTGTCCTTCAATTCAGCAGGAAGAACATTGAGGAGGCTGTGGACAAACTCGTCCTTCACCGGCGTGGTCAAATCCAGAGTATGCAACGGGGCATTTTCCGAAATCAAGTCTATCATGGCTTGGTTTATCTCTGGATCATTGTGCCCCAAAACCAGGGTTCCAGCGCCACAGAGACAGTCGAGGTACCTGTTGCCCTCCACGTCCTCCATCCAAACTCCCTGGGCCTTTTTGAGTGCGAAGGGAAACTTTCGGGGGTAGCTTCTCGCATTGGACTCAGTTGCTTCCTGGCGAGCCACATAAAATTGGTTGGTAGCCTTTGAATCGGTTTGTACCATATTGCAATCTCCATTACCGGTGGGGTTTGCCGCTCTGCGGCAGTTTATCCTTTTAACCTCTCTTGCTTTCTAGGCAGAATGAGCAATGCAGTATAGGCATTTTGTCCCATAAAGTCCAGAGGGTTTGGGCAGACGATGGCAAGAAATTGGGGGAAATATTGACTACAGAAACACCAGCCCCAGGATTCCTGCCGGAATCAGGTAGGCGGCAAACCACTCCAATTTCCCCTTGCGGACAATCTTCATCAGCACGGCCAAGGCAAAGATTCCTGCTACAAAGGCGGAAAGACATCCGGCCAGCAGTGGAGCCAGCCCTACCGCCTCACCCATTGCGTCCAAATCGTCCAGCTCCAGCACAAAGGCTCCCAGAATGGCCGGGATGGAAAGGAGAAAGGAGAATTCTCCCGCCTGCTCACGGTCAACTCCGCACAGCAAGGCCCCCGCAATGGTGCTTCCAGAACGGGAAATTCCCGGCAATGTCCCGAATCCCTGGGCAAGACCGATTGCCATTCCCTGCAAGGGACTCACGCCACAGTCCTGAGCCTGGGTGCCGTCACGGAAAGACCCTTCGTCCAATCCAGATTCCAGCCGCCGCTTCCGCCTGCGCTCCTCCACTGCATCGGAAAAAATCAGCAGGCCAGCGGTTATAAAAAAGCCAATGCATACCGCTGTTTCAGAATAATCCTCGATGATGTCGGAAAGCGTGATGGCAAAGACTGAGGTGACGGCCGTTCCCAGCAGCAGGGCCACAATGGTCCGCAGGGAGGCGGCATCCTCTGGCAGGGAGCGGCGGCCAAGCCATCGAATCGCAACCTGCAGCAAGGTCCAAATCCGCCTGCGAAAGAACAAGAGCACCGCCCCCAAGGTTGCCAGGTGCAGCATTACATCGAAGAGCAGCGGCACCTCATCCAAGTCAAACAATTCCTGGGCCAGGGCCAAATGCCCCGAACTGGAAATTGGCAGGAATTCAGCTACACCCTGCAGCACACCAAGCAAAACACCCTCAACAATCGACATAGGAACTCCAAGTTGAAACGTGTGGAAGAGTATAGCACAAAGCAGAAAATTGTGAAAACGGGGCTGCCTTGGCAATGGCGGAGTCCATGCCGCCCCTCATGGAATAATTGTTGGATTTTGATTACAATATACGATGAAAGACTTTATCCAAGAAACCTCATCATCAAGGAGATTGTATGACTCGTACAAAGACAAATGTGGGAAGGGCCTTGAGTCTCTTCGTTACGCTTTCGGTGCTTGCAGCAAGCATTTTTGTCGCTGGCTGCGCCGACACTAAGGCAAACAAGCAGCCGCTGACACCGGATCCGGCCATTGTGTCGGGCAAGCTGGACAACGGCATGAGCTACTTTATCCAGCGCAACACAGAGCCGGCCAACAGAATCATGCTGCGGCTGGTCATCAGGGCGGGCTCCAACATGGAAGAGGACGACCAGCAGGGTGTGGCCCACCTTCTAGAGCACATGGCCTTTAACGGCTCCGAGAATTTCGAGCCCCAGGAGCTGATTGACTACTTTGAAACCATCGGCATGAACTTTGGTGCCGACGTAAACGCCTATACCAGCTTTGACGAGACGGTATACATGCTGGAGGTTCCCGCCGACGACCCGGCCATGCTGGACACGGGAATGCTGGTGTTCCACGACTGGGCCTGCGGCCTCACTCTGGACCAGGAGGAGCTGGACAAGGAGCGGGGTGTCGTGGTGGAGGAGTGGCGACTTGGGCGTGGACTCACCGGCAGAATTAACGACGCTCAAATTCCCTTTCTGCTCAAGGATTCCCGCTATGCAGATCGCCTTCCCATCGGAAAGATGGATGTCATCCAGAACGTGCCACGCCAGCGGGTAGTAGACTTCTACGAAAAATGGTACCGCCCGGAGCTCATGTCCGTGGTGGTGGTGGGCGATGTGGAGCCAGAAAAAATCAAGACCCTGATTCAGGATGTGATGGGTGACATCCCCGCCTCCAGCGAGCCTGTCCAGCCACAGACATTTAGCGTCCCACCACAGACGGAGCCTGCGGTGCTGGTGCTGCGAGACCCAGAGCAGCCCTACGAGCTCGTCCAGATTTTAGAGCAGGTGGAAAGCCAGCCCATCACCACGGTGAGGCAAATACGGGAAAACCTTGTCACCCGCATGACAAGCTCCATCTTCAATATGAGGCTTTCCGAGCTGAGCCAGTCGGCGGACGCACCCTGGCTGGATGCGGCCATGGCAAGCCAGTACATTACCAACAACACCGCCTTCCACCTGCTGGGACTGCTACCCTTTACCGGCCAGTTTGACAAGGGCTTTTCCACCCTGATGGACGAATTCCTGCGCTACAAAAAATTCGGTGCCATCCAGAGCGAGCTGGACCGTAGCAAGCAGAACATCCTGTCCTCTGCGGAGCAGGCATGGAAGAACAAGGACAAGATACACTCCAGCCAGATTGCCAACGACATCGTAAACTCAATCGTTACCGGAGACATCCTGATTTCTACGGACGAAATGTATCAGCTCTACCAGCAGATTGTTCCCGCAATCACCCTAAAAGAAGTGAATCAGGTTGCCGCCAGCTGGTTCAAAAATCTGGGAACCCTCCTGTTCGCAGTAATCCCGGAGAGCACCAGGGACTTCCCTTCAGACCAGCAGCTGCTTTCCCAGTGGCAGAGCTACAAGCCAGCACAGGCTCTGACACCATACATCGAAGGAGACCTGGACGGGGAGCTGGTGCAGGTTCCCTCCCGCCGGGGCACAGTCTCCCCAGAAGGAACCTTGCCAGGAACGAACATTCTTGCCTACAAGCTTTCCAATGGAGCCGGACTCCTCCTGAACAAGACGGACTTCAAAAACAGCGAAATTCTGTTCAATGCCGTCAGTACCGGCGGGCTCTCCCTGGTCTCTGACGCAAACTATCCCTCCGCCACCCTCGCCACCACCTACAACGACCTTTCCGGCATGGGCGGCTTTACCCCCACGGAGCTGCAAAAAAAACTGGCCGGAAAGAATATCTCCCTGTACACCCACATCGGGGACTATTCCGAGCAGCTGACGGGAACCACTACAACGCAAGACCTGGAAACCTTTATGCAGCTGGTGCATCTTCAGTTTGTAGCCGCCGACTTTACCGATTCAGGCTGGACCAATGTGCTGAACAGCGCCAAGCAGCAGGCCCAAAGCCACGGCAGCCAGCCAGAGGATGTGTTTTCGGACAAGATAATCGAGCTGGTCTATGGCAACGACATCCGCAAATCCCCTATGACGCAGGACCTTGTGGAAAAGCTTGGCAAGTCAGAGTCGGAGGAGGCTTTCCGCCAGCGCTTTGCTGATGCCTCTGACTTTACCTTTATCTTCACCGGAGACTTTGACCAAGAGCAGCTTCTGGAGCTGGCCGCCACCTACCTGGCGACCCTGCCGTCCACCAATTCCAAGGAGTCGGCCCTGTGGCAGGAACCATCCTTCCCGGAGGGCATCAAGTCCGCCACTGTCCGCAAGGGACTGGAGGAGCAGAGCCAGGTCTTCATCGCATTTGGCGGAGACCTGCCCCAAGTGGACGCTGCCACAGCCTACCAGGAGTCGGAAATGCTTTCCATGCTGCAGAACCTGCTGGACATCCGTCTGCGGGAGCTGATTCGGGAGGACAAGAGCGGAACCTACGGAGTGAGCGTTTGGGCAACCATGACGCTGGTGCCCCAACGCAACTTTATAGTGGAAATCTCCTTTGGATGCCAGCCTGGGCGGGAGCAGGAGCTCACCGATGCTATCCTTGAGGAAATCGAGCACCTGCGGACAAGCCTCGTGGCCGAGTCATACCTAGTAAAGCTACGGGAGTCCTACCGCCGCTCCAAGGAGACAGCCCTCAAAACCAATAGCTACTGGGCACGAATGGCAGCTTCAGCCACCCTGCGTGGCTTTCCCACCACTACCATTGCCGACACAGAAACCATCCCCAACATGGTTACACCGGAGGTAATGCGGCAGCTTGCCCGAACCTACCTTGACCCCAGCAACTACGTGGTAGTCTTCCTGGAGCCGGAGACAGAACGGTAAAAGAAATGGGCAGCCATTAGGCTGCCCATTTTCAATGCAAGCTGTCAGGAAACCTTTTCTGGCTGCTGGCGATGCAAGTGCTGGTGCAGGTTTTCTACTCCTGCCTTGAAGCGGAGGCTCATCATAGAAGGAAATTTCCGTGCCAGCCCCGCCATGGACCTCTGCTTCTTTGCCAGTAGCTCCATTTCATCCAGCAGTGCTTGCTCCACCCTCAGCCTTCCTGCCGACACCTGGCTCCGCACCGCATGGAAGGCTTCTTCAACAGAGTGCGCATGACCTACAAACCAGTGCTGGGAGCCAAACCTCTGCCGCAATTTTCCAAGGAATGCTCTCAGTTGATTCATCTGCTGGGTGAACTGCACCAAGCGTCCTAGGGTGGCCAGTAAATCCAGTATTAGCACCAGCAGCAGGACAGTGGCCAGCATCCTAGTGCTTGTCTCAGGAAATCCTGTCAGCACTCGTGTCAGGAAGGGCTGGACAAAATGCTCGGCAAGTGTTCCCATCAGGCCAAAGCACAGGGCACCACCAAGAAAAATCCTTCCGTGCAGGTTGAACCGACGGCGGGAATAATCCCACCAACGAGTGTGAAAGACTGCCTCCAAAAGCCAGCTGGTAAAATATTCCAGTACGGAACAACCGATTGCCGCTGCCAAGAACAGCTGCCACCATGTTTCTGCCAATGGGTGCAGCAGATACATAATCAGCAGGCCACCAAAGCCATAAATCGGGCAGAGCGGGCCGTACAAAAAACCTCGATTGACAAAGTGGGCGGTATTCAGGGAACAGTACAAGGTCTCCCAAATCCATCCGATAAAGCTGTAGATTAAAAAGAGGAGGAAGTAGTCGGACAGGCTCATACTTTAAGTATAGCTTTGCCACAGGGCCGCTTCAAATGACCCAGGTGGATTTTCCTGTCATCATCATGCAGGCAAAAAAAAGCCCCGAAGCCGCAGTCCGGCTTCGGGGTTCTCAAAGCGGGCCCTACATCTTCTTTACCTTGCTGGTAAAGCAGGACAGCCCTTCGTCAGGATATTCTTGATGGAGGCCGGCGACAATGCCCCGTACCACGTCAGCTTGTTCCTTGGTACAGATGATGATGTACATGCAGTTCAGCTGGGGCCACACCGCATCGCCCATCTTTGGGTCGGTAACGCCACGGCCCATCACCATCGGCAGCTTGGTAAACATCCGCCCGGTGTCTTCCCTCATAAAGGCGGTTACAAAGTCCTCCTCTATGGATTGACTCATAACAATTTCCAAACGTTGCAGCCTTGGCTCTCCGTCCTTGTCGGCCTTGCTTTTCTTGGCCTTCTTTCCTTTATTTGCCTTCTTGACAACAGCCTCGGCCATTACTTCCTGGTCCAGCTCTTCCTTACTCATCCAAATCCTCCATTCCAAAATTCTTCCTTGCAGAAAACTCTTCTGTCACCTCATCATCCTCAATCACATCCTCTGCCGGTCTTTCCTTCTTGGCCTTGGGAGCCTTCTTGGAGGCCGCCAGCATCTGTGCCTCGGCAGCTACCTTGGCAGCCTTTTTCTCTGCTCGACGCTGCTTGCGTATCGCTCGCTTTGCGTTCCGCTTTTCCCGGTAGCGATTGAAGATGTAGTATAAGACCGGCATCAGGAAGAGGGTCATGGTGGTGCTAAAGGAAAGACCACCCAAAACCGTCTGGCCGATGGGCTGTGTCATCTCGGAGCCCTCGCCAGGGAAAAAGGCCATGGGCAAAAGCCCCAGAACCGTGGTCAGCGTAGTCATCAGGATGGGACGCAGACGGCTGCGAGCTGCCTCCACGCAGGCATCCTCCAGGCTGTACTCACGCTTGCGCAGCAGGTTGGTAAAGTCCACCAGAACGATACCATTGTTTACGACGACACCAACCAAAACCAAGGCTCCCACCGCCGTGATGATGTTCAGCGGGGAACCGACGGCAAGGTAGATGGCCACAATTCCGATGATAGACAGCGGAATCGTAAACAGCACGATGAAGGGATCCAGGAAGGACTCGAACTGGCTGGCCATGACAGCGAACACCAGAATTATTGCCATGATGATGATGATGGCAAACTGACGCAAATTCTTTTGCAAATCCTCAAAGCCACCGTCATAGGTCAAGGTGACATCATCTCCCAGCACGACGTGCTGCTGGATTGTCTGCTCAACCTGCCGCTGCACCACCTCCGCAGACTGCCTCCAGTTCAGCTTCTTTGCCGTAATGTGCAGGGTACGCATCTGGTTTTCACGGGCGATGGATACCGGCGATGTGTTTTCCTGATAGGAGGCAAAATTCGACAGGGGAATCCGCTGTCCGGCGGAGTTGGTCACAAAAATCTGCTCCAAATCCAGCACCTTTGAGCGGTCCTCCTCGGTCAACTGCACCTGGATGTCAATCTCGTTGCCACCATCCCGATAGCGGCTGGCGGTGGTACCATTTACATTTGCCTGGATTTCATTGCTGACCGAATAGATGTTCAGTCCCAAGTCCTGCAGCTTGTTGCGGTCTATCACAATCTCAATCTGCGGTAGGCCGTCCTCAAGGCTGCTGGTTATTTCCGTGATGGTGTCGCTGTTGTATTCTGTCAGGGCGTTTACAATGTCGCTTGCCGCCTTCTGAAGCTGCTCCATACTGTTGCTCTTGATGACAACATCGATGTCGCTGCCACCACCAGACGCCGCATTGTTGGCGCTGATGGTGAACTCCGCTCCGGGGAACTGGCTGAAGTAGCTGCGCACCTTTGCGGTTGCCTCATCCGTGGTGTCCCAGCCCGGTTCACGCTCGGCTATGGGGTAGAGGCTGATGGTGAGGGTGGCTGTGTTGGTGGTGACACCGCCCAAGCCCATCATGGAGGCGCCACCAACAGACACCGTAGTGGACTTCAAGCCGGTAACGTTCTGCATCACAAGATTTTCCAGCTGGCGAATCACCGCATCGGTTGCTTCCAGCCGGGTTCCCTTGGGCATCTCCAGGCTGACCGAGATGGTGTTGGAGGCCTGCTCCGGCATGTTGATAAAGCCGACGACGGGAATCAAGGCGATGCTGACCACCAGAAGCACCAGAATCACGGACAGGAGCAGAATCTTGTGGTGCAGCACCCAACGGACACAGTTGGCATAGCCATTGTCCAGGCGGTCAAAGAAGCCTCCGATGCTCCTGTCCAGCCTGCCCACTACGCCGGTGAGCTGCCGCTTTGCAATGTTCTCCAGCTTCAGGTATTTTGAGGAGAGCACCGGCACCAGGATAACCGCCACTGCAAGGCTACAAATCAGGGAGAAGACTACGGTGAAGGTGAGGCCGGAAAAAATCTGGCCGACAACCCCTAGCTCGCTGCTGTACATAATCAGCGGGAGGAAGACACAGATGGTGGTGAGGGTACTGGCGATGATGGCCATAAGCATCTCCTGGGAGCCCAGGATTGCCGCCACAGTGGGCTTTGCTCCCTTCGCCCGGTAGGTGTAGATGTTTTCCAATATGACGATGGAATTGTCCACCAGCATACCGACACCCAGGGAAAGTCCTGCCAGAGTCATCAGGTTCAAGGAGAATCCGGCGAACTTCATCACTCCTAGGGTAATAATCAGGGAAATGGGGATGGTCAGGCCGATGATGATGGTACTCTTGATGCTGCGAAGGAACACCAGAAGCACCAAGACTGCCAGCACAGCTCCCGACACGACGGAGCTCAGGATGTTGTTGATGGACACTTCGATGGTGTCGGTGGTGTTCATTTCCTCTGTCAGCCTCACGTCCGCAGGTAATACGGTCTGAATCTCCTTCACCTGCTCCCGCACCTGACGGGCTGCCTGCACCGAGTTCTTTCCACTCTGCTTCTGGATGGTGAGGATGACGCAGGGCACGCCGTTCAGGTAGGCAAAGCTGGAAACCTGCTTGTAGCCCTCGTACACATCGGCGATGTCACGCAGCAAAATCTTACTCACTGCAGGAGCGCCGCCCGCCGCAAGTCCGCCGGAAGCCTTGTACGCAACCACCGTGTTGCGGATGTCCTCCAGCGAGGTGTACTCTCCAGAGGTAGTGATGGTGTAGGTGGTGTCTGCCTCAGAAATGTTTCCGCCAGAGCCCTCCACGTTTTGTGCTCCAATCATTTGGGCTATCTGCGTGATGGTCAGGGAGTAGGCTTCCAGCCGGTCCCTGGGGATGTCGATGATAATAGCCTTTTCCCGCCCGCCGTTGATGGAGGCGGAGGCAACACCGTCAACCTGCTCAAGGCGCGGCTGCACGATATCCTCCGCATATTGCCGCAGCTCTTCCGGGGTTCGGTTGCCGCTCAGTACATAGGACATGATTGGTATCATGGAAGGGTCGGCACGGACAATCAGGGGGGACTCGGCCTCCTCTGGCAGGTAGGCTCGCACCAAGTCAATTTTGTCACGGATTTCATTGGTGGCGGCATCCAAGTCCGTCCCAAAAATGAATTCCAGCATAATCAGGCTGGAGCCAGAGGAGGATATGGACTGCATGTTTTCTAGGCCGGTAACACTGGAGATGGAGCTTTCTAGGGGACGGGTGACAGAGCGCTCCACCTCTTCCGGTCCGGCATTCTCGTATGCTGTGGCCACAGCTATGTAGGGAATCTCCATGTCGGGCAGGAGGTCTATGGGAAGCTCCGATGTGGAGTAGATGCCCAGGGCCGTCAGAATAACGAAGAGTATCAAGATTGTGGTGGGTCTTGATACCGCCATCTTGGAAAGACTCATCAATTACCTCCCTCACGGCTGACGACATTGACCTTACTGCCGGAGTCCAGCATTGTCTGTCCAGAAATGACAATCTCGTTCCCGGCGGAAAGGCCGGATGTAATCTCTACCATATTGTCCACCGTAATACCGACGGAAACAGGACGGCTTTCAACCATGCCGCCGTTCACCACAAACACGGAGTCCTGCCCGCCCCTCGTCAGTATGGCGGTACGGGGAATGGCAACCACGTCGGTCTTCGTCTCGGTGATGAGCTTTACCCGGCAGTACATGCCGATTTTGATGCGATTGTCAGGCGGGTCCAGCACCAGCTTTACGCCCATGGAACGGGTGGTGGTGTCCAGCACCGGATTTGTCTCCACCACCTTGGCGGTGAAGGTTTCCCCCGGAAAGGAGTCAAAGGTAAGGAGGGCAGTCTGACCTACGGCAATGCGGGAGACAAAGCGCTCCGCCACATTGATGTCTACCTCCAGGTTGCCGGTACTGCTGATTTTTGCGATGGACATGGTGGGCCCCACCATGCTTCCCACCGACATCGGAAAGGAGGTGACGGTTCCCGCAACCGGTGCACGGATGGGGCTTGTCTCGTAGGTCATGCCAGGGCGGGAGGGGTCAACCCGTGCCAAAACCTGGTTCCGCTGCACAGTGTCTCCAACCTTTACCCGTATGTCGGTGAGCTTGCCGGAGGTGTCGGGCATCACATCGACGCTGGAGGCTGCCACCACATCGCCGCCAAACTCCAAATACTCATCAAGACTCTCGGCGGCGGCAACGTAGGTGTTCACGGCGAACACCGTCTCCTGAGCTCCTGCAGGAGCAAGGGCAGTCTGCTCCTTCTTGGAGCAGCCAAACAAAGCGAATGCCACGGCTACTGCCACGGCTACAAATCTCATAGCTTTCTGTGTCATCATCATTCTCTGCCTTTGGGTACATAGCCCTAATCTATTAATTTTGTGTTGAGTGTATACTCAAGGTCCAGCAAGCCGGACAGGTAATTGAACTTCTCGTTGGCAAGGCCCAGCTTTGCCTGATTCAGCTGGTTCTCTGCATCCCGCACGTCCAGGAGCTCGGCAGTTCCGTTGCGATAGGCCACCAGTGTCATGTCGTAGGAGCGCTGGGCAAGCTGGATGTTGCCGGAGGAAGCCTCGATAGCCACCTGGGACTGGTCTAGCGCATCAACCTGGGTGCGGATGTCCAGCTCGGTCTTTTCTATTAATGTCTCCAAGGAAAGCTCCAGCTTTCTGATGTTGTCCTTTATATCCTTGGCTGCTTGTCGATTAGCAGAAAAGGGAAGCAGGTTGGTGAGGTTCCAGGCCAGGGTAGCTGAAAAAGCTCCGTTGTCCGCATAGGTGTCAATCCAGTTGGAGGTAATGTCGGCAACCACCGGCTGGAATCCCCAAGACAGCGAGAGGCTGGGTGTATAGGTCTGCAAGTTGTTTACCGACAGGTTCAGGCTCAGAATCTCCAGGTTCTTTTGCAGGGAAAGGATGTCGGGATGGTTCTGGGCGTAGAGCGATATGAGCTCGTCGGGATTTAGGTCGATGAAGGTGGGGTTTATCTCCCCTTCCAGTGTAATGTCGGTGCCAAAGGGAAGACCCAGCATAAAGCCGAATAAATCCATCTGCTGATTCAGCGCCTGCTCCTGCTTGAGGATGTTGGGGCGGGCATTTTCATAGGCCACCTGGGCTTGCAGCAGAGAAAGCTCCGGGATGCGGCCGTTGCGGTAGTTCACCTGGGCCTGCTCCGCCCTGAGCCGGGCATTTTCCAGTGACTGCTGCTGCAGGGCCAGGCTTTCCTGCTGGAGCAGGAGGCCGTAGAAAAGCTTGCGGATTTGGAGCTCGTTCTGCCGCAGGGTCTGGTCCCAGGTAATCTGCCCCGCCTCGTACTGCTTCTTTATGAGCCGCAGGCCGTCAATCAGGGCAAAGGAAAAATTCCAAGAGATGCCGACGTTTCCCACGGCTGTCCAATGGTCTGACTCAACCACTTCAGGAGCCTGATACATTGGATTGATCTGGGACATGAGAGCCCCCATGGTGTCTGTGTACTCGTTGCCGCGGTTCATGGTGGCAGAAATATTCACGGAGGGAAGGAACTGGTTCCACTTGTAGTCGTTTGCCCGCTTCTTCATCTCCAGGTCAATGGCGGAGCTTTTTAGTGTCTTGCTGTTCTGGTTGGCATAGTCCACCGCCTGGTCAACAGTTAGTGTTACGGACTTGCCACCATCGTCAGCCGGCTCGTCACTCTGGGCAAAAAGGAGTCCAGCAGGAATCACCAAGAGAAAAAAAGAAAGGACGGCGGCTTTTTTCCACCGAACTGTAGTCATAAGAACCCCCAAATTTATTTCTATAACATAATATAGTAATCAACAAAGTTATGAGCAAGTATTGTTTCACAAATCTAATGCTTAAAAAACGGTAAAAGTTACTGTTTCGCCCACTTTTTTACCACAACTGATTTATATTGTCAAAAAATAAAAAAAATATTTTTCTCGACTATTTTGTCGTTCATACACAGAAAAGGAATATTTACATGTATCGTAAAAACATAATCAACCTGACAAATAGATTTAAATTTATCTATAAAAATATAAAAAACTAAATTTCTTTCATTCAATATTGTCAATAATCATTTTCTCGTTTATACTTTTAATCAACTTCTAATGAATTACTGATTACCAAAGGAGGAAATATGGCAAACAGTAATGCGCTCAGATGGAGGGTTGTTGTTGGTGG
Source organism: uncultured Treponema sp. (assembly GCA_937876905.1). Classification (GTDB taxonomy): domain Bacteria; phylum Spirochaetota; class Spirochaetia; order Treponematales; family Treponemataceae; genus Treponema_F. Next base: position 12,875 of record CALEFI010000081.1, read on the forward strand.
TGTCCTCAGCAACTTTTGTGCAGGTATGCTGTACAGTTGGAGTATCTATGTAAACCCTCTGATTGAAGCCCACGGTTGGGAGCGAGGAGCCGTCTCGCTGGCCATGTCCATTGCTACCATGGTCATCCCGATTTCGATGATTCCTGCGGCAAAGATTCTGGCCAATAAGGGGCCCACAAAGACAGCCCTCATCGGAACAGTCTTCTATGTGCTTGGCCTTGCAATCAGCGGTTGGGCAACCAGCCTCCCCATGCTGTACGTTGGATTCGGCGTGCTGGGTGGAATCGGTGTAGGCTTCATCTACGGAACACCCATCGCAACCTGTGTAAAATGGTTTCCAGACAAGAAGGGTCTGATTTCAGGTCTTGCGGTAGGTGGATTCGGATTGGGCTCCATCGTCTTTGCACCTATTTGTACCCAGGTGATTGCCTCTATCGGGCCAGGACAGACCTTCTGGGTGCAGGGTGGTATCGCCTTGGTGGGTATGCTGATTGCTGCGCCTCTGATGAAGGCCGCTCCCGATGGATTCAAGCCCGAAGGATGGACTCCTCCTGCGGCCGCAACAGCTGCCGGTGCCAGCCACGACTACACCTCCGCCGAGATGCTCAAGACAAAGCAGTACTGGTTCCTACTGATTATGTATCTGTTTGCGAACATGTCTGGCCTCATGGTCATCGGCCATGCCTCGCCCATTGCCCAGGCTGTTGCTGGCCTCACCCCGGCACAAGCTGGCTCCATCGTCGCCCTGCTCTCTATTTTCAATACTGCTGGTCGTTTTATGAGTGGCGCACTCTGCGACAAGCTGGGTGCAAAGCGGGTGGTGACAATCATCTACGTCGTCAACGCAGTGCTGCTGGTGGCACTCCAGTTCCTGACAAATTTTGCTACTATCGCCATTGGAATTGGTGGACTGGCCGTCTGTTTTGGCGCAATGATGGGTGCCTACCCCTCCTTGGTTGTGGACTACTTCGGAGTCAAGTACTCTGGCCCCAACTATGCCCGCATCTTCTTGGCATACGGAATCGGTGGAATCATCGGTCCCCAGCTTGCAGTGCAGATTGTGGGTCGCACAGGCAGCTACACTATGGCATTCATCATCATCGGTGCCAGCTGTATCGTCGGTGCGGTGATGTCAATCATCTCCAAGAAACCGGTGTACAACGGCTAATCTGATTTTTAGCTCACAAGTACACGGCCAATTATCCGGGCCTGAACGGATACCCGCCACTGGCAGAATGTGAGGAAGAGTTCTGCTGGTGGCGTTTTCTTTTAAAATCACTCCTGCACCGCTGACACCTAGTGTGGACTGCCTGTGCAAAAACTTCAGAAACCATTGGGATGGATGACCAGTAGAAAACACTCCCCGTGTCCATCCGCCCCAATTCCTTGCTGGCTTTCCAATAACCCAAAGCTGGCGGAACAGCATAAGGCTACCTCCTGTCGCCAAACCACATCCTCGTATCAGGAGCCCTGCCACTCGAAAACATTGGCTAAGTCCTCAATATCATTTCTTCCATAATACCCTCCCCACCACCGGGCTATGCTTCTGGCATCCTTACGGGAGATTTTGCCTAGGTGCTCCATCGCAAACCTGTTCGCCTCTTCTTCCGACGAACCGTTGTCATTTTCGTCCCGTAACAGGGCGTGGGCTATCTCATGGTACAGGATGTTCGCCTTGGCTTTCTGTGTCATCTGCTTATACCTTTCATCATAGTGCAGCACTATCACAAACTGCCTCAGTCCCCAAGGACCATTCTCTCGGTGGATAAAGGCAGGGCTGTCATGGAAATCGGGAAAGTCCTTTCGTACCTTCTTCACGTCGCACAGTACCAGACAAATGGGCTTGTCCAAGGGGAAGGCCGCCGAGTGTATGTTGTAAATCTGGTGGGCGTAGCCTTTGACCTTTTGGAACAAGGTCTCCTTTTTGCCCTTGCTTTCGTTGTAGGGAGGAGGAAGCAACTCCAGCTCAAAGTCCCTGCCCGTTTCTAGAGACTCCAGTCTCAGCGCAAGGATTTCCTCAAGGCAGGCTTTGAGGACGGGGATGTCGTACACCCCGTTGTCAATCCAGACATCCCCATAGCTCATAAGTCCCCTGCCCCGGTCGCTGGTGCGTCTGAAGGTTATCCGCTTCCCGTCGCACAGCATGTACCGCATGTGCTGGTAGGGAACCTTGAAGCTGGAGCCCGCATACCTTTCGTACAGGGCATCCTCGGTGAACACCAGCCCAGCCTTTCCGTTTCCGAAGAGGGACAGGTCGATGTAGCCAACAATGTCCGACGCTCCAGAATCCCTGACTATGTTCGTGCGCACCCTTTGGAAGATCGAGGCATAACGGGGGTTGCTGATGGTGCCGGAGGTGAAGGTGGCTCCACTCTTGTTGATGGTGTCAATGTGCCGGTCAACGATTTTTATCAGTTTTTCTCGATAGGTCATGTCGTATCCTCCCTTTGGGTGAATATAGTATACATGAAGAACCCTGACATAAAATGTCAGGGTTAAAAACTTTTTTTATCAGGATGTAAAGATTGGAGCGAGATTCCCTGCTGTGCAGGGAATCTAAGGAGCACAAATCACCGTGAAGCCTTTTCAGCAGTCCTTGGGATTTGGGCCGTACTTGTTCGCACCGGGCTCGCTGTCCTTGCAGGCAAGGATGAAACCGTAAATGGGGATGAAGGCATAAATCGCCGACTTTCCAACATCGTGCATCCGTCTGATGGCAAGGCCGTAGGATGGTACGGCCAACAGGGAACCCGCCATTAACGTCAGTCCCAAACGCCCTCCTCCCATAACCACCACTAAAAGGGTCTCCACCACTCCAATTATGCCGTAGATTATGGTATAAAATAGATAGAATCCCCAATATTCGGCTCGCCTTGCACGGCCGCTAATCGCAAAGCTCACGAACTCCTTTATCGTGCCGACAAAATACCCCCACAAATTGCCGCCGTTTTTTGCTATGCCGGCTTGAATGAGCTTCGCCTTTTCTCGACTTGAACCAACCTGAGTTCCACACTGAGGACAGGACGTCAGACTCTCACCCACCTCTTTTCCACAATTGCTGCAAAGCATAAACCCTCCAAATACAACAAACTGTTCCTATGTTTGATGTATGTTAAAAAATATGTTTATATTTATAACCTAAAAACAACTTTATTGCAAGTTATATCTGTACCAATATTGCATACAATGAGCAAACCCCGACGGAATTGTCGGGGCATGCATCTTCCGCACGAATCACGGACAGCCGGAAGGAGCTACAAGATTCTGGACATTTTTTGCTGCGAGAGGGACTCTTGGCGCAAAAAAAAAGGGCGGGAACACACTGTTCCGACCCTCTCTGCCTAGCCACGGTGCACAGCTTTTGCGGTGACTCTCCTGATGTGGCAGACTCGCTCACCTGAAGGAGCCGTAGTAGCCCAGCTTTTTCAAGTGGGCCTGGGTTTTTAGCGGCAGGCTGGTGCCTAGGAAGGCCCAGGTTTGCGTCAGCAGCCCGCCGTAGGGATGGTTGGGGTCTGGCTCAAGCTTTCCATCGAACTCAACTTGTGTCAGAGTTTCTGGAATAAGCACCTCCGTGAGGGAGGACAGATTGTAGAAGGCCGTGGCGGACACCTTTTTCAGTGAGGCCGGAAGGTTCACGGAGCGGAGCTTCATCTGTGAGCCTCTGGAGTTGGGATTGTAGAAGAGCCCTTCCTCCAGCTCCTCCAGGGAGTCCGGCAGCCGCACCATCTCCAGATTGGGGCAGGAGTAGAGCCTGCAACAGAATTCCTTGACGGACTTGGGGAAAACCAGCTCCACCAGCCCCGTTCCGTTCAGGGCGTCCTCGATGGTATGCAGGGTTTCTGGCAGTGCCAGCTGCTGGAGGGCCTTGCAATTGGTGAAGGCATCCTTTTGAATCACCTCCAGCTTGGGTGGCAGCGCCACCTGCGTGAGGGAAGTGCAGCCGGCAAAAATCTTTTCCGGTAGCACTGTCATGGTTTCCGGCAGGACAACGCTTTCCAGCTTGCTGCAGGACTCGAAGACCTCTGGGCTGGGAATGGGCGTGTCCCCAGCATAGCTACGAAACACCATGTTTGGCGGCAGCGTGATGGAGCGTATTCCCGAATACTTGAAGGCCCTGGAAATCATGGTATCCAGCGAGGCCGGAATGAGGACATTCTCCAGCTTGGAGCAGCCGGAAAAGGCCCCTCCCGAAATGACCCTCATGGCGGGGGAAAGCCTGACGCTCACAAGATTCGAGCACTGGGCAAAGGCTTCCCTCCCCATGGAAACCACGCTGTCTGGGATGACCACCGTCTTCACATTGGTGCTGTAGAATGCCCTGCCTTCAATCCTCTGGACGGGGAAGCCCTCAATCTCCGCAGGAAGGATGATTTCCTGCCCCTTACCGAGGTACCGCAGTAGCACCACCCCCTCAAGGGAATCTAAGAGCTGGTAGTCAAAGTCGCTGGCTGGGGCAGGAACGGCCTTGGCAAAGACCGACTCGTCAAGGTTCCCGGCTCCATAAACAGTGGCTCCGAAAATCGGGGAGCCCACAAAGGCGACCGCCATGACTGCAAAGAACAGTCCCTTTTCAAAGCGATTCAAACAACGCATACTTCCTCCTTACCAATTGAACTGCTGTTCCAGTTGATTTACCCGCTGCTCAAGCTGCTGGAACCGTTGGAGCTGCTTTTCCGTCACGTCTGCGTAGGCCATGTCCTGATAGGAGCGCTCCATATTTTCTGCCATCTGGTTGAAGAGCACAACCACCTCCTCCTCGGAGATGAGACGGTAGCTCAGCAGGTCCATGGCCGAAGCCACCGTAATGAAGAATGCCTCGAACTGGTCAAGGAGGATGTCCATGGAGCTGTCCGCATCCAGATTCAGGATTTTGTAGGCAATGGAATACCGGCCTGTCTCTGGGTTTGGCGAAAAGCCCAGCTGGTAGAGCCTGATTTCCAGCTCCGTCTTCCTGTTCTTGAGGCTCCGTGACCGCTTTTTCTGCTGCGGAGTGACGGTGTCCAGGTCAACCTCCACAAAGTCCGGTGCGAATTTGACGTGGAGCCTGTCCAGCTCATGGAAGAACCACTCCCCGGTCAGTTGTCCACTCTCCACCCCGTCCGCCATGTTCTCCAGGGCATCCAGGAATTGCTCGTCACGGTCAAGGGCTGCGTCCACGGGAGACCTTGCCCAGCAGTTCATGGAGACGAGCAACAGGCAGGCAAGGATTCCGGCCCTTTTTTTCTGCATGATGCATTTCATCTTTTGCTACCTCTCAAGATACAACTGGTAGAGGGCGAAGGGAACGGCATCTATCTCGCTTTCTGTAGGGGTAAACATGTTGTCCGACCTGTTGATAACGTTGTCCCCAAGCCGGAAATAGTCCAATCGTGGATTTCCACTGAATACGACGAACATCAGCTCCAGCGGCTGCCCGCTGTAGGTTCCCTTGTAGCGGACGATGTTCGCAACGGCAAACTCATCCTCTCCCGGAATCTCATGCACCCATTCCCCATCATCACAAATGCCGTCCAGAATCTCCCCGATGGTAACGTCATAGGTTACATCCGAAAAGTAGCCGTCGCTTACAGTGGAGGTTATGAGCCCTGAAGCCATCTCCTTCCCGAAAAAATACATCCCGCCAAGAACTATCGCTCCAAGTATCGCAAGACGAACCAACCATTTCATATCACACACTCCTTTTTCTGTCGTTAGATGTTGAAGGAGGACGGAAGGTTTGTCCTCCTTACCTGCCTGCTACAAGCCCAGCAGCTTCTTCTTCTGGGCATCGAACTCCTCCTTGGAGAGCAGCCCCTTCTCCACCAAGGCCCCCAGACGTTCAAGCTGCTCCGCAACCCCTTGTCCTCCAGACTGTTGCTGCGAGGTGGTGTCTTGGATGGGTGGAGGAGTTGGGTTGGTTTGCCGTGAACCGGAGAATTCATTGCGGGTTCGGGCAAAGACCTCCTCCACCGCCTCCCGCACGGTCTTTTTCTGATAGAAGTAGAATACCAAGGGAATGAGCCAGCCCACCGTACTGAACAGACAGAGGATGAATATGATCCAGAATGCGATGGAAGGCTTGTAATTCACCGAGGCAACCACCAGCAAGTCCGAGTCCCGGCGGGATACGGAAATGGTTGTCTCGTCGGCTCGGTTGATGGAACCAAACGTTGCGTTCAGCTGCTTCGCCGTGAAGGAGGTTCCATTGTCCACAATTCCCTCTGATACTTTCTGGAAAGAATCCTTGAGGAAGTCCAAAACCTGCTGCTCCGGCACAGCAGAAAAAAATCGCTCGCTTATCTCAAAAGTCATGCTTCGCTTTTCCTTTTGTTTTGTTGCTGCTATTCAAACATCAGCTCGATGAGGGCTCCAATCATATAGTCGTTTTGAGGGACGCCATCAATCTCAAATGCGTGGAGCTCAAAAGAGCCGTCATCCTTGTCCACCAAGAACTGGATTTCCGCCACCGCATACTCGTCATAATAAGAAATGCCACCCTTGCAGTTGACGAGTGTGTATCCAGCCAACGCCTTGTCCACCGGCTCTCCCGATGACCACTTGGGATTGTCAAAGAAATTGTCAACAGCCTCTCCAACTGTCATCTCGTCATAACTGTAGAAGTGCCCGTTCTTGACAGAGGAAATGTCACTCCCCCCAGTGCACATGGCCAGCAGGAACACCACCGCCACGGCACCACCGGCAATAGGCAGCAGCTTCTTCTTGTCCAGGCTGATGTTGCCTGGCAGGGACAGAGTGAAGCCTGAGCCTGACTTTTCCGTCAGCGGCAGCACCCCTGCCTCCGTGAGCATCTGCTGCTGCTCCTGGTCGTTCACCTGGTAGCCCTCTCGCAGCTTCTTCTGGATGTAGTTGAAGAAGTAGTTCCTGTTGTAGACAATGTTTGCGGCAACCACCGCTCCCAAGGCCACAACGCCCAGCGCCACGCTAGACGTAAAGCAGAGGCAGGCAAGGAAGATTGCCAGATAGCCCGCCATGGCAATTCCCACGCCCTTCCAGTCTGTGGGCTTTACCTGCATGGGCGGCATTCCATAACCGATGGTGATGAACGCCGTCATGGGATGCAGCTTGATTTTTGCAGGACACGTTACCGTAATGTCCGTGCAACCGTCTTTCGTGAGCGTGATTTTCACTTCACCTTTCCTCATTCCTCAAACTCCTTTTTGTGGGATTGTAGATTATTATACGGGATGATACCTGACATATAATGTCGTGGTGGGAAATTTTTTTGTAAAAAATGGGGCTACCCGGAATGCAGCACAAGGAGTTGGCTGCCAGGGCCATGATAAAGCCTCGGACACTCTTGACCTATGTCGGCTCCCATCCATCCATGCCGCCGGCTGATGTGGCGGTGAGGCTTGCGGAGGCTCTGGACGTGAGCGTGGAATACTTGGTGGGCGGTTCAAGGAGCCGCCCGGAGATTTCATCCCGGCATCGTCATCTCGTAAGCACCTTTGAGAAGCTTTCCGAGAAGGAAAAGCAGGCCGTGGAGCTTCTAGTGCAAAAACTCACCAGCTGAAAGGAGGCGTGCAGGTCAATGCAGGACTTAGGCGGCGGAGCTGTAGTCTATGACAGAAATTTCCTGGGCTAATTGCCGGGCAGCTTTAATGATGCTCTCCAGCTTTTCAACCACGTCTCCAGTATAGAGGATTTCGTTGCATTGACTGCATTTAAAGCAAGGTACATTCCGAATGATGATGAGACAATGGCCTAAGTCAGTTACACTTGTGGTAAAGCCTTCCTCAGCCTTTGCAAGGCAGTTCATGCACTTCATATACACTCCTTTCATTTTCGTGTTTCCCAATCCGCTTCCCATTGTGCAGAATCAGGACGGTATGCGGTAATAAGATAGATATAGTTCTCGTGATGACTCGCAACTATGTGAAGAGGATTGCGGTTGCCATCCATTCCTAGAATAAGACAACTTGGCAGTGGCTTGTCATCTTCATATTGCTTGATGATTTTTCCTGTCATAATTGCTTGTAAAATATCCTGTATGGATATTCTGCGCTCAACAAGACGTTGGCGAGCATGTTCAGTAAGAACAATATTTTTAGAATTGCAGAGTTGTCGGAGTTTTGCAATTTCAACCACACTCCAACTATACACCGATTCCAGCAGAACCGCAACACACAAAAAGACATCGTGAGCAAACTGCCCCTTGGTATGCCTGTGCAGGAAACGATCTGTTCCAGTGATAGCATCACATAGGAACAAGTAGTTTCACAGTAAATTAAATTATGAAACTAAAAATTTCACGGTAAGAAACAAAATGTTTCACAGTGGAAAACACTTTGTTTCATACTGGAAAACAATCCGTTTCCCAGTATGAAACAACCAGCAATAGCGATTAGTCCGGGACAAAAGATGCTTCATCCCGGATAAGATTAGAAATAGTGTAGACGTTGCTTTCAATCCTCTGCTCATTTTCCAGCGTCAGGATTTTTAGGATTAGCACGCTTTTTCTTGTTGTGTTTTCTGAACATGACCAACTGGGTAATTCTTCCTGTTTACGATAATAAACCCGCTGCCATTATAACCTCGTCTACAAATGGAATGGGATCTGGAAGAAAAAGATTGATAATAAATATAACAGCCTTCAAATATTTTGGACAAACCCAGTATATCAATAACACGATTCCGTATATCAAAATAAGTCCCATCGATGCAATCCTCCGAATTTCAAATTATCGCAAGTAACTCTACTCAATTTACCTGCGATACATTTACATTTTATCATGCAAAGTAAAATTATTGCAAGTTATATTTGAATAAATACTTGCATAAACTTATAGATATGACGGAAGATGAATTGCAGACTAGGGTGATTGAAAACATAAAGACCATACGAAAGCAGCTTGGGCTGTCCCAGGAAAGGCTTGCGGACAAGGCAGACATATCACGCCAGATGATGAATGACATTGAGGGCAGAAGGCGCTGGCTCACAAAGTCAACACTCATCAAGTTGTGCAATGCATTGGAAGTTGATCCCCACGAGCTATTTGTGCCGATTCCAAAAGAAAGTCTGGACATGAAGAATACCTACGATGCAATTACCCAAAAGGTCATTTCCCAGGTAACGTCAGCCGTACACGAGGCATTGAGCAAGCTAAGCTGTTAGAAGGAAAAGCAGGCCGTTGAGCTTCTGGTGCAGAAGCTCAACGGCTGAAAGGGGGCTTGCAGGTCAATGCAGGGCTTAGGCGGCGGACAGCAGTTCCGCCAGCTCGGTCTCCTTGTATTGGTTTTGAAGAGTACATTATCCTTGCTTTTCGAGTCTGGATTTTTCCTCTTCAAACCATGCATCATAATTATCAAACACAG
>CALEFI010000082.1 GCA_937876905.1 uncultured Treponema sp.
GGCCATAGTGCCGGGTGTATTGCTTCGCCCATTCCTCATCGCAGCGCTTGGTCAGGGCATAGGGGGACAGCAGATTGCCTTCCACACCTTCCGTCTTGGGCAGCTTTGGCGCATCGCCGTAAACAGAAGAAGAGGAAGCGTAAACGAAACGCTTCACTCCTGCGCGGCGGGCAGCCTCCAGCATCTCCTTGACGGTAACGCCAGTCTCGCTACCCAGGTTCACTTTGAGGCTGGTCTTGTTCTTGCAGATGTAGTCCAGAGCCTTTACGTGGGCAATGGCCAGGTCGGTGACGTGGACATAGTCACGGATGCAGGTACCGTCCCGGGTGTCGTAGTCGGTGCCAAAGACCTGCAGCTTCTGCCGCATTCCGCTGGCCACCTCCATGATGACGGGCAGGAGGTTGGCGGGGTTCTGCTCTAGTCCACAGGGGAAGCCGCTGGGGTCGTAGCCGGCGGCGTTGAAGTACCGCAGGGAAGCGAACTTGAGTCCCTTCAGCTTGTCATACCAGTCCATGAAGCGCTCGATCTCCAGCTTGGTGAAGCCGTAGTAGTTCTCCGGGCTCTTGGGATGGTCCTCGTTGATGGGAAGGTACTGGGGCTCACCGAAGACGGCGGCAGAGGAGGAGAACACCATGTTCAGGCAGCCATACTTGACGGCGGCGTTCATCAGGTTCAGGGTGCCGGTGATGTTGTTGACGGAATATTTTTCCGGGGCGGTCATGGACTCACCCGCCGCCTTGAAGGCTGCCAGATGGATGAAGGCATCGAAGCCACGGCCAAAGGCGGAGTCCAGCGTTTCCGGATGGAGGATGTCCCCGGCGATGAAGTCATTTTCCGGGAAGAGATTCTGCAGGAGACCGGAGGAGAGGTTGTCGAACACCGTCACACTATGGCCGGCCCCCATCAATTCCTTTACCACGTGGCTACCGATGTAGCCAGCGCCACCAACAACTAAAACCTTCATGGAATGCTCCTTTGATGCTGCACCGCTGGGCTTGACAAAATACCACCGATGTCCCATCGATTGTTCTAGCAGCCTCAAGCCACCTGGAATGAGTATAGCCCATGGCGGGGAAAGTGGCAAGGGAAGGGGACTGAGGATTTAAGAACGAGATGTCAGGAGCGAGGAGACAGTCCCGCCGCCTCATCCCCCTACATGAACAGCAGCAAACTCACGGCCATCACCATCATGCCGGAAATCAAGCCATAGATGGAAAGATGGGCTTCGCCATATTCCCGCGCGGAGGGCAGCAGTTCGTCCAGCGAGATAAACACCATGATTCCCGCCACCATGGCAAAGACAATGCCGAACATCATGTCGTTGACCAGGGGGCGCAGCAGGACAAAGCCCACCACGGCTCCAATCGGCTCGCTCAATCCCGACAGGAATGAGTAGACAAAGGCCCTCCGCCTGCTACCGGTGGAAAAGTACACGGGAATGGATACGGCCACGCCCTCCGGGACATTGTGGATGGCAATGGCGATGGCGATGGGAACGGCAAGGGTCGGAGCCTGCATTCCTGAGATGAAGGTGGCAAGTCCTTCCGGAAAGTTGTGGATGGCAATGGCCAAGGCCGTGAACACACCAGTCCGCAGCAAGCGAGACTTTGAGCCACCAGATGGGAGCGGGCAGATCTCGTTGCCATCATCGTCGATGTAGCACTCCACCCTCTTTATCTCATGGGGATTGTCCCGTTCAGGAATGAACCGGTCGATGAGGGCAATCAGCAGCATCCCGGCAAAGAAGCCTGCCACGGTCAGCCAGCTGCCTCCCTTCTCACCTAGCGCCGCAGCCAGGGATTCCCTGGCCTTGACAAAAATCTCTATCATGGAGACATATATCATCACTCCGGCGGAAAACCCCAATGAGACGGAAAGGAATTTCGTGTTTGTCCGTCTGGTCAGCAGGGCAAGCAGGCTTCCGATTCCCGTGGCAAGTCCGGCAAAAAGGGTCAGCAGAAAGGCAAAGACAATGGTATTCATACCTTGAAGAATACAGGTTCCTTGGAAAAAAATCATCCTGCAGAAGGATGTATTGCACGCTGCCGCCCTTTTATATCGTACAGATTTTGCCTTTTTCCTTTTTTTATGATAGAATCGGACGCATCCTATCGCTATATGAAAACAGCATAATCACAAGGAGACGTATATGGCCAAGAACAAGTTCTTTATGGAAATGATTTACCTCATCGGGATGGCATTGGTGGTGCTGGGATTCTTTATGCCCATGTTCAAGGCGGGTCCCATCGAGCCAAAGGGCATTGACTTCCTGAATTTTGACAACATCGGCTTTGTCACCATCGGCGGCTTGCTGGTCATCGCCGGAGCGCTGCTGGGGGTGGTGGTGAATTTCCTCGGCATAAAAGGCAAGAGGATGCTGCAACTGGCAGCCCTGGTTGCCTCCATCGCTGGCGGTGTGGTACTCGTCATAGGATTCAACGACAACACCCTCTACAAGGTCATCGCCAAGGGCTTGCTGAAATATGCCTACATCGGCTTCTACGTGGTGCTGGCAGGATGGGTCTTAGCCCTGGTTGGGTACATCACCGGGAAGTAGTTTTCCTGCCGCCTCCAGAATCCCGTTCCCAATGGGATCAAGACCGGGAAAGGCCGCCTGTCCTTCCATCCTGACGCAAGCGTCGATGCCGTGGCCGGCGCTTGCCTGGAGGCACACTCATTCCACACCTGCCATCAAAACCTTCTACCGTATCCGGCGCAGTCCGCCACGCCGCAGCCTCTTGTAGACAGACTGCACGGCGACGGGTACGGTTCCGCCGCCGGGTCGGTCATTCCCCTGCCTGCCGGCAGCGCAAGCCTCCGCCTTGCTAGGCATCCTGGAATGGAGCCAGCAGGCCACCTCCGCCACCGAGTCCCTGCCCATGGCGGGAGGAAATCCTGCCTCCCAGAGCTCTCCCATAAAGCTCCAGACAAGCCTCCATCCCTTGCCGGAAGGAGAGGCTGCCGTCAAGACGCGGCCCCCCAGCCAGCAGTAGTCCTGCCAATGGCTGCAAAACTGCTCCCAGTCCCGGAAGGCAGCATCACGCCGCCGCTCGTAGCGGGCAATGGAGTCCTCCACCAGCCGGGGAGACACGGAGGGACGGGGCATGGAATAGGGAAACCACTTCTGTACCGGCCGCTCCATTCCCTCGCCCCTCATCCAGGCAGAGAGGGCGGCATTCAAGGGCTCCCCGTACCGACGGCTTTTTTCCTCCCCGGCAAAACGGATGTCGTTGGTAGCAAAGACAGAGCCCTTCTCCTGCCAGTCCAAGGGAACCAGGTCGGGATGTAGCCCCCTCCGCCACTCCTGAAAGACACGGGAATGGCGGGTCAGCACGAATTTATGCCAAAAGGCGCTGTCCAGCAGGCCAGTGGCGAAAAGCTGGCGCAGGGTCTCCATGGAATCCATCAAAATCTGTGGTGTCTCCAGCCAATAGCCGTAAATCATGTAGGCGTGGGTCAGGATGCCCGCCTCCTTGAAGGCGGCACAGGCGGACACAATGCTGTCCAAGTCAGTGCCCTTGTGCACGGCATCCAGCCCGGTGCCACTGGCAATTTCGATGCCCCCGGACACCGCCCTCAGCCCACCATGGGACAAAAGATCCGCTAGGTCACGGCTAAAGACCTTTTCATACCTGATGTTGCCCCAGAACACCAGCGGGTCCCCTGCCCGCAGGTTTTCCAAGGCAAAATCCCGCAGGGCCGCAGGGGGAGCCGCCTCGTCCACTAGATGAATGCCCGGCACCCCAAGCAAGCGAGCTTGACAGGACAGGCTTTTATGCAGCGCCGCCACATCCGTCTTCCTATAGCCGCACACGTAATCCAGGCTGGTGTCGCAGAAGGCGCACTGGTGCCAGTAGCAGCCGTGGGCAAGGTAGGCCTTGAGCCAGGCCCCGTCGGACCAGAGGCGGTGCATGGGATTGGTACTGTCTGCCAGCCGGGGATAGCGGGAAAAGTCGATGTCAGTAAAGTCAGGGATGATGGAGGCAGTGAGGCTTTCCTCCAAACAGCGGGCCTCCTCCCAGCACGGCTCCTGCCAGCCCCTGTCATCCGAGGTGGAAAATGCCCGCTCCTCCGCACAAGCCTCGGCATCCCAGCCAGCCTCCCCGCCGAAAAACCGCAGCTTGTAGACCCTCGTCCGCTTTATCTGCTGCGGAAAGCTCCCCTCCTCCCCGCAGTCCGCCAGACGACGGAAAAAATCCCAGTAGGAGCCGTAGCCCCGATCATAGCTCAGCGCGTCCAGATAGTCTGCCAGCCTTGGCTCCCGCACCTGGCGCAGCTCCGTGTTCACATAGCCGCCACCCATCACCACAAAGGCACGGCGGCCAAAGGCTTCCTTAAAAAAGCGGCAGGTGTACAGAGCGGAGGCCAGCGTTCCAGGGAAGGGGCAGCTGACGCAGACCAAAAGCCGCCCTGCACTTCCGTCCCGCTGCCAAAGGGAAGTCACCTCCCCCGCCAGCTCATCCAGCACCGGGCGGTAGAAGTCTCGCAGTACGGGAGCATCCAGCCCCCGCTCCACCGCATCAAATCCGTGGTGACTGGCAGCCAAGGCCTCCCCGTAGCGCACCAGCTCAAAGGAGGGGTCGTAGAAGGTGGTGATGTAGTCCGCCAAGTCGGCCAGGGCAAGGGAGGCAAGAATCAAGGCATCGTCCACGGAGGGGAGCCTGTCCAGTGCCGCCATGAAATTCTCCACACGCTGACCCCGTGGCACCGCCGGGGATGAGACGAACTCGTGACATCGCTCCCGGCCACGTCCCAGCAGAATGTCCACAATCGGCTCAATCCAACGAATCCAGCCATCCTGCTGGCTCACATAGCGCCGCACGTTGCACGCCTCGTTGTGGCGTCCCTCCCGCTCCCAGCCCTCAGCCTGGGCCAGTGCCCCTCCGACTGTGGCAGAAAAGATATGCGCCAGCCCATCACGACAAAAAATCCGGTGGAACAGGCGGTTGCAGCAGTCAACCCAACGAATCCCGGCGATGCCCCAGCCCGGATTCTCCATCCCCAATCTCTGGAAGAAGGACTTGAGGTAGGCCCCCGCAGGATAGGGCGTGTTCAGCTGAACTAAGGGCGGCTGGATGATAAGGATGTCGGTGGCGGTGCTCATGGCAAGCAGTATACCCCAAAAGCGGCCCTTTGGAAAATATTTCCTTGCCAGCACCTTCTGGCCATGATATAATAATCTTTACGTTCAATCTTTATATTCAGGAGCTGCAAATATGAGGAAATCCATCAGCCTTAGCATAACACTTGTCATCATAACCATATTGCTCATCGTAGTCATCGTGTATAGCCTAGGGTTTGTTGCGATTCACCACATCAAGAGCCTCCATGCACTCTCCAACGACAACTACAAGCTGGCCATGTATGATGGGTATCGGACAGAGATAAAGTCCCAGGTGCAGGCGTGCCTGGCCATCCTGCAGGAACTGCATGAGCAGGAGCAGCAGGGAATCCTGACGGCGGAGGAGGCCCGTTTCCGGGGAAAGGAGACCATCCGCAGCATGAGGTACCGGGATGACAATTCGGGATACTTCTGGATTGACGACAAGGACTACATACTGGTGATGCACCCGATTCTACCCCAGAACGAGGGCCAGAACCGCTACAACCTCCAGGATCCGAACGGGGTTATGATTGTCCAGACCATCCTGGCGGACTGCACGGGGCCGGAGCAGCACGGCTTCAACTCGTTTGACTTCACCAAGGCTGACGGCGTTACCGTGGCCCCAAAGCTGGCGTATTCGGCATACTTCGAGCCCTGGGGCTGGGCCATATCCACCGGCAACTATGTGGACGACATGGACAAGCATATTTCCGAGGTGGAATTCACCACTGCCACCAGCGTCAACACAATGGTGCTCATCATGGGGCTGGGCAGTACAGGGCTCCTCATTGTCGCCGGCATCATCATCAGCATTGTCATCATGAAGATTGCCATCAGGCCCCTGAAAATCCTCGACCAAAACCTCTATGACCTCACGGAGGGAAGCGCCGACCTTACCAAGCGACTGGAATTCCGCTCCTTCAAGGAGATGAATTCCATCACCCAAGGATTCAACAAATTCACGGAAAAGGTCCAAAAGACTGTGGGAGACATCAACCAGTCGAAAATCCACCTTGAGTCCGTGGGCCAGCAGCTCACCACCGGCACCTCCGAGACAGTGGATGCAATAAACCACATCTCATCCCACATCCAGCGGGTCCGCGAGCAGATGGGCAAGCAGGCAGGCAGCGTCACAGAGACGGCCAGCACCGTGCATGAAATCGCCTCCAACATCCAGTCCCTGGAGCGGATGATCCAAGGACAGACCTCGGAGGTCACCCATGCGTCCAGCTCCGTGGAGGAGATGCTGGCAAACATCGGCGCAGTGACCAATTCCGTGGAGAAGATGGCCTTTGTCTTCCAGAACCTGATAAAGGAAATCCAGGTCGGCAACGAAAAGCAGCAGGACGTGAACCAGCGAATCATCCAGATTGAGCAGCAGTCCCAGATGCTCCACGAGGCAAATGCCGTCATCGCCTCCATTGCCGAGCAGACGAACATGCTGGCCATGAACGCCGCCATAGAGGCCGCCCATGCCGGAGATGCCGGACGGGGATTCAGCGTGGTTGCCGACGAAATCCGCAAGCTCTCCGAGACCTCCTCCGAGCAGTCCCGCAACATCGGAACCCAGCTCTCGAAGATCCACGCCTCCATCGAGGAAATGGTCTCCGTCTCGGAGGAGTCCAGCAAGGCGTTCAACTCCGTGGCCAACCAGATTCAGGACACCAACAGCCTGGTGGTGCAGATTCAGAGCGCCATGGCGGAGCAGTCCTCCGGCTCCCAGCAGATTGCCACGGCCCTGCAGGTTATGAACAACAGCGCCATGGAGGTACGCACCGCATCGTCGGAAATGACAGCGGGCAACCAGCTGATTCTGGACGAAATAAACAAGCTGCAGGTTACTTCGGAGCAGATGGACTCCAGCATGAACGACATGAACACGGAGGCGCAGAGGATTTTAGAGCGGGGCAAAACCCTGTCCGAAATCAGCGGGCGGATGGGAGCGACCATCGAAGACATTGCCGTGCGAATCGAGCAGTTCAAGGTGTAGCGCAAAAGCCGCTTGAAACAAAGGGCTCCAGGGCTGACTCAACGGATGCCCTTTTCCAAAGAAAAGTTGTCAACCTCAGCCAGAATCCTTTTGTTCATCTGCCGCCGCTCCCCATCAAAGAGCCAGCCGAACTTATTGAAATAGCGGATGGCGGACTTAATATGGGCAATCAGCAGCCGCCAATTCCTGTACGAGGCCCGCTGATGGTCATGGATAATGGTTACGTCTGGATAAAAGAGGGTCTTACTCACACGATGCAGACGGCGGATAAGGTCAAAGTCCTCACAGTACATAAAGTAGCCGTCATCAAAAAAGAGGTCGTGCTCTGTCATGGTAGAAAGACGCAGGAACATAAAGCAGCCGGAAAGACAGGGGGGATTCATCTCCTTGTCGTAGCCGGAGTGCTGGAGGGTATAGCGGCGGTTCATCCGCTCGGTCCAGGGACTTTTAGGCAGGAAGCGGCGGAAAATCAGGTCTGCGGGAGTGGGAAGCAGCTTGCACAGATGCTGTACCTCGCCATCAGGGTACACCACCTTGGGCAGCACATAGCTTGCCTCAGGCCGCCTGTCCATAAAGGCTACAAGCAAGGGCAGCACCTCCGGGCCAAACCGAATGTCCGGGTTCAGTACGACATGGTAAGTGCTGCCCCGCTCCAGGGCCTCCTGCATGGCAAGGTTGTGGGAGGAGCCATAGCCAAGGTTTTCATTGTGGATGTAGCGGATTGGCAGCCTGCCCTCATATTCCCGCTCAAGGATGCGCCAACGGTCGTTGGGAGAGTTGTCAATGATGTAGAGGCTGTCCACACACCTGCTGGAGACAATGGAGGCCAATACGGAATCAACCTGCCGGCGTGGTGTGTTGTAGAGGACAATACTGGCTGTAAGCATTTGGGTGAATACTCCTAAATCAAAGCGGGCAGATGGTCGGGAAAATGATTGTCGTTATAGCTCATATAGAATTCATCCGCCGCCCCTTGCTTCTGGCCAGCGTCCCTGTCCACCCATGCATTCAACACTTTTACATACTCCCCAGAATTCCTGCATAGAAAAAACAACTTGTGCCCTACATTGCCTTCTATGCCTTCGAGCGCAACGGAAGAACCAATTACAGCAGTCCCGGAAGACAACGCATCAATCACCTTCACCTTCACTCCGGCCCCCTTGAGCAAGGGAGCGACCAATGCCTGGCATCTTGCAATTTCCTGAACTGGGTCAGACACGAATCCCAAGACCTTCATGTTTTTATATCCTCCTACCCTTTTCCG
The DNA here is from genome assembly GCA_937876905.1 of uncultured Treponema sp. GTDB lineage: Bacteria > Spirochaetota > Spirochaetia > Treponematales > Treponemataceae > Treponema_F. The sequence continues at coordinate 8,359 of CALEFI010000082.1, forward strand.
CAGGGCACTGGACATGCCACCACCTATGACAATGAATTCGAGACTTGAATCGAGCAGGGGGAAGACATGATTCATAAACCATTCTAAGGATTCCGCATTCTCCGGCCGACTCCATGCACCATAGAAACAAAAACGACGAGCCGTCACAAAGCCTTCCGAATCGGGGTACTCAAACCTGCCGCCCTTCAAGTAGAAGTTGACATATGAGGCAGGCAGATTGTAGTTGCAGGCAACCAGATCGCAATCCTTTTGGCTGAAAGTAAAAATATTAGAAGCACTTGCCAACAGAGTCCCCTCGCATGTGTGTATCCATGGCAGCTGCAAAGCTCCCGCACGGGCGAACTTCTGACAAATCACATCATGACACATCAATACCTTGCACGGATGCTCCAGAAAGAGGGAGTATAGGTGAACTTGGGAAAAGTCAAAATATACAATGCCAAAGTCTTTTGCCATGTCTTGAATCCTCGGCACAAGCCGCCTGTTGAACCTGCGGGTAAAAAAAGGATGGAAGGAGGGTGTCCTCGCACAGTTCCACCATGAGGTAACAATTTTGCCAACAACCCGGACAGAACCAGGCAGCTCGACATCATGGCCAGGATACGTGGCATACAGCAGGGACACCTCATATCCCCTCCCCATCAAATCCAAGATGAGTCGGCGGCTGTAGTCCTGTCCAGCTGTCATCTGATTGGGAGGAAAGGCTGTGATAAAAAGTATGGACTTCATAAGAATTTTATTTCATTTTTCACAAGGTTGCGTCCGCAATGCTGCGGTTTTTGCCAATCTTGATGTTCAGCAAAACCATAATTTGAGCCAGCTTCCTAAACCTATAAAACAATCCCCAAGAGAAAAACGAGAAAAAATTTATAGCTGAATTTCTAAGATTTAGTAATTTTCTTGCTTTTTGAAAAAAAACTGTAACAAGTTTAATATTACCTAAGAAGACAGCCGTATTATTAAAGTAGCTATCTTCCATATCGACAATCAATTTATATAGAACCATATTAAACCAGTTCCGTAAAAAACTTTTGGTGTCAATTTCATTTACAGACTTTTCCATAAAAATCAGTGCATCCAGTATGTATATACAACTATCAAAGTGTTCTTGCTTGAAAGAACTTGTAATGGCATTGGGATTCACCCTATAAGAATAAAATTCACATGGAAATACTGAAATCCCTAGACCCCTTGTTGTCAATAACCTGGGAATCCACTCCATATCTTCATGAAGAATATGTTTGGTGAAAAACAAATCATTGCCAATGATCACACTTCTTTTAACAACAAAAGACTGTGCGAAAAAAATATATTTCATTTTTTTCGCCAAATCAAACAACTCTAAGGGGGATATTATATCTTTTCCTTCAACAAGGAAAAAATCCGTACAAAAATTTTCTGAAAACCTCGAAATGCTCGGACAATAATATACATCTCGATTGTTTTTCTTGATTTCCATAATCAGTTCTTCTATAACTACCTCAGATGCCAACTTGTCGTCACTATCTAAAAACAACAAATATTTTCCGCTTGCACTTTTTATCCCTGCATTTCTCGCATCTGATAATCCACCATTTTCTTTGTGAACCACTTGAACTCGGCCATCTTGTGCCGCATATTCATCACAAATCTGGGGGCAATTGTCAGGACTTCCATCATCCACTAAGAGAACCTCCATGTCAGGATATGTTTGAGACAATATGGAGTCCATACATTCTTTGAGATATTTTTCACTATTGTATATTGGAACAATTATAGATATTACATCTGACATTTTTTTATCCTATCTACAAAATAATATTTTACCGTCTGACTTATTCCATAATGATTGAATCTGGCAAGTGCAACGGCAAAAGAAAGAAGCATTTTTCTAATGATTTTATTGTCTACCTTGGAATAAATTCTATTTTTTATAAGATTGATTTTCTTGCTAAACTCGTCAACCCAACTTCCTGCAAAATGGTGTATGGAATATCCCTCTGTATTATAATGCACAACCCCCGTTTCATAGCTTTTGTTAGTGAAATATGTCCAACAATATGGCCTTATATTTATATGAAACTCCATGAATCTCGACATAATTTGAGGTAATGGCAACATATCAAATGCTCCATCTGCTTTTATAAATTCTCTATTTTTGTAATACGAAAGACAATCCTTAATGAAAGGATTCCCTTTTTCTGCTCCAAAGCATCCTGCCTCAATCCAAGGCTTATCATCCCTTTCATAACCAATCATAATTTGCGAATCTAATAAATCATCGAAGCTCTTTAGAACCTCAATATCCATATCCAAATATATACCACCATAATTGTACACAGCAAACAAACGGATATAATCAGCGGCAAATGCATACTTCTTATTATCAAAGGCTTGGCTGACCCATAAAGATGAAGATTTATCAAACCGCTCAAAATTCCATAGCATGAAATCATAATCAGGTAATTTTTCTTTCCATGATTTCATATATTTTTGCAGCGATTCAGGTACGAAATCGTTACTGAGCCAGCAATAGTGAATGATCTTGGGTATCATAATACCACCTCTTGTGTATGATTATTACCAACCAACCTTTATTTCAGACAGCAATCTCACTGTCTTGTCACCAAATATTCTTTGAAATCAAATTGTCTTCTACCACGGCAGGCATAATACGCCCTGTCTAGCCCATAAGAATCCTTTGGAGACTTAAATGTATATCTGCGCTAAACTTTTTGAATGGGAAGCTTGGCATCTGAATCTTGTAGGAGACAAACCCCAGACCTTGCAATTCAGCTCGTGTACGAAGGTGGCATGGCATCAAGCTCTGGTCACAAAAAGAAATCCCTGCACCTCCTACAATGCAAGATGCCGGTGCACTATGGATAATATTTTAATTCAATACAATTTTCAAAGATACAGCCAGTTACTCATTGTCCGTATTCAAACAATGAAGCTCATTGGGAAAGCTGGATTTGATGCCAGCTATAAATTTCATCTGTCCAAGAAGGAGCGAAAACCTTTACCTGGGCAAAATCCAGTTCTATTTGCTCGTCAGACTCAAAATCAGGGAAAATGTATGCTCTTGCCAAGACAAAGGCTTCCTTACCGACAGGTCGGGACCTCACCACATCCCCCAATTTGCTCATCTCAAGCCTCATCATTTACTCCCTCAAAAACCAGGACTACAAAGCAACCAATGACCTTCCGACCGCTGGTTGTAAATATAACATTTCCTGCTCCACCCTGTACACCGGCACGATGACGCTAATTTGTGGCATTCAACAACTCCAAAAACTTCTGGCTTGCATTCACTGGACGTGCCGTGTAGTCCCTATCCAGCACGGCAAAATCATCCCCGACCCACCGTGGCTCCATCTCCAATTGCCTGAATAGGGACTCCAGCCTCGTGTTCATTCCGGCCATCCTTCCCGTCAGCCTCACCACGCCGAACTTTGTGCCGAACAAGGAACTGAACACGCAACAATGAAAACTATTTGTCACCACATACTCAGCATTGTCCACCAAAGAAAGCCACTCAGGGATGGTGGCGAAGCGTTTCTCCCGCTTGTCCAGCACGCCGTTGCCGGTGACGTACACCACCTCAAGCTCTCGTTCGGAGGCGAAGTCGTAGACCCGCTGGATGTCAAAGTCACATTGATTGCTGAGCATATAGAGCAGAAGGTATTTGTGCTGCGGCGGCTGGACACCCTCACTGCGATACAAGTTTCTATATGCCCCTGCTTCTAGTAGGAGTGTGGGATCGCAGACAAGTTCCGCCTGCCCGTATCCGCATTGCCTGCAAAGCTCAAGGCCCTGCTCCTCCCGCACGGAGACGTAGGAAAACCGCTGCAGCAAGGGCCTTATCTCTGCAATCAATTTGGAAGACAGCGAGTCCATGCTCCAGCTGGCGGCGTAGCTCATTCGTTTTGTTGTCTCAGTGCCGAAATCTAACATATAGGCGTGAACATCTGAATTCCGTCTAATTTTCTTGCAAAAAGAAAAGTTCCACACCTGGTCACTGCCCGCAATGTAGTAGTCGGCCTGCGGTGGACTTTCCCTCAGCTGGCTGTAGGAAGCATAAAATGCTTCAGATTGAACCATGTACGTTTTCCTGAACTCGTCGAAGCGGCGGCTGTTTTTCAGCTGCTCGCTTCGGATCCTCCTTGCTTTCATCTTATACGCCATGTGCCTGTACAACAAGTATGGATTGAATGCCTTGAGAATCTTTTTCCATAACGGAGAGCACTCCTCGTTCTTGTACCTAATCAGGTACGCGTCGTGGCCGGCATCCTGCAGGTACCTCTGCAGGGCATAGCACTGGAGCAGCTGGCCGTAGTTGTCGTTGCTCCACCAGAAGGTCATTATTCCGATTCTCATGTTCTCAATCCCGTCAGCCGCAGCACCTTGCCACCGCACCTGCGAACAAAGCGGTACAGTCGCCTGGACAAGGAATCCTGTCCGTATTTTTTGAAAAGCATCTGAAAATCCATTGCGCCCGCCTCTACTTTTTGCAAGTCATTGAAGAAGGTGTTCCTGCCCCTTGGCCTCTTGACGGAGGTGTGATACGAAGGATTATGCCTTGTTCCAACTTCCACCGGCATTTCTTTTACAAGGCAATTCTCCAGTCCTGCCACCAACCGCCGCCCCTTCTCGGAGTGGGAGATTACAAGGCTTGTCCCCCGGTCATCGTCCAGCTCAGGAAACTCGTGCTGCACCCCCCAGAAGTCTGCCAGGGTGATGTCGGAGGGCCGCCTGAAGCCCGGCCCCGTCTTGAACCGGCACTGGTAGCAGGACTCCATGAGGCACATGTCCCGCAGGAACAGCTGGAGGTACCAGTCCCTGTCCAGGGTCCGGCAGTACTCACTTGCGTCGGCGAAGACGAACGCAAGTGAGAACTGCTTCCAGCCACAGTCCTTGCGCCTGGAAGCAGTTCTCACTATCCGCTCAGCGGATTTTTTTTCGTGATATTTCTTGTATTCTTGCCACAACTTTGGGGAAGGAACTCCATGACAAATAAAATCTACAAGAATAAGATTTTCACAAGGCTTTCGTAAAAATGCCACCAGTCCCGCAATCTGGCAAGGGGTCCCGCTGAAAAGCACCGGTCTGCCCGCCCTCAGAAACTCCCTGCACTTCCGGAAACAACTTCCCATGCGGCTTTGGGTGTACTTTGAGCCTCGGAAAGCGGCCAGACCCTCCACCGAATCTGTCCACCTGTGGACAACCGACAGGTCCCCGTCATAGCCTGCACCGAACACCACTCCGCCCCGGTCGATGACCTGCTGTGCAAGGGCGGTGAACACGCCCCCGCTGGAGCTTTCTTCGCGGACTCTCCAATCCTGGTTGATTACTGCATACGAGCCGACCCTTGCCTCAACAAGGGGAAGGTGCTCAAGTACTGGACATACCTTGTCGCACAGGCCGCACTTTGTACAAAGGCTTTCATCAATAACGGGAATGTAGAAGCCCTCAAGTCCTGTCCCCATGGAGATTGCCTCGTGGGGACAGGCAGCGTCGCAGGCGGAGCAGCCGGTACAGGTTTCGAGGCTTTCTATTTTCATCCGCTTTATCTTCTTCCTTTAACAAAAGATAGAATCCATTGCCTTTCATCCTTCGTCAGGGCAACAAGAAATCCACCCGCACCAAGACAAAGGATTGACAGCATGGTTGTGCCACAGAGCCGGAAGAACCCTTGTTCCATCCACCTGGCAAAAAGGGCTGGAACCGTAAGGGCCATGGCGGACGCAATGGAGACAGGAACAACCACTTTGCGGGCGAAGCTGGCCAGGGAAAAGCCCACCAACGGTCTGAGGATGAGTAGCCGCACCACCGAAGCTGCCACAGTGCAGGCGATGGCGACGACGAACACCCCGCAGGCCGGCGTGCCAAGCCTCAATGCAAGGTAAGACGCCGGTGCGTTCAGCAGCAGCACCCCTCCCACCACCGACTGATACAAGGCGATTTTACCCGTCGCCTGCGCCGCTGCCATCAGGGGATAGCTGATGGAGTCAATCAATGCGTCCAGCAAGGCGAGGCGGGTGAAAGGCACTGCATTTTCCGGCACCCCTCCCAGCCACAGGCCAAGGACATAGGGCATTTCCAAAGACAGCGGCAGGGTGAACACATACATGAGGAAAAATGTGGCCTTGCAGCTTCGATAAACCAAGTCCAGCATCCCCTCCCTGTTGCCACCTGCATAGCTCTTTATGATCTGCGGCCGCACCGCAGTAGAAAATCCCTGGGAGAAGCTGTTCACAGCGGCATTGACCTGGCAGGCAATCCCCCTCGCCGCATTCACCACGGGGGAGAAGAACTGGTTGAGGATTACGTTCACCAACTGGTTCTTGAAGACACCAACCGACGCACCGAACAGGTTCCAGCCGGTGTAGCCAAGCAGCTCACAGAACAATTTTCTGTCCCAAGAGAAAGAGAACTTACACTCAGAATATTTTCTTGCACAAACACATCTGTAGACCGCAGTGTTCGCAAAAACCGATCCCGCCATCAGCAGCCCATAGGCAATCAGCTTGTCCGCCTGAAACAACGGCAGCAAGAGCACGACACCCAGCTTCAAGCCGACCTCCGCCACCGAGACATAGGCATAGATGTCCATGTCCTCGTGGGCAATGATGGCTGCCATGAAGGGGGCGGTCATCATTGTGCACACTGTGGAGAGCACCGACGCCTGGTAAATCCAGAAGACCGCCTGCCGTCGCTCCGCCGGAATCACCAGCTTGTTCTCCACAAGCCACAATCCCGCCGTCTCTGCAATGGCCACTACCATCAAAGCGACCAAACAATAGATTGTGAAGGACATGGAAAAATATCTTTTTAGCTGGCTCTCATCATTTTGCCCCAAGGCGAAGCTGAAGTACCGCTGGCTGGCTGTGGCCAGGCTCCCGCTCAAAAAGCTGAACATGGTCACCACCCCGGCCACCACGTTGTAGATGCCG
>CALEFI010000083.1 GCA_937876905.1 uncultured Treponema sp.
GTATAGCACGGGCGGCGAGCAGTGAGAAGGGAGGAATGAGGAAGAAGGAGTGAGGAATGATTTTTCAACTTTCAATTTTCAATTTTCAATTTTCACCCAGACACATTTTTCATTTTTCCGTAACCATCCTGTATCCACCCCCATTATTGCCATGGCTCCTGTTTTTCTGTATACTGAAAAAAATCGACTTATTTTTAGAGAGGATTACGATGATTAGAGGCGGCGATATTGGAAAGGGAACTGTTCTGCTGATTAAGAATGCACCCTATCTTGTGGTGGAGCGTGAATTTGTAAACCCCGGAAAGGGAACAGCCTTTGCCCGCGTCAAGATGAAGAACCTGAAGGACGGCACCGTCCTGACCCAGACCATCAAGACCCCCGACATGGTGGAGGATGCCGAGGTGGAGACCCGCACCTGCCAGTACCAGTACAATGACGGCGAGAACTACATCTTCATGGATGCCCAGAGCTTTGACACCGTGACCGTTCCGGAGTCCCTGAACGAGAACCTGAAGTACTACCTGAAGGAGGGCGAGGAGTATCCCATCGTCATCTGGGAGGATGAGCCCATCGACGTGAAGGTTCCCCAGAAGATGATTTTTGTGGTGGCCGAAAGCGAGAACTACGTCCGTGGCGACACCGTTTCCGGAGCCACCAAGCCCATCGTTACGGACACGGGCCTCACCGTCCGGGTTCCCCTGTTCATCAAGCAGGACGAAAAGATTCTGGTGAACACCGAAACCAACGAGTACGTGGAGCGGGTGAACGGCTAAGGCTGGCACACCTGCCCCATAGAATGAGCCGGAATTCCACAGAACCTATCCTGCGGAATTCCGGCTTTTTTGTCCTGCGATAATTTTGGGTGGTCTCCCTGCGTAGCCACACAAAACTACAATGCCAGTAAAAGGAGAGCCACCCATGCGCACACCCATCTCATTTTCTTTTCCCATTGATACGGCAGGAATTGCCATACACAGTTTGCCAGCAGGAACATACAACATCACCATAACGGGAGTGGTAACAAGATACCACAAGATGGCAGAGGTTGCAGGAGCACTGAAGAATAACCACAACAAGTACATCAACTTGGACCTATCCCAATTAGAAGGATTGCAGTTCATCGGCATGTGGGAAACAGGGGAATCACGAGACAATAGTGAAAACATCGGGTTCAGAGGGGCGGTACATCTTGTGTCCATCATTTTACCCGACAACCTAGAATTTATTGGAAACCATGCATTTGACAGCTGCTACGCACTGGAGAAAGTCCAGCTGCCGGAGAGCCTCCGCTCCATCGGTAGCGGGGCATTTGGCAACTGCGCCAGCCTGAGAGAGCTGGCAATCCCTGAAGGCGTGGAGTCAATCGGTGACTACGCATTTCCCGGCTGCTCCGCACTGGAGAAAGTCCAGCTGCCGAAAAGTCTCCACTCCATCGGTAGCTGGGCATTTGGCAACTGCGCCAGCCTGAGAGAGCTGGCAATCCCTGAAGGGGTGGAATTAATCGATGACTACGCATTTTCCGGCTGCTCCGCACTGGAAAAACTCCAGCTGCCGGGGCATTTCAAGCAGTACGACATCCAATCCAGATTGGATATTCCAAATCGGGTGGAGATTACCTATTCCGATGGCTTGTAGGCCTTGGCAGACTAACAGCATACATGATTGGACATGGGTATCCCCCACCCCACCCCCGCATTGACGAACCACTCCCTAATATGGGAAAATATATACTATGAAAGCTATTGTTTTGTTCGCACTCACCCTTGCCAGCGTGGGCCTCCTCTCCTGCCAAAAGCAGCAGGAGCTTTCCATTGCGGAGATTCAGCGGCTGACTGCCAGCACCGACGCCCAGCTGCTGGCCAAGACGGTCTCCAAGCCCTACAACAACCAGGAATTTGTGCCCGGAACCTTGGGCGGCGTGTGGAACACCACCATCCTGGCCGACCCCAAGACCTTCAATCATCTGATTGCCGAGCGGGATGCCGACAGTGCGGGCATCATCGGCATGACCACCGACTATCTGGTGGACTACAACGCCGTCACCAGGGAATGGGAGCCACGGGCCGCATCCTTCGAGATTACGGTGGACGAGGCGGCTGGAACCCTCACCGTCCGCTACACCCTGCGGGACGACCTGTACTGGAGCTGGTGGGGCTCCGACCGAAAGCTTCCCGTCACCGCCGACGATGTGGTGTACTGGCACGACGAGATTGCCGGCGACCCGCAGTTTGGCAGCAGCGCCTACAACGGCCAGTTCGTCACCATGGCCGACGGAACCCAGGAGCGCATCCGCTGCGTCAAGGTGGACGACAAGCGCTTTGACTTTATCTTTCCCCGGATTGTGGCCGAACCGCTGCTGTCCACCAACACCTCCATCCAGCCCGCCTTCCTGTTCCGGGAGGCTAAGGAGCGGAACGGGGCCGAGGGCGTAAAGGGCATCCTCAACGCCTCCATCAACCCCAAGGAAATTCCCTCCTGCGGACGCTGGTTTATCACGGAGTACACCCCCGCCCAGCGGCTGGTGTTCACCCGGAATCCTGACTACTGGGAAAAGGACAGCGGCGGCACCTCCAATCCCTACCCCCAGCAGATGATTGCCCAGATTGTGGGCGACATGAACACCCAGTACCTGCTGTTCCGCCAGGGCAAGAGCGAAACCTACTTTCCCCGCCCGGAGGAGCTGAGCGACGTGGTGAACGCCCAGGCCGATGACTACACCGTGTTCAATGCGGAGGGCTCCTTCGGCTCCATGCTCTGGTCCTTCAACCAGAACCCCAAAAACCAAAGCCATCCCTACTACCGCTGGTTCACCCAAAAGAAATTCCGCCAGGCCATGAGCTGCCTGCTGAACCGGGACCGCATCATCAGCCAGACCTACCGGGGCCTGGGCGACCCCACCTACTTCTTCTTCCCGCCGCCAAATCCCTTCTACAACCCGGACATCCCCCTCCAGTACCGCTACGACCGGCAGCGGGCCTTGAGCCTGCTGGAGTCCATCGGCTTTGTCCGCAGGGATGACGGCCTCCTCTACGACAGCAACGGCGTGAGGGTGGAGTATGACCTGACCATTCCCTCCGCCAACACGGTGGTGAACGACGTGGCCCAGATTATCGCCGACGAGTGCGCCGCCATCGGCATCACCGTCCACGTGCGGCAGATTGACTTCCAGAAGGTCATCGAAATGCTTACCGCCACCTACGACTGGCAGTCCGTCATCATCGGGCTGGGAACCAGCCTGTTCCCCACCCAGGGCAGCAACGTGTGGCCCTCCGACGGCAACCTGCACCTGTGGCATCCCCTCCAGGAGAGCCCCGCCACCGAATGGGAGGCCCGCATCGACTACCTGTACAACGAGGGCAGCTACACCCTGGACAGGGAGCGGGCCGGGGAGATCTGGAGCGAGTACCAGCGGATTCTGCTGGAGGAGTGCCCGGTCATCTATCTCATCCGCTCACGAGGATTTGCCGCCGTCAGGAACAAGTGGGACTTTTCCAACCTGTACTACGACAACCTCAACGGCCTGATGACCGACTGGGTGTATCTCAGGGGCAGCGGCCAATGACGACTAAGGCCGAGGGCAAAACCGCTCGATAATGAATGGGGAGGGGAGAATCAGGATGGAAGAGTCCAATTTCCTTGCAAGGGCGGCCGCCACGGTGCGGTCTCCCTTCAGGCTGTTCAAAAAGAAGGCGCCGCTGCTGTCCTTTGTGGCAGGGCGGCTTGTCACCATGGTGGTGCTGCTGTTCCTGCTGGGACTAGCCCTCTTTGGCCTGATGGAGCTGGCGCCCGGCGACATCGTGGACCAGATGATGACCCAGCAGCTGCTGTCAGGCACCCAGGGAGAAGCTTCGGGCGGCTTCCAGGGGAGCGGCAGCACCGAGCAGGGGACCTTCACCGAAATGCAGATGGAGCGGCTGCGAAAGGAATTCGGGCTGGACAAGCCCTTCTATGTCCAGTACTTCAAGTGGCTGGAGCGGGTGATTTTCCATGGGGACTTGGGAACCAGCCTCATCTCCCGCGCCCCGGTAAGCTTCCTTTTGAGCTCCCGCATCTGGAATTCGGTGCTGCTCAACCTGATTTCCCTGGTGTTCATCACCCTCATCTCCTTTGCTCTGGGTGTCTTCTTTGCCAGCAAGTCGGGAACCCGCACCGACACGGCGGCCACCTTCTTCGCACTCTTCTTCCACGCCTTTCCCGGCATCCTCCTGCTGATTCTCCTCCAGCTCTTTGCCAGCGTCACCGGACTCTTCCCGGTTACGGCCTACCCGGACTTCCCCTTCTCCCAGGCACCGCTGCAGTTCACCTTCAGCTATGCCCACCACGTCTTCCTGCCGCTGCTGGCCTCCTTCCTAGGGGGAATCGGCGGCACCATGCGGATGATTCGGGCCACCATGCTGGACCAGATGGGGATGCCCTACATCCTGGCCATCAGAGCCAGGGGTATCAGCGAGCGCAGGGTCTACCTGCACCACGCCTTCCGCAACACCTTGAATCCCTACATCACCGGCAGCGCCAACCTGCTGGCAAGCCTTTTCAGCGGCTCCCTGGTGCTGGAAATCATCTTTGCCTATCCGGGACTGGGCAGGCTCATGTACGAGGCTGTCCTACAGGAGGACATCAACCTGGTGCTGGCAAACAGCATGTTCATCTCGGCGCTGGTGCTGGCAGGCATGGTCATCTCCGACATCCTGCTGGCCATAGTCGATCCCCGCATCAGGTACGGAAAGGAGTAAGGGCTTACTATGAAGAAATTCTTCCAATATCTAAAGACACGTCCGCTGGGCATGGCGTCCCTCATCCTGCTGGTGATTGTATATCTCGTGATGATTTTCGCCGAATTCGTGGCCCCCTATCCGGCCAGCCGCACCTTTGACCGCAACTCCTACCACCCGGCCAACCTCCAGCTCACCAGCTCCGGACTGGTGGCACGTGAGTACCGGGTCATCAACCAGTCCACCTGGCAGTATGCCCGCGTCAGCGACGAGGGCTACAGCCACCCGGTAAAGCTCTTCGTAAAGGGCAGCCCCTACAAGCTTTTGGGACTGATTCCCACAGACATCCACCTGTTCGGCACGGAGCCCTCCGATGACGGAACCGTCTACCCCGTCTACCTTCTGGGAGCGGACATCCTGGGGCGGGACCTGTTCAGCCGCATCGTCTACGGCAGCCGCATCTCACTGACCATCGGCTTTGTGGCCACCGCCATCTCCCTCTTTCTGGCAGTGCTGCTGGGTGGCTTGTCCGGCTACTTTGGCGGGGCCACCGACTGGACCATCATGCGCTTTGCCGAATTCTTCATGCTGATTCCCAGCCTCTACTTCATCCTCTTCCTGCGCTCCCTGCTGAACACCAGGATGGACAGCGGCACCTCCTACATGCTGATTACGGTGATTCTCGCCCTGGTGGGCTGGCCCGGCACCGCCCGCACCATCCGGGGCATGGTCCACGCCATCAAGCGGGAGGAATTCGTGGTGGACGCAGACCTGGAGGGAATCCCCGCCTTTGTGGTGATTTTCCGCCAGATCATCCCCCAAATCGCCAGCCTCCTGATTGTCAGCATTGCCCTCAGCGTACCGGGCTTCATCATGAGCGAGACCACCCTCTCCTACCTGGGGCTTGGCATCAACGACCCGGCGGTGAGCTGGGGCTCCCTCATCAACCGGGACATCTCCACCCTGTCCAACCTGATTCGCTTCCCCTGGCTCCTGTATCCCGTGCTGATGCTGCTGATTGTCACCCTGGCCTTCAACTTTATCGGCGACGTGCTGCGGGACTTCTACGACCCCTACAACATCGTGTTCAACCGACGCAAGCTGGCAGCCTTCTTCCGCACCACCCAAAGGTCTGGCTCTCCCAGCGACGCAGCATCCGAGGCTGGTGCCGACTCCGAGGCACCACAACCTGCCCCCGACGCCCTGCTCTCCGTCAGGAACCTCCAGGTCACCTTCAGCCTCCTGCGGGGAACCACCCGCATTCCCGTCTACGGTGTGCGAGGAGTCAGCTTTGACCTGAGCCGGGGAGAAATCCTTGGAATCGTGGGCGAGTCCGGCAGCGGAAAGTCCGTGTCCACCACCGCCATCCCCGGCCTCCTGCCTGCCAACGCCCAGGCCACCGGCTCCATCTTCTTTGAGGGGGTGGACTTGATGGGACTGGCTCCTAGCCAGCTGCGGGAGTACCGGGGCAAGAGGATCGGCCTGATTTTCCAGGAGCCGGGACGCTCCTTCGACCCGCTCCAGAGCATCGGCAAGGTCTTCTGGGAAACCTTCCGCAACAGCCAGCCGGACATCACCAGGGAGGAGTCCGACCGGAAGGCCGTTGCCCTGCTGCAGGAGGTGGAGCTGCCCGACCCGGAAGGCCGACTAAAGGCCTATCCTCACCAATTCAGCGGCGGCCAGCTGCAGCGAATCGGCATTGCCCTGGCACTGGCCCAAAACTGCCAGCTTTTGATTGCCGACGAGCCCACCACCGCCCTGGACGTTACCATTCAGGCTCAGATCCTGCGCCTGATGAACGATCTGCAGCGTGACAACGGCACCGCAATCATCTTCATCACCCACGATCTGG
>CALEFI010000084.1 GCA_937876905.1 uncultured Treponema sp.
GCGGCCCTTTTTTATAGGAAGGCTCAAAATGGTTCATGCAGCCGTGTTACTGGAGGTGATGATGACAGGGATTCAAGAGAGATTGCTCGCCATGCAGGACCGGGGATACCAATCATTCATGGCAAGGCTCATGCCCACTGTGGCCCCAGAACGGATAATCGGAGTGCGGACTCCCCGCATACGGATCCTGGCAAGGGATTTGCTGAGAAACGAGGCGACCTTGGCAAAAGACTTTTTGGCAGCGCTACCCCACCACTACTACGAGGAGAACAATCTCCACGTCTTCCTGATGAACCTCGTCACGGACTTCAACTCCTGCCGCAATCAGGTAGAATTATTTCTTCCCCACCTTGACAACTGGGCAACCTGCGACAGCCTCCGCCCGACTGCCTTCAAGAGGAACCGACACCTGGTCCTGCCCCTGGCAAAAGGCTGGATGGCCAGCAGCCACACCTATACCGTCAGATTTGGAATCAGCTGCATGATGTGTTATTTTCTAAGGGACGGCTTTGATCCCGAACATCTGGAGCTGGTGGGAAACGTTGACAGCGAGGACTACTACGTGCGGATGATGCAGGCATGGTACTTCTCCACCGCCCTTGACATCCAATACCAGCCGACACTCGCCTACCTTGAGCAGGACAGGCTTGGGCAGTGGACCCACAACAAGACCATCCAAAAGGCGGTCGAGAGCCGTCGCATTCCCGCCGACAGGAAGGCTGTATTACGGGAAATAAAGCGATAGGACGGATGAAACCATCCCTGGACTGACGCAGGCAGGAGACAAAAAAGAACCGGGCAGGGGCGACGCACCTACCCGGCCAAGATGGGTATGAAAATGGTGTTTATATCAGCTGCCAGGATTCCGACAGAAAATATACGATTTCAGAAAGGACCACCCACTAGGAGATGAGCCCTCCAACTAGGTTTACCAGCAGAGCCACCACATAGGCAGTGAGCATCTGGACTCCGATGGCCGCTCCTGTTACCCTCCAGGTCTTCAGCTCCCGCTTCATGGCACCAACGGCGGCAAAACAGGGCATACACAGCAGGTTAAAGACCATGTAGGCATAGGCGGCCTGGGGTGTCCTGATGTCCTTCTTCATGGTGGGCAGGGCGTTTTCGTCTCCGCCCTCGAAGAGGATTCCCTCGGAGTAGATGCCGAAGGCCGTGTCATAGTCGTAGACCCCGCCCTCAAAGCCCAGCTCCTCCAGCTCTCCAGCGGAAAGCCCGCCGAAATAGGACTCCAAGTACTCAGGTCCCAAATCCCCGGCATACAGCTGGGCGAAGGTCACCACCACCATCTCCTTGGCAATCCATCCTGTCACCACTCCAACTGCGGGCCGCCATTCGCCGAATCCCAGGGGCTTGAACACAGGAGCTATGACGCCACCCATGGAGGCTAGGAAGCTGTCGTCCATGGCACACATCACCGTTGGCTCCTGGCCAGTAGCTTCGGCGGCGGCACGGTTGCTTCCGTTGAAGGAGCCCAAATTGAAGTTTGACAGGAGCCACAGCACGATGGTGGAAACTAGAATCACCGAGCCCGCCTTTTCAGCAAAGCCTTTCAGCTTTTCTCCGCAGTGGATGGCCACGCTGCGCAATGTCGGCAGACGGTACTGGGGCAGCTCCATCAGGAAGTTGGACACAGCCGACTTGTACACCACCACGTTCAGAATCAGGGAAACCACAATGGCCGTCACGATGCTCACCACGTAGATGGAGAACATCACCAGTGTCTGGCTTCCGTCGGCAAAGAAGGTGGACACAAACATGGCAAAGATGGGCAGTTTGGCGCCACAGGGCATAAAGGCCGTGATGAGGGTGGTAATCTTCCGGTCCTTCTCGCTCTCCAGGGTACGGGTGGCCATGATGGCGGGAACCCCGCAGCCAAATCCCATCAGCAGGGGGATGAAGGAGCGGCCGGAAAGTCCGAATCGACGGAAGATTCGGTCCATCACAAAGGCCACACGGGCCATGTAGCCGGAATCCTCCAGAAAGGACATGAGCACGTAGAGCACCAACACCAGGGGCAGGAAGCCCAGCACCGCACCGATTCCCCCCAGAATTCCGTCCACCACCAAGCCCATGGCCCAGTCGGCAGCTCCCGCAGCCTCAAGGCCACCAGCCACTAGGTCGGTAATCCAGCCCCAGGCACCCTCAACCAGTCCCGCCAGCCACACGCCGGGGCTGGGCAGGCCAGGCACAAAGAGGAAATTCTCGCTGAAGGTACAGGCGAAAATCAGGTAGACCACCACGGCAAAGATGGGCAGGGCAAGCCAGCGGTTGGTGAGCACCTTGTCCATCTTGTCGGAGGTGGTCTCCACAGCAAAGGCCTCCTCCAGAGGCTTCACCACGTGCCGTCCCGTAATCTCCCCGATGAAGGTGTAGCGCAGGTCGGCCTTGATTTCCTCCGGGTCGGCGGCAGTACTGGAGTCAGCATCGGCAATCTTCTTGTACACATCAAGCTGGGCAGGCTTCCGCCCGTTGCTGATGGTATCCGCCACCGCCGCCATCAGCTCAGCAACACCCTTGCCGTTTCTGGCAACGATGGGCACCACCGCCACTCCCAGCTCCTTGGAAAGTCCCTCGGCATCAATCTTGATGCCCCGCTTCTCCACCTCATCCATCATGTTCAGGGCGATGACAGTGGGGGCACCGGTCTCCATAATCTGCAAAGAAAGGTAGAGGTTGCGCTCGATGCAGGTGGAATCGATGATGTCAATGACACAATCGGGCTTCTCCTGCACGATGTAGTCCCGGGCAATCACCTCCTCCGCAGAATAAGGAGACAGGGAATAAGTTCCCGGCAGGTCGAGTATCTTGTACTGGGGGTCCTTGCGGTAGACCCCCTCCTTCTTGTCAACGGTAACTCCCGGCCAGTTTCCCACGTGCTGCTTGGAGCCAGTCAGCTCGTTGAACAAGCTGGTCTTTCCGCAGTTGGGGTTTCCCGCCAAGGCAATGGTATACGACATATTTTCCTCCAAATAATTAGCTTAAGCTAACTCTATCCCCAAAAAAAACTGAGGACGACAACATCATGCCAGCTCCACCTCGATGGATGCAGCCTCTTCCTTCCGCAGGCTCAGCTGGTAGCCGCGCACCGTCACCTCGATGGGATCTCCCAAGGGGGCCACCTTTATCATCTTGATGCCGATTCCCGTGGTGATGCCCATGTCCATGATGCGACGCTTGAATCCCCCCTCGGCATTGACGGCGACAACCTTCGCCGCCTGTCCTGGCGACAGCTCTCTCAATGTCATCTCTATTTCCTCCAAAATTAAGCACGAAAAGAAGTTAGGCAACCAGAATCTTCTGGGCCAGGCTCCGGTTCAGGGCAAGACGAGTCCCCTTCACCAGCAGGATGATGCCGGCCGGACTGTCCCCCACCACCGTCACCTTCTGGCCAGGGACAAATCCCATCTCCACCAGATGCTGCTTCATGTCGCCAACAGCCACCAAAGAAGTAATGGTCCGATTCTCACCTTTCAAAGCCATAGCCAAGGGCATAGTCACCTCCTGTTAGGTTCCCCTAACTCTATTGTTAGCATATCGCAACCAATGGAGATTGTCAAGTTAATTGAGGCTAACACAGGAAAAAAATATTGATAAATTTTTCCAGGACACATGCCGGCATCCTTGCAATATACCAACAAAATTGAGGAGTATGGAAGAAATGCACTTTGTGGGCTTCCACGTGTAACCCAGGGAATGCAAATGCATTTCATCTATATCAAGGTTTCCCAGCCTTGAAAATGGAGGTTTACCATGAAAAAGATTTCAGCGACTGTCCTGTGCCTGCTTCTGTGCCTTGGCCTTGGAGCCCAGGTCTTCAACGACAGGCTCACCGCCGAGGAGCAGCGGATGCTTGCCAACGGGGAGCTGGTCATCAGGAACATCGGCAAGGCCAAGAACATCAGCATAAACGGAATCAATCCCACCCTGGAGCAGGTGATAGAGGAAATCGGGAACCTGGACCCCTCCTACCTTGCGGAGGTCATCCGCATGGTTCCCTACAGCGGCAACGAGAGCCTGCTGGAGGATCTGCGTCCCATCATGCTCGACGTGGAGGACTACGTGGGAATCCCCTACTACTCCGAGCGCAACCAGACCTACTACGACCTGTATTCAGCAGTTGACATACGAAGCTTTACCGACGACGGCAGCACCGCCAGGCTGAACGCCATCATGGAGATGTCGCCCTTTGGCGGCATCGACACAGACATCCTGGTGCAATCAAGTGACGAGGCCCTCTACTACGAGAACACCAACCTGAACAATCTGAAGTACCACGAGGGAATCACCGTGGTCAAGAAGAACTGCATGAAGTCCATTGTCACCGTCTTCCGCTCCGGAGACTCCTGGATCCTCTATGGCATCGGCGGGGTAAAGGCTCCCAGCATCTTCTTCCTGCGCGACCGGGTGGAGACCTCCTTTATGAACCGGATCAAGACCATGTGCAGCTATTTCTTCGACCAGTTGTAAGGTGCAAGGGAGGATGAATATGAAAAGCACACCGCTGGTCCACGTTTCGGCGGAAATAGGAACCTCCCACGGCGGCTCTCTGGAAAAGGCCAAGCAGCTCATAGACGCAGCGGCAGAGGCGGGCGCCGACTCTGTAAAGTTCCAGTGGGTCTATGCCCATGAGATTCTCCATCCGAATACCGGCCTGGTCCAGCTTCCCGGAGGGGCCATCCCCCTCTACGAAAGGTTTCGGCAGCTGGAGGTTCCCTCCGCCTTCTTTTCGGAGGCCCAAGCCTACGCCAGGAGCAGGGGCTGCCGCTTTATTTGTACCCCCTTCGGCCTCGAAAGCCTGGAGGAGCTGGCCGCACTGGAGCCTGGCGCCATCAAGATTGCCTCCCCGGAGCTAAACCACCTACCCTTGCTGTGCCGGCTGGCCGAAATCCGGCGGAGCCAGGTTCTGGCCGGAAGGGAACCTGTCCCCGTCATCCTCTCCTCCGGGGTCTCCACCCTGGCGGACATCGAGCGGGCGCTGTCAATCCTGGCGGATGACAGTCAAGACCAGCCTATCTCCCCTGCCGACAGCCATGAGGCGGCGTACAGGCGACCGTCCCTGCGGGGAGTCACCCTCCTGCACTGCGTCACGGCCTATCCAGCGCCGGAAGAGGAATACAACCTGCGAGTGCTCCGAAGCCTTGAGACAACCTTCGGTGTGGAGGTTGGCGTCAGCGACCACAGTCTTGACCCCCTTCTGGTGCCAGCCCTTTCTGTAGCCTGCGGAGCCCGCCTCATAGAAAAGCACATCACCCTGTCAAGAAAAACCGAGGGGCTGGACGACCCGGTGGCTCTGGAGCCGTCCCAGTTTGCCGCCATGGTGCAGTCAGTCCGCCAGATGGAAAGGCCAATACACAGCTACGGAGATAGCTGCGGCTCCTCTCTTATTATGGAAGAAATTGAGGCCCAATACGGCAGGGAAAAGGTCCGGTCCGTACTGGGAACCGGAATAAAGGCCCTTGCCCCTGCAGAGGAAGCAAACTACGGCCGTACCAATCGCTCCATCCACGTCCTGACAGACATGCAGGCGGGGGACATCGTGACGGCAGAATCCGTCGCACTCCTGCGGACAGAAAAGGTTCTGGAGCCAGGACTCCATCCCCTCCACCTGCCCTCCGTGCTGGGGGCCAGACTCCAGAAGGACATCGCTGCTGGTCAGGGGCTGCTGTGGCGGCACCTGATTCAGGTCCCCGGAGACGATGAGTCGGGGACTTGAGATAAGACAAAGGATAGCATATACTAAGGTCATGGCAGAAGGAAGAAAGATACTTGCACAGAACAAGAAGGCCCGCTTTAACTACACCATAGAGGATTCCCTGGAGTGCGGAATCGTACTGGAGGGAACTGAGGTCAAGTCATTTCGAGCAGGAAACATATCCTTTCCCGATGCTTTTGCCGAAATTAGGAATGGGGAGGTGTGGATCCGGGGCCTCCACGTGGCGGAGTACCGCTTTTCCTCTGTATTCAGCCACAATCCGGACAGGCCCAAGAAGCTCCTCCTCCATCGGGAGGAGATCAAGCGGCTGGCCCGCAGGGTGGACGAAAAGGGCTGTACCCTCATCCCCCTGGACTTCTACCTAAAAGACGGAAGGATAAAGGTTACGCTGGGAGTATGCAGGGGAAAGAAGCAGTACGACAAGCGGGCCGACATACGGGAGCGCGATGTAAAGCGCGACTTGCAGCGGGAGTTCCGCAAGGGATTGCAGCATTAGGATGAAAGGAAATTCTACAAGGATTGCAGTGTATATCCTCAGCCTCCTCATAGTCTGTGGCCAGGCGGCAGCCATTGACGTGGAATTCTATAGCCTAGCATCCACCATAGAAGATGCAGGCAAGGTCCAGATGACAGAAGACCTCCTCCACACCCAGCTCCTATCCCTGCAGCAGTACCGCATCGTGGACAAGCGGCCCGCCAAGTATACCGGAACCACAGACAACCCCAACCACGACGCCCTCGTCTTCCACGGAGAACTCCACCAGCAGGACGGAACCTGGGTGTGCACCTTGAGCCTGGAGCAGCCCCACCAGGACAAGAGGGTCCAGATATCCGGAACCTACGACTCCTACTTCAAGATCCTCTCCGAGGCGAAGTCCTCCATAAGCCGCCTGTTCTCCGACCTGTCCGGCCCATCCACTGCGGCAGCCACCAGCAGGCAGCCTGTGGCAGGGTCAGCCGGAGCGCCCACCTACGACAATCTCTCCGGAACCTGGGTGGGGGAATCCTCCATCAACAAGATTGTCCTACTGAGGGGTGGTAGGGGCTTTGTCATCTTCAACAACGGGGCCTCCATGAACATCAAGGTGGAAATTCAAGGAAGCACCATCATCTGCACCCAGACAGCGAAGCCCAACGCCTCCTTCTTCCCGGAGCTCCCTCGTGAGGTTGCACTGGTAGCGGCGGTTAATGCCAAGCCCATCACCTGGACTATGACCCTCTCCAGCAGCACCACCATGACGGGAACAAAACGGAGTCTTCAAGTGGTGAAGGAAGCGGGAGCCGCTGTGGGAGCCGAGATGGGCACCACAGAGGTTACCTGGACCCGGCAGTAGAAATCTAGGCCAGCAGTCCAGGAGGAACCACCACATCTCCCTGTCTCAGAATCCTGCACCCTCCTCCGGGCAATAGCTCCACCAGGGTGGAGGGCCGTGCCCCGACGACGACAGAGCCTTCCCCCTCAACCAGCAGGTCTACCTCCCCTATGAATTCCTCCTTGATTTCCCTCAGCGTGCCCGGCATCGGCCTTCCGCTCCTGTTCGCACTGGTGGAGTAAATGGGCGAGCCCACCAGGGCGATGACCTGGCGCAGCCACCCATCTCCGGGACAGCGGAACGCCACCGTGGAGCCGCCCCTCGTCGGCACAACGACGGTAAGGGCTCCGGGCCACAGCGAAAGGATGGCTGCAGGCAGTCTCGTGTCGGTATACTTGTAGATGTCGGATGGAGTGGCGATGAGTTGGATAAAGGGTTTTTCCCCGCCCCGCCCCTTTATGGCCTGGAGCCGCTCCCTGCCGTCAGGAACACGTCCTGAAAGCCCGTAGACGGTGTCCGTGGGAAGGATGCAGATTCCCCCGGCACCCAGGCAGCCGGCTGCAACCTGGGCCGAGTGGGGATGACTTTGAAAAATGAGTTTACCTGTGTCAGGGAAGGGTGTCACAGGAACCTTGTCCCGGAGGAGGAGTCGTAGCCACCGACACGCAGTCCAGCCTCGTAGGAGGGAGGGCTGGAGCTCCAGGTGGAAACCCCTCTGGACAGGTCTCTGAGCACCAGCAGGACCAGCAGAAGGCCACCCACCAGAAGGCCCGTGGCCTTCCCCACCCATTCGGGGATGAAGCTCACCTCAGACCGTCGCATAACCGAGCCTGTGTCGTACATGGTGGTATAATAGGTAGGCAGGCCGGAAATCTTTACCAGCCGCTCTCCCTCGGCCACATAGCCAAGCCTCCGCGCATAGGCAGCCACCACATCCATGTCGCTGCGAAGGGCGGTATACTCAAGGGTCAGCTCCTGGTTGATTTTTGTTATCCCAGCCATATTGATACTGATTTCCTCCCGCTGCTCCTCAAGCTGCCTCATAGCCCACAGGCCATTCTGTCCGCCGAAGAAGGAGATCAGGACGTAGACAAGAGTCCCTGCACTGATGGATACCAATATTTTAGCCTTCAACATACGCCTAATCATCGGCAGGAAGTCCAGATTTGCCCACATCCATTCATTTTTTTAACAAAAATATATTCATTTGCCGTAAATCTCCGATATTAGGAAGGAGGATTACTAACTTACCATTGGAGACGGTATGGCACTTGATTTGAACCGGGGAGAGACCGCGGGCAACACCAGCAAAGGCTCGGATTTGGACAGATATGGCGTATGGGTGAAAAAACCACCCAGGACCGTCGAGAACACCTCCACACCGACGGAAGAGGAGCCACAAGAGCCCTCCCCCATCGACGACCTGGAGTCGGCCGCGCGGGAGGAGACATCCGGCATAGACGCCCTCATGGATACCGTGCCGACGGCCCCAGCGGACGGGGAGGACTACCTTCCCCCGGAGACCTTCATCGACGCGGACTTCTTGGACGACTTTACCAACGACATCTCGGTTCTGGAGGAAATCCAGGAGGAGGAGCCCCAGGCAGTGGTCCAGCCCCTCCCTGACTTCCAGGAAGGGGAAATCGCCGTCGAGGACCTTCTCGACGACTCCGACGAGGTTCCATTGGAAGACTTTATGGTTCCAGACCCCCAGGATGGGGACGACATTCTGGATACCCCTCCCATTGACATGGACCTGACCTTTGACGACGAGCCGGAGGACGAGAATGGCGACGGGGAGGTTGCTCCAGCCGACGAAATCCAGCCGGAGATGCTGGATTGTCCCCACGCCGAGGAGCCGGATGACGAAAAAACAACCGAAATTCAAAGTGCCAGTCTTGATAGTTTGCAAGTTTCGGATTATACTGGAGCGAGTCTTGATTCCGATGATGATTTTGACCCAGAAAAAATTACATCGGAAGCCGAGTATATTGGAGGGAATGCCTGCGGCGAGGAGCCGACGGCCGGCGAAGCCGTCCAAGAACATTCCGATTCCGATGACGCTCAGACAGAAAAATCGCAAGATGATATGATAGAAAGGCCGGAGGAAGCAATGGATTTTAACCAAGATGGAATTGAGCAGCCCGCAGGATCACGGACAGAAGAACTTATCAGCAACATAGCCAGCGAAATAGCCCTGCTTCGCGATGAGATTGCAAATCTCAAAGCCGACTTCGAGGCGTTCAAGGGGGGCAGGAGTGCTGCCGGGTCTGCGGCTGAGCCGGAGATCCAGAAGGAAGCCTCCGGAGGAGGATTCTTTGCCGACACCGAGGACGACGACACTATTGCCCTGTCGGGTGACGAGTTGTCCAACATCTTCAACACGGCGGACTTTACCGAGGAGTCGGTGGACACCGGAGACGAGGAGCCTGACAACGGCCTCCCGCCCATGGACTTCGACTCGGAGACGTTGGAGGAGCCGGCCATAGAGGACATCTCACCGAGAGAGGAGGACAACGACGGCCTTCCAGAAGAGATTGACGTACCTACAGGAGCTGCCGAGCAGCAGGAAATCTTCGAGGAGGTCGAGCTGGAGGAGGAGAGCACGGAGGAGTTGTTCGACGACATGTTCGAGGGCTTCGACTTCGATGAGCCTCTTATAGAGGAGGCAGCTCAAGCCCAGGAGGTCTCCAGCGAATCGGAGGATTCTGCCGAGGTTGCCGAGGTCCTTGAAGAGGAGATTACAGACGAGCCGACGGAGGCAGTGTTCGAGTCGAACCAGTGGGATGGCTCCACGGGCATTGAGGATGAACCTGCAAGCAAAGATTTTGACAATGATTCCCTGGTCATCGAGGAGGTTGTAGACATCGTGTCCGATGCCGAGGAGGAGCTTCTTGAGGAGCTTGCCGCCGAGGATGCGCAGGAGGCTCTCCAGTCCGAGACCGAGTCCGACCTTGTAGAGCCGCTCTCCGAGGAGCCCCAGGACGCACCGACAGCAGAGCCGGAGTCTGACGAAATGGAGGCAATTGACGAGCTTGCAGTAGCCGACGACGAGGCGGTTGCCGGAGACAGCACGGAGGAGGACATCCAGACCGATGAGGCTGACTTTGTGGAGCCAGTCGTCGAGGAGCTTTCCATTGACGAGCCGGACGTAGCCGACGAAACGGAAACTGCCGTTGAGCCGGAGGCCGATGTTCCAGAGACCGCAGAATTCACTGCCGAGGTTGACGCACAAGTGGCAGGAGAGATTTCCGAGGGCATGAAGAACGACATCAAGGCAGTGCTGGCATACATGGACAAGTTGCTGGACAGCCTTCCGGAGGAGAAGATTGCGGAGTTCGCCCGGTCGGAGCACTTCGAGCTGTACAAGAAATTGTTTACAGAGCTTGGACTATCCTGATGGGTTTGCTCAGCCGCATGGAGGCCATCAGGGCCAGAGACCTGGAACTACAGCGCTCTGGCTCCATGGCCCGCTCCAGCCACAAGAGGAAGATTACGGACTACCACAGCTTTTCGGAGCAGGTTGCGCTTGCGCAAAGCGCCGTGTTGGTTCCCTTTGGGAAGCGGTTCTTTATGCGCTACGAGCATGGATTCGATGTGGCCTCCATATTCAAGTCTATCTCTTCCGTTGACTTTTGGAACGGGACAATACCCCAGGGCCAGGAGTGGTACACCATTACCGGCGATGCCTTGGAGCCCTTCTACCAGCTTTTTTCCAACCAAGTTGTCCAGACCCTCACCCAAATCCATGTAAAGTCCTTTGTCATCCTCGCCGATGTGGCCGTCAAGGCCATCATGATTGTGACGGACAGCGAGATAAACTGCGGTGCAATAGATGAGCGCATCCCAGACCTTGCCGACTACATCGCCGCCGACATCTCCAACCTTGCCTCCGGGTTCTCCGCCCCCATCTTCTCCGCAGAGCCCCTACTGGAGGAGGGGATGGGCTTTACCGCCTCCACCCACGAGGCTGTTGCGGAGCTTGCGGATCTGTTCCATGTTGACGCAGAGGCCCTTGACATCCTGTACCCTGTGATTCTCTTCGAGACGAACAGCAGAATACGCAGCATCCTCTCCCCCGCCGACATTTGCTTTCCGGGCAACGAGTTCAAGATCAGCATACTGTTCTCCCAGGCCCGAAGCCTCGATCCTGACCTGCTCCAGTTCCAGCTGCAAAAATACCTTTCCCCCCTCTTCGGAGACTCATCCTCCAAGATTCTTGTCGAATCGGTACAGCCCTAGCCCTCCGGAAAGCTTGGGATGGAAGGCATTCAGTTCAGCCGGTCAAGGGCCGGAGAGAAGACATGCAGCGTCAACGGTGTGCACCTCCACTCGGCCTATGACCCGATGAAGGAGGCCCGCCGCTTTGTCGATGCCGTGGAACTTCCCTTCGAGCCGAGCCTTCTGGTGGTCGTGGAGCCGGCCCTCTCCCACTGCGCCACATTCCTGCGCCAACGGTTTCCCGACACCACACTAGTCGCGATACGGCTTGCAGACTGCTTTGGCGAATCCAACCACCTGTGGGACAGGACACTCCACCTCAGCCAGGTGCATCAGATGCTGAGCCTGTACGGTGAGGACAAGGTGCTTGCGACGCTCTTTCTCTCATGGCCCCCCTCCCAAAGGGCCTTTCCCCAGGAGTACAGGCTGTGCTGGGAGAACATCAGGACCCTGGTAGAGACAAGCCGGGACATCCTGGGAACGAGGGAATTCTTTGGCAGGAGATGGCTCAAGAACACCCTTTCCTTCTGTGCGAAAGTCAAGCACCCACATATTGTGCGGGCGGGCAGCTCCCCCATCCTCCTCGCCGCATCCGGGCCGTCATTGGAGACATCGCTGGAGCCGATTAAAGAACACAGGGCAAGCTTCTTCCTTATCGCCATTTCCTCTGCCCTCAGCCCACTCCTTGCCGCAGGAATCCTTCCAGACCTCTGCGTCTCGACAGACGGCGGCTACTGGGCAAAAAGGCACATCGCAGCATGTCCCGTTCCCCTGGCAGTCCCTGCGGAGGCCGTGATTCCAGGGCCATGCATCGAGGGGAGAATCGTCCCCCTACAGTATGGAGACGGGCCGGAAACCCAGCTGCTGGAGGACTGCGGGATTCCCGCCCTGCCAGCATTGCGGAACGGCACCGCAAGCGGAACTGCCCTGGAGCTTGCACTGACGCTGACCAGTGGCCCGGTCTTTGCCTGCGGCCTCGACCTGTCCCCGCACAGAGGTTTCCAGCACTGCCAGCCGAATGCCTTGGAGGAGGACGCCCTGCTACTCGACAACCGGCTCCAACCCAAGGAGACCCGGCTGTTCTCCGGCCAGCTGCACTCAAGGCCCCTGGAAATCTACGGAAGGTGGTTCTCAGACCAGAGCCAACGGCTTGCACCACGATTCTGCCGCCTGGCTGCAGCGGGATACAGGTTCAAAAACAGGCTGGACCAGATCCGGGACATCGACTGGGATGAATTCAAGACCACCGTCGCCCGCCTGAAAAGCAATCAGGGTGGCTCCCTGCCACCGTTCCTGCAAGAGACAAAGATACCAGGCACAGCAGAAAGGCGCAGAAGGCTCAGGAGCATCCTGGACGGCTACAGGCAGGGCAGTCTCCCCGAATCCTGGCTTGCCACAGCCTTTCCCGCCCGGCAGTCCCAACTGGCCCGCAGCGGGGACAAGACCGCCATAGAGGAGCGGCTGCTGGCGGACTCCCTGGACCTCCTGGATGAACTGCTGGCATACCTTGACGCACTGGAGGAAGGAGCCAAGGATGCTCTATAAGTCCACACTGGAGGCCAGGGACGGCACCCTGATTCCAGTCTTTTGCGACGGGAAGACCATGTTCTCCCGCTATGCGCCGGCCAGGGAGGTGGAGTCCTTCGGGGCTGGCCCGTCACCTGGAGACGGGCAGCAGGAGGGAGGCGGCAACGACTTCCTCATGGTCTG
>CALEFI010000085.1 GCA_937876905.1 uncultured Treponema sp.
CTCATCGGGGCGGGCGGGGCCGAGGGCTCCATGGATGCCTCCAACCTGCTCAAGCCAGCCCTTGCCCGCGGGGAGCTTCAGTGCGTGGGGGCCACCACCTCTGCGGAGTACCGCAAGTATTTCGAAAAGGATGCCGCCCTGGAGCGTCGCTTTCAGCCGGTGCTGGTGGACGAGCCTTCCGACGAGGAGACGGTCCAGATTTTGGAGGGAATCAGAAAGAAGTACGAGTCCTTCCATGGCGTCACCTACCAGGATGAGGTCATTCCCGCCACGGTGAGGCTTGCCCGCTATCTGACCGACCGCTGTCTTCCAGACAAGGCCATCGACCTGCTGGACGAGGCGGGCGCCATGAAGAAAATCGACGAGGAGGAAAAGCCGCTGGAGCTTGAGGAGCTTGAGACTAGCATCGGAGCCTTGACAGAGGAAAAGCGGCTGCTCGTCCAGAGCCAGGACTACGAGGCTGCGGCGGAGATTCGGGACCGGGTGCATTTCCTTCGGGGGCAGCTTGAGATGCTGCGGGATCGCTGGGAGTGTGGTGGGGACGGCAAGCACAAGCTGGTGACAGTGGAGGACGTGTGTACCGTCATTGCCTCCATCACGGGAATCCCCCTGGACCAGCTCACCGGCTCCGAGCTTGCCCGCCTCCTGCACATGGAGGAGGAACTGCACAAGGCGGTCATCGGACAGGACGAGGCGGTTGCCTCCATCGTGTCCGCCGTCCGTCGCTCCCGTACCGGCGTGTCGTCCAGCCGCCGTCCGGCAGGCTCCTTTATCTTTTTGGGACCCACTGGCGTGGGAAAGACCTTGCTGGCCAAGACCCTTGCCCGCTTCCTCTTCGGCAGCGAGGAGGCCCTCATCCGTGTGGACATGAGTGACTTCATGGAAAAGCACAACTCCAGCCGTCTGGTGGGAGCGCCGCCAGGCTACATTGGATTTGAGGAGGGTGGCGTGCTTACAGAGAAGGTCCGCCGCCATCCGTATTCCGTGGTGCTGCTCGACGAGATAGAAAAAGCCCATCCCGACGTGTTCAACCTCCTGCTGCAGGTGCTGGAGGAGGGAGAGCTGACGGACAACCTGGGCCACACCGTCAACTTCCGCAACACGGTCATCATCATGACCAGCAACGCCGGCATCCGCCAGATTACGGAGGGATCGACTATGGGCTTCTCCCTGTCGGCGGACTCGACCCCCTCCTACCAGGCCATCAAGGAAGGGGCCCTGTCGGAGCTGAAGAGGGTCCTCAGCCCGGAGCTTTTGAACAGGATAGACGACACCATCGTGTTCACCCCTTTGTCCAGGAAGGAGGTGGCAGGCATCCTGGAAATCCAGCTGGAGGAGCTGCGGCAGCGTCTTGCCGAGCGGAACCTGGACCTTGTGGTGCGGCCCTCCGCCAAGGAGTATCTGGTGGAGAACGGCTACGATCCAAGCTTCGGGGCCCGTCCCATGCGCAGGCTCATCCAGCGGGAAATCGAGGACCAGCTGGCCTTGCGACTGATAGAGGATGCGGCGGCATCCGTCGGCCAATCCCTGGAGGGAAGGGTGACGGTGGCCATGTCCAGGGGCAGGCTGCGGGTGAGGCTGGTGCGTAAGGCGGCCGTACTGGAGGAGGCCGTCCGGATTGCAGAGGATGACGGAGTGTCTGCCTCTCTTGGCCTGGAGCAAATAAATTTGTAATAATTACAAATTCTACTTGCATAATTCTTGGGTTTTCATTATATTGGGGAAAGAGATAAATAGATAGTTTTTTTATCTATTTTTCTGATACCACAAGATGCGGAGGAAAATGATGAAAGATTTGAAGGGAACAAAGACAGAGAAGAACCTTCAGGAGGCCTTTGCCGGCGAGTCTATGGCACGGAACAAGTACACCTACTTTGCTTCCAAGGCTCGCAAGGACGGCTTTGTCCAGATTGCGGAGCTCTTTGAGGAGACTGCCGCCAACGAAAAGGAGCATGCCGAGCTCTGGTTCAAGCTGCTGAACGGCGGAATCGGAACCACCTCTGAGAACCTGAAGGCGGCCGCTGCGGGAGAGAACTACGAGCATGAGACCATGTATCCCACCTTTGCCAAGGAGGCCCGCGAGGAGGGTTTTGACCACATCGCCAAGCTCTTTGAGGGTGTGGCTGCCATCGAGAAGGCTCACGAGGAGCGCTATCTCAAGCTCCTGGCCAACGTCGAGAACGGACTGGTGTTCTCCAAGGATGGAGACGTGATGTGGCAGTGCAGCAACTGCGGCCATCTGGTGTTCGGCAAGGAGGCTCCCAAGGCCTGCCCCGTCTGTGCCCATCCCCAGGCATACTTCCAGGTCAAGGCAGAGAACTACTAGTCTCGCCGCGGCTTGGCTCGCTGTGTGAAGACCCCGGCCTCATTGCAGGTCGGGGTCATTTTCAAGAGGACGGGTTGGAAGACAGGACGGTACACGGCGGTTCTGGTGCCTGCCAATCCTTCGGACGAAAACAAAATCATTGCATAATTCCAAATCTATGATATAATTCCTACCAGACAACCAGTATTTCTCCGATGAGCTCGGAGTCTTTTTGAGGATTTTTTATGGCCATTGCACCCCACATAAAGGAAATCATGGGTGGCAGGGCTGCCTCCGTCATTCGAAGGATGTTTGAGGAGGGGGCCCTGCTCAAGAGGGAATTCGGCGCGGACAAGGTGTACGACTTCAGCATCGGCAATCCAGACCTGGAGCCACCGGAGGGGTTGAGAACCCTTGTGTTGGATCTGGCCCGGAGCCAGGAGGCAGGGTGCCATGGCTACATGCCCAATGCCGGCTACCTGGAGACCCGGCAGGCCATGGGCAGAAAGGTGGGCCAGGAGCAGGGAGTCTTGGTGGACGGGCAGCTTGTGGTCATGGCCTGCGGTGCAGCCGGAGCGCTGAATTGCCTGCTCAAGGCCATCCTTTCCCCTGGTGACGAGGTGGTGGTTCCTGCCCCCTTCTTTGCTGAGTACCGCCATTACGTGGGCAATCACGGCGGAGTGCTGGTGCCCGTTCCCTGTGGAAAGGACTTCTCCCTGGACCTGGATGCCCTCAGCCGCTCCCTGTCGCCAAAGACAGCCGCTGTCCTGGTGAATTCCCCGAACAATCCTTCGGGAAAGGTCTACTCCCGGCAGGAGATGGAGGCGCTGGCGGGGATGCTTGAGGAGCGGGGGAGGGACTTGGGGCGTTTTCCCTATCTTGTCTGCGACGAGCCCTATCGGGACATCGTGTATGACGGCAAGGAGGTGGCGGCAGTGTTCCCCCTGTACAGGAGCAGCGTGGTGGTGTCCTCCTTTGCCAAGAATCTGAGCCTGCCGGGAGAACGACTCGGCTACATCGCCGTGAACCCTGCCTGCCCTGATGCAGAGGAGCTGGTGGCTGCCTGTACCTTTACCACCCGTATCCTGGGCTTTGTGAACGCCCCTGCCTTCTTCCAGCGGGTGGTGGCCCGGTCCTGGGATGTACCAGTGGACTACGGCTCCTACCTCCACCGGCGGAACCTGCTGATGGAGGTGCTTGACGGTGCGGGCATCGGGTACTTTAGGCCGGAGGGAGCCTTCTACCTGTTCTGCCAGGTTCCGGAACCAGGCGGGGCGGTGGCGGCACTGCTGGCGGGAACGGAGGATTCCCTGGACATGGCATTCTGCGACCACCTGAAAAAATACCGGGTGCTCTGCGCCCCCGGATTTGGATTTGGCTGTGCCGGCTGGTTCAGGATGGCCTACTGCACTTCCGAGGCCACCATCCGCAATTGTGCTGAGGCATTGCGGCAGGCAGTGCTTGATTGGAAGGAATAATGGACGAACCTCGAGGCAAAGCCTTCGGGTATCGTTCGTTCTCATAAGGTTCGGGTACCTTCCCTTGTTGTGATGCAAGCATCGGGAAAGTACCCTCCGCATGAATCACTTTGGGGGAACAGTATGAAGATTCTGATGGTGACGGCGGAAGCCGTTCCCTTTGCGAAGACTGGCGGCCTGGCGGATGCCGTGTCCGCATTGGCCATTGTATTGAACAAATTGGGCCATGATGTGCGCATCGTCATGCCACGATACTACAAAATCGACCGCTCCACCCTGACTGCGCTGGAGGGACCCATGGGAGTTCCAGCCGGCTATATCGAGGCATGGACCGAGGTCTATCAGGGAACCATGCCCGGCACCATGGACCTGCCGGTGTATTTTATCGACCATGAGCAGAGCTTTGGCCGTGATGGTGTGTATGGAACGGCGGATGAGCCGGACTTCCACGACAATCCCTACCGCTTTTCGGTGCTCTGCCACGGCGCCTTCCAGCTGTGCCGCAAGCTTGGCTGGTATCCCGACATCATCCACGCCCATGACTGGTCCGCCGCCCTGGCTCCGGTGCTGCTGCGGTTCATCCAGCGACACAACGGCTTTCAGAAGACGGCTAGCGTCTTTACCATCCACAACCTGGGCTATCAGGGCGTCTACGGAAAGTACAATTATCCTGCCACCGGGCTTGACTGGAACTTCTTCTATGCCGCTGGCTTCGAGGACTGGGACAGGATCAACTTCCTGAAGGCGGGGCTCACCTCCGCCGACCTGCTCACCACCGTGTCCCCCACCTACGCCCAGGAAATCCAAACTCCCGCCGCCGGCTTCCGCATGGACGCCCTGCTGCGCCATCGAAGCCA
This sequence comes from uncultured Treponema sp., assembly GCA_937876905.1. GTDB lineage: Bacteria > Spirochaetota > Spirochaetia > Treponematales > Treponemataceae > Treponema_F. Next base: position 4,641 of record CALEFI010000085.1, read on the forward strand.
GGACCTGGTGGGCATCCTCAACGGGGTGGACACCGAGGTATGGAATCCGGAAAGGGACCGGTTCATAGCGGAGAACTACAGTGCCAAGAAGCTTGCCGGAAAGTCAGGGAACAAGGCTGCCCTCCAGCAACGGATGGGCCTGCCGGAAGATTCCGAGGTTCCGCTGATTGGCATCATCACCCGACTTGCGGATCAGAAGGGGGTGGCGGAGCTGTTCGCCCCAACCTACGGCAGCATGTATCGAATCTGCACCGAGATGAGGGTACAGGTGGTGGTGCTGGGCGCTGGGGAGCGGTGGTGCGAGGACGAGCTGCGCTCTTTGGAGGCCAAGCTGCCAAACTTCAGGGCCTTTGTGGGCTATGACGAGGGGCTGAGCCACCAGATTGAGGCGGGCAGCGACTTCTTCCTGATGCCCTCCCGCTACGAGCCCTGTGGCCTCAACCAGATGTATTCCCTGCTGTACGGAACCCTGCCCATCGTGCGGCGTACTGGCGGCTTGGCGGACACGGTGCAGAACTACAACCAGGAGACCGGGGAGGGCACAGGCTTTATGTTCGACGAGCTGACGCCCCAGAGCGTCTTCGACACGGTGGGCTGGGCGGTTTATGCCTGGTACAACCAGCGGGAGCACATCAAGGCCATGCAGAGGCGGGG
>CALEFI010000086.1 GCA_937876905.1 uncultured Treponema sp.
CCGTGGATCAGCGCTTCTGCGACCATATCGGCGCCGATGCCTACACCCGTGACGCCGCTTCCGCCGCTGACGCCGCCGCTTCCTTCATGGGCAAGTGATCTAAGATCTTTATACATACCGCCGGCCCCTCCCTGAGGGGCCGGTATGAGTAATACTGAAAGAGGTGACCTATCTCATGTTTGGAGATATCGATTTTATGAAAGCGATCCGCATGGAGCATCCCCAGGTGATCCCCACTACCGTAGGATTTCTTCCTGCTGCCTGGATCCACAACGGCAGCAAGGTGGAGGAGCTGGTAAAGCGCTACAGCGACCACATCGCCTTCCCCATCTACCTGCACTACACCCAGAACCAGTATGACGACAAGGGCAAGGTTACTGGCAGCGAGGACAAGGTGGACCAAATTAACTCTGCCAGCGCCCTGTGGAAGCGGCCTAAGTCCAAGCTCACCGCCGAGGACTACAACGACTTCTACAAGACCTTTTCCCACGACGGCACAGCACCGCTGATGTACGTCCACACCCACGCCGAGGGAACCCAGGAGTATACCACCCTGTTCTACGTGCCGGAGCAGGCTCCCTTCGACATGTACCACGCCGACTACAAGAGCGGCCTCAAGCTCTATGTAAAGCGGGTGTTCATCACCGATGACGACCGGGAGCTTTTGCCCGCCTACCTGCGCTTTGTGCGGGGCATCATCGACAGCGAGGACCTGCCGCTGAACGTAAGCCGGGAGATTCTTCAGCAGAACCGCATCCTTGAGTCCATCAAGTCCCAGTCCGTAAAGAAGCTTTTGGGCGAGTTCAAGAAGATGGGAGAGGCGGCAGAGAAGGCTCGTGCGGCTGCCAAGGAGGCCGGCGGGCTGGACAAGCTGGAGGAGGCGGAGCGGAAGAAGCTGGAGAAGTGGAACCAGTTCGTGTCCCAGTTCAACCGTCCCATGAAGGAGGGGCTATTCTCGGACTTTGCCAACCGGGACGAAATTGAAGAGATTGTCCGCTTCAAGTCCACCGCCCCGGAGGGTACCGACGAGGAGAACGGCAGCATCCACTGGACCAGCTTTGCTGACTACGTGCAGCGTATGAAGCCGGATCAGAAGGCCATCTATTATATTACCGGCACCGACGAGAAGACACTGCGCTCGTCCCCCCTGCTGGAGGCCTACAAGAAGAAGGGCTTTGAGGTGCTGATTATGGCCGACGAAATTGACGACCTGGTGATTCCCGGCTTGGGCAAGTACAAGGACTATGAGCTCAAGTCCGTGAACCGAGCCGGAAGCGACGACGAGCTGGGCGTAGACAAGGACGAGGCCGAAAAGAAGGAGAAGGAATTCAAGCCGGTGGTGGAGAAAATCAAGAATGCGCTGGGAGAGCGGGTAAAGGACGTGCATCTTTCCAAGCGGCTTTCCGACTCCCCCTCCTGCATCGTGGTGGACGAGGCTGACCCCTCCCTCCAGATGGAGCGGATGATGCGGGCTATGGGCCGCCCCGGATTTGGCGAGGTAAAGCCCATCCTTGAGGTGAACGCCGAGCATCCCATCGTTGCCACCCTGAAGGACTGCGAGGATGCCACCTATGTGGAGGACCTTTCCAACGTGTTGCTGGACCAGGCCCTACTGGTGGACGGAGCCGAGCTCAAAAACCCTGCCGACTTTGTGAAGCGGCTGAACCGGCTGATTAAAATAAGTTCGGCAGGATAATTGCCAAGGGAGGGGCTGTCCTAGGACAGCCCCTCCGTATTTTGGAGCGCCCAATAAACCTAACGAGTTTTCCACAGGTTATGAGAAGGCTACACCTTGTCAGCTAATTCTTGGATGAGCTCCAGCAGGCCATCCAGCTTTTCGTGGGTAATGCGAGGATTCAGCAGGGTGAACTTGAGGAAAACCTTTCCGTCAAAGACAGTCTGACCAATGACAACGCCCTCTTGGTGAATCAAGGCCCGACGAACCTTCTTGTTTAGCTCGTCAACTGCCTCGTGGGAAAGGGCTTTGTCCGCTGCTGGCAAGACACGGAACACCACGGAGCTGATTTCAGGCTCGGTAACTGCCTGGAACCGTGGTGAATGGGACAAGGCGTTGTATAGATGGGCGGCATTTTCCACACAGGTGGACACAATCTGTGACCAGCCGTCCTTGCCCCGAACCTGGAAGGAGAGCCATACCTTTAGTGCATCAAAGCGGCGAGTGGTCTGCATGGACTTTCCTACCAGGTTGGTGTAGCCGGCCTCCTCGTCCTCTTCACGGTTCAGATAGTCGGCATGAAGGGTTAATGCCTCGAAATGTCTTCCGTCCTGCAGCAGGAATGCACCGCAGCTGATGGGCATCAGGAACATCTTATGGAAGTCCACGGTTATGGAGTCGCACAGGTGCAGCGGGCCAATCCGATGGCCATATCCGCTGGACATGACAAGGCCGCTGCCGTAGGCGGCATCTGCATGAAGCCACATTCCGTGCTGCCGGCAAATCTCGTGCATCTGGGCAACGTCGTCAATACTTCCGTAGTCAGTGGTACCGATGGTGGCCACTGCACAGAAGGGAAGGTTTCCCTGGGCCAGGTCCTGCTCTACAAGTGCACGGAAGGCCGCCATGTCCATCTTTTGCCGCTGGTCAACGGGAACCTTTACTACCGCATCGTAGCCCAAACCAAGGAGATGTGCACCCTTTTCCATGGAAAAATGGGAGATAGCGGAGGTGTAGATTCTCAGCTTGCCGTAGTTTGCGGGCAAGCCACATTTTTTTACGTCGTGGTGGAGCTTTTCTTTGCAGAACCAGTCCCTGGCCAGCATCAGTCCTGTCAGGTTGGACTGGGAGCCACCGGAGGTAAATACGCCGTCAGCTTCAGCACCGTAGCCGTAGAGACGGTTTAGTTCACCAATAACCTCCACCTCAATCTCCGTAGCTACTGGGGACTGGTCCCAGGAGTCCATGGATTGATTGAAGGAGGAAAGGACCAGCTCAGCGGCCAAGGTCTCCAGCAGGGAGGGGCCATGGAGGTGGGCCATGTAGTCGGTGGAGGGAGTGCGCAGAAAATAGGGCAGCACCTTTTCACTCAGCAGCTCGGAAACGGCGGAAAGTCCCCGTCCCCGATTTGGAAGAATTGCCCCAACCCTGATTCTTTCCTTTAGCTCCTGGGGGGAAAGGCCCGCATAGGCCCTTGTGTCGTTAATGGATGCCGCAATGTCGTTGGCGGTCTCGCTCATCAACTGGACAAAGGCTTTCTTGGCCTCCTCCCCTTCCGTCAGAAAAAGATATTCGCCGCAAACCTTGTTATCGTGCACTGGCATCAATCTCCATCACCACCCTTTCAAAAATCGAAAGGAAGGTGTTGATTTCTTCCTTGGTGATGTTCAGGGCACAGAGACAGCGCATCACTGAGCCGTGACGTCCTCCCTTTTCCATTACCAGCTTGTTCTCAAAGCATTTTTTCTGCACCAAGGCCGCAATGTCCCCGGAGGCGGGTAGGGAGCCGATTGCGTCAGGCTGTCCCTTGGGGTCAACGAATTCGCAGCCAATCATAAGCCCCAGACCCCGTACTTCTTTAATAAGTCCCGGATGCCGTTCTCCAATGGCACGCAGCTCTGCACGGAAATATTCACCGGTTTCCTGCACATTGGTCAGAAAATCATCATCCAGC
>CALEFI010000087.1 GCA_937876905.1 uncultured Treponema sp.
CAAGGAGCTGATTTCTCTGGGGGCGGAAAAGGTTATCGTTGGCTCTGCCGCCTTCAATGCCCATCCCGCCGACGGCAGCATCCTGAACACCGCCTTTTTGGAGGAGCTGGTGGCTGCCATCGGCCGTCAGCGAATCATCATCTCGGTGGATGCCATTGACGGCATTATTGCCGTGAAGGGCTGGACGGAGACGGCGGGAATTCCCCTGATTCAGGGGGCTCAGGCGGCGGAGCGCTACGCCTCGGAGCTGCTGTTCACCTGCGTGGAGCGGGAGGGCTGCATGACCGGCACCAACATGGACCTGGTTCGCCAGCTGCGGGAGGCCGTCTCCTGCCGGCTGGTGGTGGCAGGGGGCGTTTCCAGCCTGGCGGAGATTGTGGAGCTGGAGGAGCTCGGCTGCGACGTGCAGCTGGGAATGGCCCTCTACACCGGAGCCGTCTCCCTGAAGGATGGCTTCATCGGCTGCCTGAACTGGAAGAAGGTGGATTTGATTCCAGTCATCGCCCAAAGTGTGACGGGAGAGGTGCTGATGCTGGGCTATGCCAACAAGGAGGCCCTTGCCAAGACCTTTGACACTGGCAAGCTCACCTTCTGGAGCCGCACCCGCAGCCAGCTTTGGACAAAGGGCGAGACCTCCGGCAACTTCCTGGAGGTGGTGAAGCTCCGTGCCGACTGCGACAGGGATACCGTTCTTGCCACAGTCATTCCCCACGGCCCCTCCTGCCACACCGGCAGCTGGACCTGCTTTACGGCGGAAGGCGACGAGGCCTCCACCCTGGAGAGACTCTACAGCATCATCGCCGGGCGGTTCGCCAATCCCACCCCCGGCTCCTACACCGCCACCCTGAATGGAGAGCGGGTGCGGGAAAAGCTGATGGAGGAGGCGGAAGAGCTTACCGAGGCGGAGGACCACGACGAGGCGGTGTGGGAATGCGCCGATTTATTGTATTTTATGAGCGTGCTGATGTATCAGGAAAAGGTCACCTGGAAGCAGGTGCTGGACGAGCTGGACCGCCGTCACAAGAAGTGAGTATAAAAAAGGCTGGATCCAGCAATTCAGACCCAGCCGCTTTTCTGGAATGGAGGGGTTACGGACGCAGCCCCATGCCACCTTCCAGGGTGATTGTCTCGCCGTTCATGTACTTCAAGTCAGGAGAGACCAGTGCGACACAGGCCCGGCCGATGTCCTGCTCCGGGTCTCCGAAGTAACCTGCCGGCGGGGTCTTGACGTTAGCCTGAAAAGCTTCTGGATATGCCTGCTGAAATTTTTCCAGCTGGCTCGTCCAGGCCAGGGGACAGACCACATTCACCCTGATTCCGTCCTTTGCCCACTCCGTTGCAGCCACACGGGAAAGCCCCCGGATTCCTTCCTTTGCGGCAGCGTATGCGCACTGGCCGAAGTTGCCGAAAAGCCCGGCTCCAGAGGCAAAGTTTATGACGCTGCCCTGGCTTTCCTTGAGATGGGGGTAACATGCCTGCATGTAATAGAAGGTGGCGTAGAGGCCGGAATAGAGCGCCAGGTCAAACTGGTCCTTCGTGTGGTCCTGGAGGGTTACACCGGAGGCGGATGCCTGGGCTGCATTTATCAGCACATCTATCCTGCCAAAGGTGGCCATGGCTTGCTCCACTACCTTCTGGACGGTGGACTGGTTGTCGGCGTCTGCGGCAACGTCTGCAGGAACAGCCAGTACCTTGATGCCATGCCGCTCCTCCAGATGCTTTTTGGCATCCTCAAGCTTCTGTACGTTCCGACCTGTTATTACCAGGTTGGCACCTTCCTTTGCATAGGCTGTGGCAATGCCGTAGCCTATGGAGCCACAGTTTCCATTTTCAAGGACCGCATATCCAGCTCCAGTGATTATGGCGGTCTTTCCCTTCAAGAAATTCATTGGTTGTTCCTCCTTGCTGCACCAAGGTGTATCCGTAGCGGAGACGAACCTGCGCAAGCTCTTGTAATGGTACTGGAGAAAGGCGGTTTTTTCAATCTGATTTTGGCGGCGACAGAAAGATTTTAGTCTCCGCGGAGTTTCCTGCGGATCGCTTGGAAGGCTGGCGGCAAATCCTCCAATCCCATGCTTTTGGGGGGCTCGTTCCCATGCTCCTTGCAGGCTTCCTGATAGTATTTTTCCTTAAATTCCAGCACTTGCAGGAACTCGTTCAGCTCTTCAACCTGTTTTTTTATGACCTTCTTGTGGCGTTGGATTATCTCAAGCCGCCTTCTGTTGGTTGGCTTTCCCTCCTCAAAGGTGGACACAAATTCCTTGATTTCCTTTAGGGGCATTCCGGTCTTTTTGAGGGAGTCGATGATGATGAGCCACTCCAAGTCGATGTCACTGAACTGCCGGGCTCCCGTATCGGAGCGTTCCAGCACAGGGAGGATACCTTCCTTTTCGTAGTATCTCAAGGCTGAGGGTGCGATTCCGAGGCGCTGGGAAATTTCCCTGATGCTGTATGGCATAGACTCTCCTTGTGGTTTCCGGCAATCCTGGCTTGTACGGAGTGTACTGTGGGAATAAGTATTCTTATAATAATGATATTCCTTAAAAATGACAAGGATTTTTTGCAAGCACATTCTATTCCGTTATATTAATATTATATGAGGTATTGTTTTAATACATATCCCTCAATATTCTTTTGACTATGCGGTTGACAATACCCGGCTTATAGGAAAGAATGGTATGAATTCAAAAGCCGGAAGGATGGATTCCCGCTCCAAACCGGCTTGCAGGATTAAAGGATGGGCAATGTCTACAATCAAGATAATCACAGCGTCGGAAATTCCTTCCGATTTCTTTGAGCCGCGCACCTTTGCCGACGATACGGCGGCTGCGGTGGAGGACATCATTTCCAGTGTCCGGCACGAGGGTGACAAGGCCCTCTTCCATTTGGCCGCCCGGTTTGACTCGGTGAGCCTCAAAAAGCTGGAGGTCTCTTCCAAGGATATGGCAGCCGAGGCTGAGCGTCTCCGGCAGCAGCGCCCCCGGCTCTACGATGCCCTGTGCTATTCCCGCGACCTTGCCCTCCGCTTTGCCCGTCGTCAGCGGCAGTCCTTCGACGACTTTGAGGAGGAGCTGGAGCCAGGACTCTTTACCGGCCAGCGCACCATCCCAGTGGACAGGGCGGGGCTCTACGTTCCAGCCGGCCGCTTTCCCCTGCTTTCCACGGTGATTATGACTTCTGCCCCGGCTCTGGCAGCTGGCTGTGGCGAGGTGGTCCTCTGCACTCCGCCACGCCCGCACCCGAACGGCAGCAGGCCCTATGCCGACCCAGGAATCCTTGCTGCCGCCCAGCTTTGCGGTGTCCACCGTGTCTTTGCCTGTGGTGGAGCCCAAGCCATTGCTGCCATGGCCTACGGTACGGAGTCGATTCCCCGTTGCGATGTGATTGTGGGGCCAGGAAATCGGTTTGTGGCGGAGGCAAAGCGGCAGGTGTACGGCACGGTCGGAATCGACATGCTGGCCGGGCCCACCGAGGTCTTTATCATAGCGGACAGCTCAGCCAATCCCGCCTGGGTTGCAGCAGACCTCTTGGCCCAGGCCGAGCATGACCCCGACGCCCAAGCCGTCCTTGCCACCCCCGACAGGGACCTTGCCAACGCAGTTGCCGCCCAGCTGGAGCACCAGCTGGAAACCTTGGAGACGGCGGAAACTGCCCGCACCAGCCTCCAGAGAAACGGTTGCATCATCATCACCAAGGACTTAGAGGAGGCTACCCGCCTTGCAAACCGCAAGGCCCCGGAGCATCTGGAGCTGGCATTAGACGAGGGCCCCCAACTGGAGAGGCTGGCGGCCATGGTGCACAATTACGGCTCTCTTTTTATCGGACATGGCTCGGCGGAGGTCCTTGGCGATTATGCAGCTGGGCTAAACCACACCCTGCCCACGTCAACCTCCGCACGGTTTTCTGGTGGCCTGTCTGTCCGCTGCTTTTTGAAGACCGTCACAACCCTGCGGACGGCTCCCGGCTCTCGTGGCCCAGTCAATTCCGCCACGGTCGCAGGCTTGCTCGGCGATGCGGAAGGCTTAGCCGCCCATGCCCGTGCCGCCCGCATACGATTGGAGACTTCTCACTAACGGTCTCCGGCAAGGCATTTTGACGTGGAGCATTGTCAAAGACGATGGAAAAGGAGCTTTTATGACACAATTTGACGTGGTGAGGAAAAATCTGGAGAGCCGTGGATTTTCGGTGTCTTGCTTTGAGACCGCTGCGGCGGCTGCGGATTACCTGGACTCCCAAATCGACGGAAAGACGGTGGGATTTGGCGGCTCCATGACACTGGCAACCATGGGCTTATATGAAAGGCTTGGGTCACACAATGAACTGCATTGGCATTGGAGAATTCCCGAAGGCAGTACTGCCAATGCAGTCAGGGTAGCAGCCAGCACGGCGGAAATCTACGTCTGTTCTGTCAACGGCTTGGCCGAAACAGGAGAAATCGTCAACATAGACGGGACCTGCAACAGGCTTGCGTCCATCTTTTATGGACACCAGAAGGTATATCTGGTGGTGGGCCAGAACAAGCTGGCCCAGGACTATGATGCCGCCCTGTGGAGGGCACGGAACATCGCCGCACCCTTGAACAACCGGCGGCTGGCCCGAAAAACTCCCTGCGCTATAAAGGCAGACAAGTGCTACGACTGCCGCACCACAGCCCGGATGTGCAAC
>CALEFI010000088.1 GCA_937876905.1 uncultured Treponema sp.
CAACACCATTGCTGTTCAAGGTCAGCTGGCCATCCGCACCGTAGCACTCCCGACGGACCAGGTTGTCGGAGCTGTCGTAATACAGCTTCACAGAATGCACTCCCCATTCTGCCCCGTCACCAGTCTCCACCCGCAGTCCGGCGGTGGGCGCACAGCCATAGTTTGCTCCCGTCACCACAACCACCAGGGCAACCGCCACAGCCTTAGCCCTCCATTTCTTGTAAAACATAGTATCCTCCTTGGATTGAGAAAAATAATCTAATTATATAACATACATGGTATCATATAATGATAGTATCAATAAAAAGTTTGTTTTTTTCCAATTATTTTTTTAAGCCACTAAAAAAACTCCATTTTTCCCTACTTGCTGACACACCAACGCCCCAGGCTGGCAGAATCATTCCAAAGGGCTGGAAAGGGATTTGACCTCCCCTGCAATCAGCGCCATGCTGCAAGCATGGAATGATTTTGAAGGAGGTGATGCCGGGAAAACAGATTGCAGGGCCAGAGCGTCCCAGGACGGCTTTGGAGCGTGGGAAGGGAATGGGAGCCTTCTATGACAAGTCCCAGAGAAAACAATTCATCTAACAGACAAAATAAGGAAGGAAACGCATGACAAAATTCATCCGGGCAGGAAGCAACATCATCGATGTTACCATCCCCGCAGATGTGCCAGCCGGAGACCATTCCGTCCTTGTGGGACGAAACCTGGAGCCAGCTACTCCACAGCGGGCATTGACTCCACCGTCACTGCAACATAGTCCCCACTGCGGCTCCGACTTCCAGCCCCCTGCCGGAAGTCGGGGCCCTCATTGGCTGCCCCGCCCCGCCTTGGACAGCAGCCGTCCCGTCCTCCTGCACTCCCCTAGCCATTCAGGACCTGCTGGCCCACCACGAGCTTCTCCTCCTCCGGGATGGCAAAGATGATGCTGATGTCAAAGTCGGGGTTGCCGCTGATGAAGTCCCTGCAGGCAACTATGGCCTGGCACCAGGCGGCCTGGACAGGATAGCCGAAGATGCCGGCGGAAATCAGGGGAAAGACGACTGAGTGGAGGTCGTGCTGGCGGCACAGCTGGAGGGATGATTTATAGGCCCCGTACAGGAGCTCCGCCTCCCCCTTGGTTCCATCCTGGTACACCGGCCCCACCGCATGGATGATGTATGTGCACGGACAGCCGAAGCCGGCTGTTATGACTGCCGAGCCCTCAGGACAGTGGCCGATCTCCTTGCAGGCCGCCGCCAGCTGCCGCTCACCCGCCCGCTGGAAAATCACGCCGCACACACCGCCCCCCGCTAGCAGGCCGCTGTTGGCCGCATTCACGATGGCATCCGCCGGAATGTCCAAAATTCCCTTCTGCTGGATTGTAATCGAGCTCATATAATCCTCCTTGCCCTTGCAATATACTATTTCCACCCGGAAAGGTCTCCCTCACCTCGGATACCACCACACCGAGCCGTCGGGGGTGGTGAACTGGTAGCAGTCCTCCAGCCGCCGCACCTGGGTGGGATTCAGGCTGGGGTCCAATTCCAGCAGGTTGAGCTTGCCGCCGCCTCCGGGCAGGTCCACGGCGTACACCGGGCAGGACAGGCCGGAAAGCTCCCGCCGCAGCTGGTGGTACAGGGCAACCCCCTCCTCCACGGGCACCCTAAGATGGGAGGTTCCCGGCACCAGGTCGCACTGGAACAGGTAGCCCGGCCGCACCCCCAGCAGGGTTAGCTGGTGGAAGAGGCGGCTCAAGGTGGCCACCTCGTCGTTCACCCCCCGCAGCAGCACCGTCTGGCTCTGCACCGGGATTCCTGAGTCCACCAGGCGGAGCAGGGCCTCCCGTGACTCCGGGGCGTAGCGGGGGCTGATTTCTGCAGGATGGTTGATGTGGGGAATCACCCACAGGGGACGCAGGCGGCGCAGTCCCTCCACCAGACGGGGGGTGAAGACGGCAGGATGAAAGGAGATGGCCCTGGTGCACAAGCGAACCAAAAGCCCTGGCCTTGCCTCCCGGAATCGGACCACCAGCTCCTCCACCTGGTGGAAGGGGGCGGTCAGGGGGTCGCCGCCGGAAAGCAGCACCTCCTGCACCTCCGGGTGGGCGGCCAGATATGCGGCCATCTCATCAATTTCCTGGGATGCAGGCCACCCAAGGCAGGAGCCGCAGGACGACTGGCCGCCAGCTCCTTGCAGGGACTCCGTGATGAGGCTCTTCCTAAAGCAGTAGCGGCAGTGGGCAAAGCAGCGGCTGGTGGCAAGCGCCAGCACCCGGTTCTTGTACTGGTGCACCATGCGCTCTGTAGCCTGATGGAGGCGGGCTCCCAGGGGATCTGCAAGCTCCTCGGGCAGCACCAGATTTTCTTCTGGCTGGGGAAAAAGCTGGCGGCTTAACCCACGGTACCAGGCGGCCGCCTCAAGGTCATCCGCCATCCGCCCTGCAAGCCGCTCCAAAACGGTGGCCATCTGCATAGAAACAAGTGGGGGAAAATCCACCGAGGAAAACGCCTCCCTTTCCCCGGCGGTGAAAGGAAGCCTTGCAAGCTGTGAAGGCAGGGGGATGGAATCAGCGGCCATGTTCAGCGATGACCTGCTGCAAGTCTCTTTTTCCCTGCTCCAGTCCACGCCACACAAAGCCATGGATGCCCAGGGCGCAGGCGGCCTCCACATTCACCGCCACATCGTCAAAGAAGACCGCCTCCTGGGGCTCCACATCAAGTCCTTTCAATACATCGTGATAGATGGCAGGCTCCGGCTTGATGAGCCCCACTCGGCAGGAAAAGCAGGCGTAGTGGGCGGCCTTGAACAGCTCAATCTCATCCTCGTAGGAGGCCAGGAATTCTGTGGGCATGTTGGAAAGGATTCCCAGCTTGAGGCCACTGGCCTTCAAGGAAAGCCCCCAGTAGGTCACGTCCTGGCGAACCGGCCGCCAGCTTTCCATGTCCAGCCGGGCAATTTGCTCCATCAGCTGCTGGTCGGCTGCCTGCTGGTGGTAGCCGTCGGCCTCCAGCAGCTGGCGGTACATTTGGGCACCGGTGATGGTCCCCCGGTCGAACTCGAAGCGGAACCTGTCGTAGACGGTGCGGAACACATCGGCGGGAACGCCAGTCATGGCCTCCATCTGCTCGGCGCAGTCCCCGGTCTGAGTTTGGGAAATCACGTTCCCATAGTCGAATATCACAGCCTTGATCATATTTCCTCCTATTTAATACGAACTGGACAAGGTTTGCCTTTAAATGCTAACTGGCAAACGACGATGTTGGCCTTTGAATACTAGCTGGCCAACATCTCCAGTTTTTCCCTGATGAACTCGCTCTTTTCCTTCAGGCCAATCTTGCCGGTCTCCAGCAGCAGCACGTTGGGCCGCTGGGGATCAAGCCTCACCCCGCCGCCGCTTTCCTTCAGCAGTCGCAGCACCTTGTCCACGGAAATGTCCGATACACGGGAGAATTCCAGAGTCACCAGGCCACCACGCTCCCGCAGGGTGGCGATGCTGAGACGGCGGCAGATGATTTTGATTTCCGCCAGGGACAGGAGGCTGGAAACCTCCTCCGGGATGGGGCCAAAGCGGTCCTCCAGCTCGGCGTGAATCCGCTCCAGGGCATCACGCTCCGAGACGGCGGCAATCTTCTTGTACACCTCCATCTTGGTCTGGGGATTGGTGATGTAGGTCTCCGGGATAAAGCCGGTGTACTCCAGCTCCATCAGCACCTCGTTCTGGGACTGGAAGTTCTCGTCGGTAAGCCGCTGGACGGCCTCCTCCAAAAGCCGCAGATAAAGGTCGAAGCCCACGGACATGATTTCCCCGGACTGGTCCTTGCCCAAGAGGTTCCCCGCTCCACGAATCTCCATGTCCTTCATGGCAATCTTGAAGCCGGAGCCCAGCTCGGTAAAGTCGCTGATAACCTGCAGCCGCTTCATGGCAATCTCCGACAGGACCTTGTTCTCCGGGTACAGCAGGTAGGCGTAGGCCTTGCGGTCGCTGCGCCCCACCCGCCCCCGCAGCTGGTAGAGCTGGGACACACCGTACATGTCCGCCCGGTCGATGATGATGGTGTTCACGTTGGGAATGTCGATGCCGTTCTCGATGATGGTGGTGGACACCAGAATATGGAAGCCCCCCAGCTTGAAGCGGCGGAAGATGTCGTCCAGCTCCGTGGCGGACATCTGGCCGTGGGCAGTCTCCACCATCATCTCCGGCACCAGGCTCTGGAGGCGGAAGCGCACCTCCTCCAGGCTCTCCACCCGGTTGTGGAGATAGAACACCTGTCCCCCCCGCTCCGCCTCCCTGCGGATGGCCGCCGCCACCCGGTCATCGTTGTAGCTGTCGATCACCGTCTCGATTGCCTGCCGGTTCTGGGGCGGCGTGGTCAAAAGGCTCATGTCACGAATTTTCAGCAGGCTCATGTGGAGGGTACGGGGAATGGGGGTGGCGCTCATGGCAAGGCTGTCGATGTTGGTCTTCAGCTCCTTCAGCCGCTCCTTGTCCTTCACTCCGAAGCGCTGCTCCTCGTCTATAATCATCAATCCCAGGTCCTTGAACACCACATCCTTCTGGATGATGCGGTGGGTGCCCACGAGGATGTCCACGGTGCCGGCCGCCAGCTCCTCCAAGATCTTCCTCTGCTCCTTGCGCTCCACAAAGCGGGACAACTGGGCGATGCGGACAGGAAAGCCCTGGAACCGCTCCACACAGTTCTCGTAATGCTGTTCCGCCAGAATGGTGGTGGGAGCCAGGAATGCCACCTGCTTGCCTCCCATCACGGCTTTAAAGGCCGCCCGCATGGCAATCTCCGTCTTGCCATAGCCCACGTCGCCGCACACCAGCCGGTCCATGGGCTGTGGCTTCTCCATGTCGGCCTTCACCTCGGCGCTGACCGTCAGCTGGTCGTCGGTCTCCGTGTAGGGAAAGGCGGCCTCGAATGCGGTTTGCCACTCGGTGTCCCTGGGGAAGGGAAAGCCCCGGGATGCCTTGCGGCGGGAGTACAGGTCGATGAGCTTTTGGGCTATGTCCTCCGCTGCCTTCCTCGCCCTCCCCTTTCGGCTCTCCCAGCTTTTGGAACCGATTCTGTCCAGCCGTGGGGCAGCCCCCTCGTTGCCGATGTAGCGCTGCACCAGGTTCACCTGCTCTATGGGAATGAACACAAACTCCTCGTCGGCGTACTCCAGCTTGATGTAGTCCCGCTCGTTGCCCGATGACCTCACCCGGTCGATTCCCTTGAAAAGACCGATGCCGTGGTTCACGTGGACAACGTAGTCACCGGGATTCAGCTCCACGAAGGTGTCGATGACGGCGCTTTTCACCTGCCGCACCGACTTGGGCGTCCGCTTGCGCCGACCGAAAATCTCATTCTCCTGCACTACCAAAAGCTTCAAGGAAGGAATGCCGAAGCCCGCTGAAATCGGCAGCGGAAGCACCTGCAGGGACTCGCCATCCAGCTCCCGCAAAAGCTCGGCGATCCGCTGGGCCTGGTTCCCGCTCTCCCCGTAGACAAAGATGCGCCAGCCCTCTTCCATGAGGCTGGCAAAGCTTTCCTTCAGATACTGGATGTTGCCGAAGAAGCTTCGGGGCGGGTCCATCTCCAAAGAGACGGTGGCAATGTCGCGCTCCTCACTGGAAAGCTGGGTGTGCAGACTGCGGAACAGGATGCGCCGCCGCCGGGACTGCACCAGGCTCAGGAAGCTGAACAGGATGTTCTGCGGCGGGGGCGACGGACGCAGGGAGCGAACCTTGCGGTACATGCCCAGGTACTCACGGTCAAAGCCCTCCTGGGCATTGAGCAGGCGGTCATAGTCAACATAGAAGACGGGCATTCCCTCCGGCAGATAGTCCAGAATCGAGTGGGGACGCTGGAAGACCTCCTGATAGAAAAGCTCTTCCCCCTGGCTCCCGCCTGTGGTACGCAGCTCCTCCAAAAGCCCACGCCGGGCATCATCAAAGTCCTGCTGGGCTGAGTAGCCGAAGTCCCCGGTGTCGTTGCCCAGGAGGGCAGCCCCAGTAGCGGCAGAGCCTTCCGGCTTTTGGAACCTGTCGCCAGACAGCGCCTGCTCCAGCTGGTCCACCAATTCTGCGGTCCACACCACCTCCTTCATGGGATACACCACCAGCGAGTCCACCGCACCCAGCGAGCTCTGTGTCTCTGGGTCGAAGGTCCTGATATGCTCAACCTGGTCGAAGTCAAAGACGATGCGGTGGGCAACCTCCTCCCCCGCCATGAAGATGTCCAGCACCTCGCCACGGAGGGCAAACTCTCCACGAACCGTCACCCTGGGAACCCGCAGATAGCCCTGCTCCACCAGGCGGGCGGCAAGGGCAACCGGGTCGAAGCTGTCCCCCTCCTTCAAGGAGAACAGCAGGGAGCGCATGTAGTCCGGCGGCGGAACGGGAGTCTGGAAGGCCCGCTGGCTGACAACAAAGACCACGGGCGCACCTGCCGAACCGGACAGGGAGGCCAGGGCGGAGAGGGTGGCTGAGCGCTGCCCAAAGACAAGGGCACCCTGCGGAGTGGGCCGGTAGGGAACCATACCCCACCAGGGCAGAAAGCGCACCTGTATGGCGCTGTTGGCAGAGCGCAAATCCAAGGCAAGCTCGTTTGCCTCCCGCTCTCCACTCACCACCACCACGCAGGAGCCGCCGGAAGCGCTGCCAGCCAGATACTCGGCCAGCAGGAAGGAGACCATGCTGCCCTGGACACCCTCAATCTGGAGGGGCTCCGGGAAACCCTCGCAGATGGCACCCCCAAGTCGGACAAGGCAGTCCTGCAAGTCAGGCCAGGAACGGAAGAGGGGACGGAGCGGGTTCAATTTGAATCCGGGTGCATCCTTGGAAGCTGAATTTGACTGTAAGGTATTCATGGCTTTTATCCGATATTATAGTAAACCTATGCCGAGAAAAGGGGTCTGTAGGGACCGCTTTCCCGGAGGCAATCCTGAATCTGGAGTACTGAATTGAAACGCATACTGGCAGCCATTATAGCGGGTTTCGCCCTCTTTGCACAGTCCTACGCACAGGACATCGAGATTACCGCAAAATTCTACAACAAGACCATGTATTATCCCGGCTCAGCCGAGGACAATCCCGTCTATGTCCACGTAACCGTGGCGAACAAGGGGCCGGAGACCCTGCGGTTCAAGCTGGCCGACGACCGCATGTTCAGCATGGACTTCAAGGTGATTACCGTCCGCAACAAGGAGCTGCCTGCCACCGACCAGCTCACCCGCAAGCGGTCCATGCAGCAGACCGTCTACTTCCGGGAAATTGCCTTGGAGACCGGCGAGGAGTACTCCTTTACCGAAAATCTCAAGGACTTTGTGCGCATCGACGATCCGGCCGTCTATTATATGGAAGTAACCTTCTACCCGGAGCTGTACAAGGCCCGGCTTTCCAGCGCCGTCACCTCCAACAGGATGACTCTGGAGGTGCGCCCGTCTCCGGTGGCGGCAGCATCCTCCCTGATTCCCGTTGCCCCCGCAACCATGGAAATCCTCCGGCCGGAGGCCATCTCTCCGGACAAGGTGGTGGAGCAGACCATCATTGCGCGCCAGAAAAGCCTGTGGGACCAGTACTTCCTGTACATGGACCTGGAGCAGATGCTGATGCGTGATCCTGTCCGCAACCGCAAGTACCGCAGCTCCTCCGCTGTCGAGCGCAACAGGATGCTGGACAACTACAAGGCAGACCTGCAGCAGTCCCGAATCGACGGCGACATCGTGGCTATTCCTGAACGCTTTACCATCGACAAGACTGTCTACACCACCACCGAGGGAACCGTCACCTCCACCCAATGGTTCAAGTACGACAACTTTCACGAGAAGAAGCGGTACACCTATCACGTGCGCCAGCGTGACGGCATCTGGCAGATATTCGACTACACTGTAGAGAACCTGGGGACAGAATGAAGGCGCTGATTGTATCCGACGAGCTGCAGGACAGCAAGAACATCCAGATCTCCTTGGAGCAGGCCGGCTATGACACCATCTGCTACCGCTGGCTTTTGAAAGCCCTGGACAATGTGGAGGAAATCCAGCCCCATCTGGTGGTCATCAATGCCGTGGACTATCCACGCCACTGGAAGGTGCTCCTCCAGCACATCAAGTGCAATCTCAAGGAACAGCCCAGGGTCATCCTCCTTGTCCCGGCCGCATTCGAAGCCGAGGAGTCCGAAAAGGCCCGGATTCTGGGCGTGCTCGGCTGCATCACGGGCACGGGGAAAATACAGATGGAGCGGCTGCACCAATTGCTGGAGGGCCAGGAATCCCTGTCACCCCCTCCCTCCGACGGGGCAAAGATTCTCTTTGTCCACCCCCATGAGGGTGTCCTGTACAGCGGGCAACTTGCCGACTGCGGGGACGAACGCTACCATCTTTCCCCCGACAGGCCGGTCCTGCTGAGGGCAGGAGACGTAATTGCCGACGGCTCCCTCAAAACCAGTGAGGGCATCAAAAGCATCCGGGCGGCGGTACTGGAGGACGAGCCGGAGTTGGTCGTAGGACTGGAGTAAATGGTCACCACCTAAAAAAAAGCTGGCAGTCGCCAGCTTTTTTTCGGCCAAGCAAGAGCTAGCCCTTCCCCATATAAAAGAAGGCACCCGCCACGGCTCCCACCAGCACCAGAAAGGTCAGCAGGTATAACCATGCAGGCAGCCGCTCGTCCCTCTGGCTGGGCCTTCCGCCCCCCTTCTTCTTGGCCTTGGAGGAGCCGGGACTTGGAATGCCAAAGCTGGACAAGTCCATGGCATAGCCGCACTTGGGACAACCAGACTTGAACTGGGAGGGATCTCCCACCACGTCGCACTGGGGACAGCGGACGGAGGCAAAGTAGTGGCCGCAACGGGCACACACGACATCATCCCGCCCAACCTCGGAATTGCAGTTTTCACAGAAAAAACGGGCCGTCTCCTTTTTCATCGTCTACCCCTTGCAAGACGAACAAGACCCGCCACAGCTGTGAGCGGACTTGGAGGAATCGTTGACATAAAATCCAGAGCCCTGGAAGGAAATGCCAATCCCACCACTGAGCACACGACGGATAGACTTGCCACACTCAGGACAGATTTTCAGAGGGTCGTCCACCATCTTCTGGACAACCTCAAAACGATGTTTACATGTCTCACATTCATACTCGTATGTTGGCATACTCACCTCAAAACTTTTGGGCATAGAGCCACAGGGACTTCATGCCCGCCTATAATAAATCTTTCCGGGGATTTTGTCTACAAGCTACGAGAAAACAAGCTCCTCCGTACCAGCTGCCTCCACGTGAATGACGCTTCCCTCCATAAACCTTCCTGACAACAGCTCCTTGGCCAAGGGGTTCTCCAGATAGGTCTGG
Source organism: uncultured Treponema sp. (assembly GCA_937876905.1). Taxonomy (GTDB): domain Bacteria; phylum Spirochaetota; class Spirochaetia; order Treponematales; family Treponemataceae; genus Treponema_F. The sequence continues at coordinate 9,315 of CALEFI010000088.1, forward strand.
ATGGCCCGCTTTACCGGCCTGGCACCAAAGAGAGGGTCATAGCCCACTTGGGCCAGGAAGTCAATGGCCTTGTCAGACACCTCAAGGTAGAGGCGGCGATCCTCCAGACGACGGGCCACCCGCTGTAGCTGCCCTCGGACAATGCCCTGGATGCAGTCCTTGTCCAGACGGCGGAACATCACCGTCTCGTCGATGCGGTTCAGGAACTCCGGCCGGAAGGTTGACTTCAGCAGCATATCAATCTGAGGGCGAATCTCCTCCATTTTTGCCGCCGTGTCAGCGTCAAGAATCAGGTCGGAGCCTAGGTTGCTGGTCATGATGATGATGGTGTTCTTGAAGTCCACCACCCGTCCCTGGCCGTCGGTGAGGCGGCCGTCATCCAGCACCTGCAGCAGCACATTGAACACGTCGGGGTGGGCCTTCTCCACCTCGTCAAAGAGGACGACGCTGTAGGGCCTGCGACGCACCGCCTCGGTGAGCTGGCCGCCCTCGTCATAGCCCACATAGCCGGGAGGTGCACCAATCAAGCGGCTGACGCTGAATTTCTCCATGTACTCGGACATGTCGATGCGCACCATGTTCTTCTCGTCATCGAAGAGGGCCTGCGCCAGCGCCTTGGCCAGCTCGGTCTTGCCAACGCCGGTGGGACCCAGGAACAGGAAGCTGCCCAGGGGGCGGTTCGGGTCCTGAATGCCGGCGCGGCTGCGCAGAATGGCCTCCGACACGCGGGTGACGGCCTCATCCTGGCCGATGACGCGCTCATGCAGCACATCTTCGAGGTGCAGCAGCTTCTCGCGCTCGCCCTCCATCAGCTTGCTGACGGGAATGCCCGTCCAGCGGCCGACGATGCGGGCGATCTCCTCCTCGGTGACGCGGTCGCGCAGGAGGCTGTCCTCACCCTTGGACTGCTCGGCGATGGCTTCCTCCGCCACCACCACGGACAGCGCCATGCAGCGCTCGCCGGGCCCCTTGATCTGGATGGCCGTCGGCCGGAATTCACCCTTGCGAAGCGATTCCCAGGTGCTGCGGTTCAGGTATACGCCCTGGGAGACGTTGTTTTCCACGATTCTTCCGATGGCGATGCGCACGGGCTCGTCGTCGCCGGGCAGATAGAGCATGACCTCGTCGCCCGGGGCAAGAGAGAGCGTCCTGGAGAGCTTGTAGGTGACGGCGAGGCTGCCGTCGTCCAGCGCGATGTGCGTGCTGTTTTCGCCCAGGCGCTGCATCGTCTGATCGTCGCCAAGAATGCTCAGGCGTGTGGTGCGCGAGCCGGAGGCGGCGCGCAGCGAAACGGATGTATCCATGATACATTCGACCACGTCGGCGTCAATGCGCTGCTCGTAGCTTTCCGCCGTGCCGACGTCGCCCGTCAGGCTGGCGTACAGATCGTAGCTCATGGTGCCGTAGTAGTAGTTTTCCGTCAGGCTCATGACCGAGTCCTGCAGGCCCAGCGATGTGATGATCAGCATCGTGCAGCACAGAAGGCCCACGAACGACATGAACGTGCGCAGCTTGTTGCGCATCAGGTTGCGGACGATCATCTTGGCGTTGAAGGAAAG
>CALEFI010000089.1 GCA_937876905.1 uncultured Treponema sp.
AAGATTAACAGCAGAGGAATTCCTGGCTCAATTGAAGCAGAATATCGAGCTAAGGCTCTCATAGATAGCGCTGTCAGAAAAGACACAATCTCCATTTGGAGGAATGGGGTTACTTAAAACCGAAAATAATCAGATAATAAGGGAATATTGAACGAGCGGGAAATAAAAAAAGTTCAGGCATTTATCAAACTTAATTACCAAGAAATGTATGCTAAATGGGCAGAGTATAGCGACCGAGGATTTTTTTACAGCTGATTGCGGCTTCCTGAAAGCAGGGCTTAAAGTGCTTTGTTGACGATTGACACTTCTACCGCTCCAGCCGCCACTCCGGGCCCTGTTTCCCTGGCTGCACCCTAATTCGGCAGCTATTTTTCTGGGCGTGGTGGCAAAAATAGACTAAATCCTGGGTGTAGGGGCTCAGCAGATCCTCCGGGTGGTAGGAAAGGCTGAGTCTGGTGGTTTCTCCGTCGGCGTAGGCCCGGCTGAAGGCTCCGTTGAGCTTGATGAGGTCGGTGGCGGCGGCCAGCATTCCCTTGAGCTTGGGGGTGGAGTACTGGCTGGTGATGAATTGAACCTGCACCGCCTCCACCTCCTTGTGGCTGCACTCGTCTTGGATTGCGGGGATGGCGATGCTCTGCGCCGCCAGAAATTGGGTGAAGCGGGTAAAGAAGACCGAGGGGCTACAGCCCAGGGGCTTTAGCAGGGAGTGGAACCAGCCCACTGCCCGTCCCCGTGAATAAAAATAGCTGGTGGCACGGGCAAGGGCTTCTGCCTTGTCCAGGTCTGGGGCGGAAAATTGCGGCGTGGACTCCACCAGATAGGGCGGCTCGGCGGGAGCCACCAGTCCCAGCTCCTGCCGCTGGTCAAAGAGGGTGGTTCCCGGCAGCACGGAAAGGCGGAAAATCTCCAAGCTGTTGGGATACAGGGAGATGGCATAGTCGATGCTTTCCTTGAAGCCCGCAAGGTTGTCGCCGGGCAGCCCGTAGATGAGGTCGAATCCAAAGACCACCCCGGCCTGATTCAGCAGCGCAATCTTTTTGGCGAATTCCTTGCGGTTGATGTTGCGGGCTACCTTTTTCAATACCTCTGGATGGGCGCTTTGCAGGCCGATTTGCAGGGAGCAGGGAATCTTGGAAAATGAGCGCACCAGCTCTGAGTCCAATAGCTCCGCCCGGCACTCAAAATGGAAGAAAATGTTGGGTGCCTTTTGGCGAATCAACGTGAGGATTTCCACTGCCCGCTGCTTTTGGGCATTGTAGGTGGGGTCCAGCACAAAGACCTGGGCAACCTTTCTCTGGGCAAAGAATTCCAGCTCCTGCCGAATCCGCTCCATGGGGAAGTAGGCCACGGTCTTTTCCCCCTTGGACTCGTAGCAGTAGGCACACTTGAAGGGACAGCCCCGTGCTAGCTCCCACAGGGCACCGTTCTGGTATGCGGCGGGATCCAGCACGCCGCTCAGGTAGGGCGAGGGCAGGCGCTCCTGATTGGCCCTAGGTGAAAAAATCTTCCGTGGTAGCCCAGCCTTCTTTACACCGTCGCTGGACAGCAGCTGGCGCAACAGCTCTGGCACCGACTCGTCCCCCTCGCCGCACACCAGATAATCGAAGGAATCTCCATCTGCCGCCCCCGCAGTCACTTCCGGGCCGCCGGCAATCAGGGGAATTTCGGGTGCCTCACGCTGGATGATGGCCGCTACCTGGGCGAGGATGGTTCTGTTCCACACAAAGAGGGAAAAGCAGATGGCAGCTGGCTCCAGCTCCAGTAGCTGGCGGGTGATGGAATTGGTGCAGTCGTCCAGGGGCAGAGTCGGGCTGGGAGGAAATGACATGAGCTGAGCGGAGACGTTGGTTGCTGAGTCCAAGGGCCGCTCCTCAAAGTGGCTGTTGATGGCCGCCACAATGGAGGCCGCTCCCAAGGGAAGGGCTTGGGGAGAGACTTCAGCGGGAATGGTGCAAACGGGAACGATGCGCATGGTTTGTTTGTACGGGAGGGGATGCCCCAGGCTTCCTTAGAGCTCCAGCTTGAATTTATCCAGCATGGCCTCCAGCTGCTGCAATGAATCCCGTGCCCGGACTGTCTGGTCGGCGATGGTTTGGCTGGTTTGAGTGATTTCCTTGATGCCGTTGTCCATCTCCGTCATGCTGTTGGCCACGACCGAGGCGATGGAGTCCAGGTGCTGGGCGGCGTTTTGCAGCTCGCTCATGCTCCCAAACATCTGCTGGGAGGTTTGCTGGACCTGAGTGCTGGTTTCGTTGATGTCCCGTAGGGAGGCAAGAACCTGCTTGGATGCTTCCTGCTGCTCCATCATAGCGTTGTCAATCTCCCGTACAATTGACTCTGTGCTGGAAACCTTGTCAGTTATTTGGGCAAATCCATGGACGGAGGAGTTGCTGGTAGCCACCACCTGATTGATGATGCCGGAGATGAGGGACAGCTGCCCCTTGATTGCCTTGGACTGGGCGGAGGAATCTTCCGCCAGCTTGCGGATTTCATCGGCAACCACGGCGAAGCCTTTTCCTGCTTCTCCGGCATGGGCGGCCTCGATTGCCGCATTCATGGCCAGGAGGTTTGTCTGGCCAGCGATGCCGGATATGACATTGTTTGCCTCTGCAAGGTGCCTGGACTCCTCGGCCATGGCATTTACCTGCTGGGCAACCTCGTCCTGTCGGACCCTGCCTTGCTCGGTGATGTCCATCAGCTGCCGATATTCCTGGGCCATCTTGTCCACGGACAGGGAGACGGCACTGATGTTGCCAACCATCTGCTCGATTGCCGACGAGGATTCGATGATGCCTGAAGACTGGTTCGCAATCATGGTGTCCAGGCTGGTGATTCCCCGCACATTGTCCTGGATGATTCCTTCCATGGACTGCACCGCTTGGGTCTGACGGGCTACCTGCTGGTTTACGTTGCTGATGTTGACGGAAATCTGGTGGCTGGAGGAAGCTGCCTCCTCGGCGGAAACTGCCAGCGTCTCGGCAATGCCGGTGATGGTCTCGGTTGAATTCCGCACCCCGCGCATGATGTCCTGCTGCGTGTTGATAAAGGTGTCCACCGCATCGCTCATCACGCCTATCTCGTGCTTGTATTTGGAGTTGATTCGGTAGGTCAAATCCGCTACGCCGCTGCCTCCGTTCAGGTTGTCGAAGGCATCAATGGCGTTCCTGATGGGAGCCAGCACCAGTCCTCGCAGCAGGACGATGACAATCACGGCGATGGCCAGCATGGAGACAAAAATCATGGGAATCGCCAGGCGCAGCACGGTCAGATATACATTCTGCACCCGCAGGAAATTCATGGCTGTGCAGATGCCCGCATCCTCCATGTTCTGGTCATCGGTGGGCAGCAGGTTGTAGACGGTGATATAGCGCTGGTCGCCCGCCTCGTTGATTCCGGACCAACTCCGCCTTTGGTCGTAGATGGCCTCCGCAATCTCTGGATACCGCTCTATGGTTGAGCGCTCGCTCATGTTGTTCAGGGTCGTGCCAACCCGCTTGGTCCCCACATACATGATGACATCCACGCCGGGAGTTGGGCAGGCAGTTCTTAGAAATGCCGTGTCGCTGATTGACTTTTGAATCATTAGGAAGGTGTCTTCCACCCCCATGTTGATTTTGGTGGCCACCGTGAGGGCTACGTAGCCTTCGGCGGCGGTGGTATATACAGAGGGCTGGGAATTTCTGGCTGCTTGTATGGCCAACCGCTCGCTGTCTCTGGAAAGGTTGGTCTTCTGATGAGCAACCCAGGGAGAGCCGTCCTCCCTGACAACCACGATATTTATCAAGTTATTGTTTTCTGCGGTCTGTTTTAGCCATTGCTGAATCTCTTCTATGGATGTCCAGTTGGTTCCCCGAACCGAGAGGTCTTCCAAAACGATTGCTAGTATATTGATCATATCACTTTTTGTCACTTCGAATTCATTCATCAACGCCTCTGCAACCTCCTGGAGGTCACGTTGCCGCTGCTTGGTTATGGCCTCACGGATTGTACCGGTAAGAACTATGGTCAGCACTGCAACTACCACTAGAATGACGATAAACACCGGCATGATGATGCGGAACAGCAAGCCATTTCTATTCGTTTTCATAAAAACTCCCACCTTGAAAATATCAAATAAATCACTAATATTCTAAAACCATGTTTTCTTGTTGTCAATTATTTTTTCTGTTCATCGATGCGGTTGTGGAGGGCACCTAGGAGTCATGGTGAGTTGCATGTGTCCTGTGCCTTTCCGCCGCTTGTCATGGTTCATGCTGGTGAACTAAAGCTGGCGGCCGGCTGGTGGGCTTACTCCTCCAGACAGTCTTCCGGAGTCCGCTCCTTTTCATTGGATTTGACTGTTACGATGATTTTGCAGGTCATCAAATCGTCTGCCTCGATGACTTCAAGGGAAAGGTGCTCGTAGTCAAAGGTGTAGCCGATTTCGGGGATGTTTCCGCAGGCTTCGGTGAGCCAGCCGTTGACCGTGGTGGACGAAATGTCCTCATTCTGACTCAACCCGAAAAACTCAAAGAACTCGTCTATGGAGACGCTGGAAGAAACCCGGTAGGTGTTTCTCCCGATGGAGGTAAACAACTCGATTGCCTCGTCCTGCTCATCCCAGATTTCCCCAACAATTTCCTCTAGGATGTCCTCCATCGTTAGGATGCCAGAGGTGAGGCCGTACTCGTTGACAACAATCACCATGTGGGTGTGGGTGCTCTGCATATCCTTGAACAGGGAGTCCAGATGGATGGTTTCGGGAACGAATTCGGGAGACAGCAGTGCGTCCTCCAGCTTGAAGTGGGGCTCCGAGCGTTTGAGCAGGTATGTTCGGCTATGCAGAATTCCCACAATCTTGTCGATGCTCTCGGCATACACGGGAATGCGGGAATAGCCTTCCACATCGATGATTTTTAGGAGCTCCTCTTCGGAAACCGTGCAGGGAACCGACACCACGGCGCTTCTTTGAGTCATGATGTCGGCAGCAGAGAGGCGGTCTAGCTTGAACACGTTCTTGATGTATGCAACCTCGTCTTGCTTCAGCGTCCCCTCGTCGGCACTTGCATTCAGCATGATTACGATGTCCTCCTCGGATACGGTTTCGTCCTTTTCGTGGGGATTGACCCCGAACAGCCGGAGCACCAGGTTGGTGGAGGCCGTGAGAAACCAGATGAGGGGCTTGAGCAGCTTCGTTAGCATCGAAATGAATCCGCACACACTGCCCGCCAGCCTTTCCTTATGCTTCATGGCCAGGCGCTTTGGCACCAGCTCCCCGAACACAAGGGTGAAGTAGGACAGAACAATGGTGATGAGGATGACAGATATGGTGTCGATGAATTCTGTATGGCTTGGGGCAATCTGGAAGTGGGCAACAACCATGTCGGTCAGTCGGTTGGAAAAGTTGTCGGCAGCAAAGGCAGAACCCAAAAAACCGGCCAGGGTGATGCCAACCTGAATGGTGGAGAGAAACTTGGTTGGCTCCTCTATGATTTTCAGCAGCTTGCGGGCTTTCTTGTCGCCGCTCTCCGCCTGTGCTCTCATCTTATTTTCATTCAAGGAGATGAGGGCTATTTCAGTGGCCGCAAACAGGGCATTGACCAAAATAAGTATTAATTGCAATAGTAATTGTGGTATCAAGTTAGGTTTTATTTCCTCCAATTGTAATATTTTTCAAATATAATATGATTTTTGCAGAAAAGCAATTGTTGTGTCGCGGAGTGGGCGGAGAAGTCGATTCCGGTTCCCCTCATTTGCCGAACAGGGACTTGATTAAGGACCTGAGATCCCGCACGCAGGTAATGCCTTCCTCCTTCTCCGGGGCCAGCACGGTGGCGTAGCCCAGTCCGCTGGCGGCCTTTGAGCGCTGCTTGATGCGGTTTACGGGGCGGATTTCCCCTGCAAGGCTCAGCTCCCCCACAATGGCGGCGTTTTCCGGCAGGGGAAGGTCGGTGCGGGCGGAATACAGGGCGGCTGCCAGGGCTCCGTCTATGGCGCTCTCCGTCAGGCGAACTCCGCCGGCCACATTGATGTAGATGTCCTGGTCGCTGAACCGCAGCCCTGCCCGCTTTTCCAGCACGGCAGCCACTCGGCTCACCCTTGCGGAGTCAATCTTGTCGGAGTAGACCCTGGTGACGGAAGCCTTTGCTGGCACGGTCAGCGCTTGGATTTCCACCAGAAAGACACGGCTTCCCTCAAAGACCGGCACCGAGGCCACACCAGCCGGCAGCTGGCCGCTTCGCCGTGTGATGAACAGGGTGGAGGGATCCTCCACGGGAATCAGGCCGGTTTCGGTCATGGCAAAGATGCCCAGCTCGTCCACAGAGCCAAAGCGATTCTTTTGTGCCCGCAGGAACCGCACCTGCTCCTGGTTTCGCTCAAAGGAGATGACGGCGTCCACCATGTGCTCCAATGACTTAGGACCGGCGATGGCGCCCTCCTTGGTGACGTGGGCTGTAATCACCAGCACGGAATCCCGCTCCTTTACCCAGCCGATAAGCTCGTTGGCGCAGTATTTCAGCTGGTTCACCGTGCCGGGAACGATGCCAGCGTCTGGGCTGTACACGGTCTGGATGGAATCAACCACCACAAAGCCGGGATTCATGGTGTTCAGTGCATCCTCGATGTCCGCCAGATGGGTGGTGCACAGCAGGTCCAGCCCGCCCCCCCTTACCGAATCTGTGAGGCCCAATCGGTCTGCCCTGGCCCTGATTTGGGCGGCGGACTCCTCCCCGGACACGTAGAGGATGGGTCCCGCCGATTTGGAGGCTGCCAGCTGGGCGGCGGTCTGCAGCAGCAGGGTGGACTTTCCAATTCCCGGCTCGCCGCCAATCAACACGGCGGAGCGCTTCATGGCCCCGCCTCCCAGCACCCGGTCGAATTCAGCGATGCCCGTGGAAATGCGACTTCCCTCCAAGGGATTCACCGAGGCCAGGGGAACCGGCTTGGCCCGCACAGACAGGGAGCCAGAGACCCCCGCAAAGGAGGGAATGCGGGACTCCTGGTCCGCCACGTGCTCCACCAGGCTGTTCCATTCTCCGCATTCAGGACAGCGACCCAGCCACCGAGGTTGGGTGTAGCCGCAGGAGGTACATTTGTAGATGATGGATCCGCTCTTTTTCTTTGCCATGAGGATACTATGAAGCTAGAAGGCCATTATGTCAATGTCATCGTTGGTGGCTGGGCCTTGGTTTTCCACCCGCATGAAGATGCCGTTGGGCAGGCAGGCGGACCACTCGCCGTTGCGGTGAATTGGTGCGGCGGCCATGCAGGTTTTGTTGGCGCAGGGAGAGTTGATGTAGCTGGCCTGCCCCTGCTGGATGTGGATTTCTGTAATTCCTTCCAGTCCTTGGATTTGGATTGTGTCATCCTTGTCCAAGGGATAGACGTATTCGGCAGTGGGACTTGATACCAGCAATAGGGGTGTGCCCTCCTTTTGTGTGGTGGCAGCCAGTATGGAGATGGTGCAGATGGCCAGCCCCAGTAGAATCATCAGCCAGTCCAGTGGCTTGAGGGCGCAGATGATGCTCTTTGACAATTTTCTTTCCATAAAGATTTCTGTAGTTTTGCATAGTTTGCCGCCTGAATCAAGCCGTCGGCTACAGGGAAAACAGGCCGGCCTGAGCTTGCCAATATTATGATACGGTTCAACATGCGACTTGTCTTTATGACGTGGGCTTGTTTGCCTTTTCCGCCAACTTGACAGACCATGGCCCCTTGATTATAGTGTAGGGCAAAATACACGTCTTCAGGGCAGGATGAAAGTTCCTACCGGTGGTACAGCCCACGAGCCGCAAGGCATGATTCGGTGCAATTCCGAAGCCGACAGTTACAGTCTGGATGAAAGAAGATGGTCTTAACAATGCCTCGGCACCAAGCCAATCCCGTCCTTCCAAGATGGGCTTTGGCTATCCACCATCCCGCCCAAAGACAAATCAAGGTGACTATGAAGGCAGAGGATACACAATACATGAGAATGGCCATTGAGCTAGCCCTAAACGGAATGGGGCGGGTGAATCCCAACCCCCTCGTCGGTGCCGTCATTGTAAAGGACGGAGCCGTCATCGGGCAGGGCTATCACCAGCAGTACGGTAGCCCCCACGCCGAGCGGAACGCCCTGGCCGCCTGCACAGAATCCCCCGCCGGAGCCACCGTCTATGTCACCCTAGAGCCCTGCTGCCATCACGGAAAGAATCCTCCCTGCACCGAAGCCCTCATTCAGGCGGGAGTCAGCAGAGTGGTGGTGGGCTCTGCCGACCCAAATCCCCTAGTAGCTGGCAAGGGCATCGCCCAGCTGCGGGCCGCCGGCATCCAAGTGGAGGAGGGCTTCCTAAAGGACGAGTGCAACCAGCTGAACTTTATCTTCTTCCATTACATCACCACGGGGCGGCCCTATGTTGCCCTAAAATATGCCATGAGCGCCGACGGCAAGATTGCCTGCCACAACGGTCAGTCCCGCTGGATTACCGGAGAGGCTGCCCGCTCCCACGTCCACCTGCTGCGGAATCGATACGCCGCCATCATGGTGGGTGTGGAAACGGTTTTGGCTGATGACCCGGAGCTCACCTGCCGCCTGGAAAATGGCCACAATCCCCTCCGCATTGTCTGTGACAGCCAGCTGCGCACGCTCCCTTCCGCCAAGCTGGTGGCCACTGCCAGCAAGGTTCCCACCGTCATCGCCACCTGCATCCCCGATGCCAGCCGACACCAGCCCTATCTGGACTCAGGCTGTCAGGTTTGGGCCTTGCCGGAAAAGGATGGCCGGGTGGATCTGAAATCCTTGCTGCAAAGGCTGGGGCAGGGAAAAATCGACAGCCTCTTGGTGGAGGGCGGAGGCCAGCTGAACTGGTCGCTGTTGGAGGGCGGGCTGGTGCAACGGGTGTACACCTATATCGCGCCTAAGATTCTGGGCGGAGCCACCGCAAAGTCTCCCGTCAGCGGGCAGGGTGTGGACAATCCCCAGCAAGCCTTTTCCCTCAGACTTCTGTCCACCCAACAGCTGGGGGCGGACCTCTTGCTGGAAAGCGAAATCATCCCCACAGGAGAAAATCCATGTTCACAGGAATAGTTGAGGAAATCGGCACCCTGAAGGCTGTCCAGAAGGGTCGCCATTCCGCAGTTCTGCGTATTCAGGCCAAGAAAATACTTGAGGATGTGCATATCGGGGACAGCATCGCCGTCAACGGCATCTGTCTCACGGTGACGGAATTCACTCAGTCGGAATTCGCTGCCGACGTGATGCACGAGACCATGAGCCGCACCAACCTGGGCCAGCTGCGACAGGGAAGCCCCGTGAACCTGGAGCGTGCCATGGCCGCCAACGGACGCTTCGGCGGCCACATCGTGTCCGGTCACGTGGACGGCACCGGCACCATCGCCAGCATCACCCGTGACGACAATGCCATCTGGTACACCATCTCGGCCGCACCAGCAATCCTGCGCTACATCGTGGAGAAGGGCTCCATCACCATCGACGGAACCAGCCTGACGGTAGCACGAGTTTCCGACAAGGACTTTGCCATATCCGCCATTCCCCACACGGTGGCTGTCACCATTTTGGGGCAAAAGAAGGTGGGGGACCAGGTGAACCTGGAAAACGACATCCTCGGCAAGTACGTGGAAAAGCTGCTGCAGGGCGGCATTCAGTCCAGCTGGCAGAATGGGCAGTTTATGGCGAAGGGCAGCGGCGATTCGACTCAAAAAAAGGGCGGCATCACCATGGAGTTTTTGACTGCCAACGGCTTCTAGCCAATAGATTCGGGATGATTCCTCATCCTGAGTAAAGGACGGATTCAAGTCGGCTTCGGCCGGTGGACAATAGATTTTGCCGGGGCAGAGCAAGTCCCGGCCACAGAACACAAGGAGAGCAGCAATGTCTGACTTCAACACGATTGATGAGGCTCTGGAGGATTTGCGCCAGGGCAAGGTTATTCTGGTGACAGATGACGAGGACAGGGAGAATGAAGGCGACTTTATCTGCGCCGCCCAGTTTGCCACTACAGAAGCAATAAACTTTATGGCTGTCCACGGGCGGGGACTCATCTGTATGCCCATGTCCGTTGACTACATCCAAAAGCTGCGGCTGCCACAGATGGTGAGCTACAACACCGACAACCACGAGACAGCCTTTACCGTCTCCATCGACCACGTGGACACCACCACGGGCATTTCCGCCGCAGAGCGTTCCTTGACCGCCATGAAGTGCGTGGACGACAACGCCCGCCCCGACGACTTCCGCCGCCCCGGCCACATGTTCCCGCTGGAGGCAAAGCGTAACGGCGTGCTGGTTCGTCCCGGCCACACCGAGGCCACCGTTGACCTGATGCGGCTGGCGGGCCTGAAGGAATGCGGCCTGTGCTGCGAGATTATGAAGGACGACGGCACAATGATGCGGACCCCGGAGCTGAAGGAGCTGGCAAAGAAGCACAACCTCAAGTTTATCACCATCAAAGCCCTGCAAACCTACCGCAAGCGCTACGAAAAGCTGGTGGACCGTATGACCGTCACCAAGATGCCCACCAAGTACGGCGAGTTCACCGCCTACAGCTACGTAAACAAGCTGAACGGCGAGCACCACGTGGCACTGGTAAAGGGCGACATTGGCGACGGGCAGAACCTGCTGTGTCGTGTCCACTCGGAGTGCCTTACCGGTGATGCCTTTGGTTCCCTGCGCTGCGACTGCGGCCAGCAGTTTGCCGCTGCCATGACCCAAATCGAGGCAGAAGGACGTGGTGTCATGCTCTATATGCGGCAGGAGGGACGGGGAATTGGCCTCATCAACAAGCTTCGGGCCTACGAGCTGCAGGAAAAGGGCATGGACACCATGGAGGCCAACCTCGCCCTGGGCTTTGAGGCTGACCAGAGGGAATACTACATCGGTGCGCAGATTCTGCGGGACCTGGGAGTGAAGACTATGCGGCTTTTGACCAACAACCCCGACAAGGTGTACCAGCTGTCCGACTTCGGCATGGAGATTGTGGAGCGGGTGCCCATCCAGATGGATGCCACCAAGGATGACCTGTTCTATCTGAAGACAAAGCAGCACAAGATGGGCCATTTCCTGAACTACCAATAAGACGGATGGCGGAAGAGCTTTCTGCAAGCGGAAACAGGATGTCTCACGGTGACGTTCATCGGCGAGGCATTGCACAATACATTGACAAGGAGAGTATTATGAAGAAATTTGAAGGATCATTGGTTGCATCCCAGATGAAGGTGGGCATCATCGTCGCCCGCTTCAACGAGTTCATCGGCTCAAAGCTCCTGTCCGGAGCCATGGACGGCCTGCTGCGCCACGGTGTGCAGGAGGAGAACATCCACGTGGCCTGGGTTCCCGGCGCATTCGAGATTCCCCTCATCGCCTCCAAGATGGCAAAAAGCGGCAAGTACGATGCCGTCATCTGTCTGGGAGCCGTCATCAGGGGAAGCACCACCCACTACGACTATGTGTGCAGCGAGGTGTCCAAGGGAATCGCACAGGTCTCCCTTTCCAGCCAGATTCCCGTGATGTTCGGCATCCTCACCACCGAAAACATCGAGCAGGCCATTGAGCGGGCCGGAACAAAGGCCGGCAACAAGGGCTACGACTGCGCCCTGGGCGCCATCGAGATGGTGAACCTCATCAAGGAAATCGAGGGTTAGGATTTCGTTTAACCCAAGATTTGTTTTAGGCCGCCCAAAGGCGGCTTATTTTAATCCCCCGTATATTACTGCCTGGCTTGTATGGTATTTTGCAAATACTTGGCGATTTCTGTTTGGCCATACTGCCTTGCATATTCATACGCATCAACTTTATCCAAGTCTCCAATGGCATAACATACGTTTAACTCAATGCCTTTCTCAACCAAAAACCTAACTACTTCAAAATGGCCATTATAAATGGCAGCAAACAATGGATTCGCAGGGAAACTGCTTACATCTAGAATTGCTCCATTTTCGTATAACAATTCAACAATACTTATATGTCCCTTAAATGCCGCTTCTGTCAAAGCAGGTCTCTCGTCGTTCCTGCCGACTTTTTTATTAACATCCATTCCGCAGTCTATAAAATATTTTGCAATATCATGCATTCCAAACCTTGCAGCGTCATTAAGAAATGTTCCAAACACTGTTACAACCTGTAATAGTCCATCATGATTGTCAATTAACTGTTTTACAGTATCCAATTCATTTCTCTTAATTGCCTGCCGCATTTCCTTTATTAAATTGTTATCCATAATTGTCCCTCTCCTTGTCATAAAACAGACTTACTTTCTACCACTTGCTATCCGTCCCATCTCTTCAAGAATGTTCAAAATATCATAATATTCTCCACTTATTTCATCGGCTTCCTTTAATCTATTGACCACCTTTTTCAGTGAAGCAATGTCATGCTGGCCTGCCAGCTGCCTTGGGGCTGGAATGTTTTAAGAAACTAATTTTACAATTCCTCTATAACTTGCAACGAATCAAAAAATAAATCAAACCGATCAGCAATTCTATATAAGCAGTCTTCCTCAGTAGATTGTTCCAGCTCCAAACAATGGTCCCATAAAAAGACTCCTTTCCAATCATCTTGCCATATTAATAGTATCAATCCTGCATTTATGGAGTTACCAATTATAATTGTATTTTCTAGTAATTCTTCACTGTATTCCTTATACCAGCTATCCAAACATAAACTTTTTGCTTGGTTAAACCCAAACAGAACGTCTATACCAATGCTTTGCTTTAATTCATCAACCCAAAAAGTATGAATTTTCTCAACGAATTGACCCCCATTTGTATGTGCAAGGAATTCTTTATAATCTCTAGGCAATTTCATTTTTATTGTACTCTCATATTGGTTTATAGTATCGATTAAAACTTCACCAAATTTTTCAAACACTTATATCCTCTCCTATTTCTTTTTTAGCTTTGATATTCCACCTCTATGTGTAAATCTATTATGCAATATCGTTTCAATTTCTTGCAATGTTACTCCATCTTCATGATGATGCCATGTACCATCTGCACTCTTTATATATCCCATTTCATATTAGTCTCCTAATTTCCAGATTCCCCACCGCCCAAAGGTGGTCAAGGTGACACCCACAGCCGCTACCACGGGCAGCTCCGCCAGCACATTTCCGCCCAGCCCGCCCCAGTCGAATTTGCCCGGCTGGGATATGTCAATGGAGGAGAATGAACCACCTGCTTCTGTCCCTTTTCAAACAAGGCATCCACTATAGCACTATTTTTTCTTTAATCACCATATCCAAAAATTCGAAAAAACTATTAGCTACAACCTTTGTTTCTTCAAACTCTGGTTCTTCTCCTCTTACAATTTCTCCACTATTGTTTTCTAAATCAATTGCAAAAAATGTATATCCATCTTTTACAGATATAATAATTGGTAGTTTTTTATCCCACCATTGTTTAATATCTTTTTTTAATTCTTTATCATCTTCTGCCACTTCTAAACTTAATTTTTCAAATTCATTCCATTTAAATGCTAAATCTGATATATTATTGTATTCATTTTGACATAAAAACCAGGTTTTTTCATCATCAGAAGTCACTTCAGCAAAATACTTCAAAAATTCACTATACTCATCATTAAAATTTGAATATCGTTCAATAAATTCAGCATTTAAATTTAAGTTGTTATTTTTATTTAATTTTATATTCCACTGGTTTTCACATAGCCATTCATTAAATTTTTTTATTATATGTGCACCTGCATCATACTGCAAATAAAATTTCCCTTCTTCCTCCAACAATTGTATTCCTTGGTTCTCCTTTATCAACTTCATATAATGCTCCTATTTAAATAAGGTCCTTGACTAATAGCTTTTCAGTATTCTGGCCAGTTCCCTGACCAAATCGTCGTGGTTGTACAGGCACTGACAGTCCAGCAAGTGTACCACGAATTTGTCGGCTGAACAACCATTGGGCAATGCCCATAAAAGCATGGGTGCTGGCAGTCAATCTGTCTGCAATACTTTTTGATGAGCGGCCCCCTTTCACTGTTGCTTCACCTGTGCTATACTGCAGACCGTGGCAGAAAAATGTCTTCGCTGTTTTCGTCCCCTTTCCACCTGCTATTGTCCCTACATCACGCCGCTGGATACGGGTGTCAAATTTGTCTTTCTCATGCATCCCAAGGAGGCATACCGTCAGCACACGGGCACGGGGCGGCTGGCAAGCCTTTCCCTAGTGGATTCTGAAATCATTGTGGGAATCGACTTTACCGAAAATCGCCGCCTCAATTCGCTGCTTACCGACTCCCGCTACCATGCGCTGCTGCTCTATCCTAGCGACGATGCCCTCACTGCCCAGTCCCCCCAGCTGCTGCGGACTCTGGAACAAATCCCGGAGTCAGAAGCCACCGCCGCAAGAAGGCTGCTCGTGGTGGTGGTGGACGCCACCTGGTTTTTCGCCAAGAAGATGCTGCGTCTTTCCCCAAATGTGCGGAGCCTGCCCAAGCTTTCCTTCCAGAAGCAGTACCGCTCTGAGTTCACCTTCAAGCGGCAGCCGGCGGCAGGCTGTGTGTCCACCATCGAGTCCTGCTACTACCTCATCCGTGAGCTACAGGCCGCCGCCTTGGTCAGTGCCCGGCTTGACCCCGACCCGCTTATGGCCGTGTTCCGCCGGATGGTTGACTTCCAGCTGGAGGCGGAGCACAACCGCATCGCCGCAGGAATTCCCGGCCGCCACTCCTACGATGCGCGGCGTGACGCAAGCCGAAGGAAGCGTCAGAGCCGCCGACGGGTGGAACATCCAAGCTCGCCAACAGCTTAACTCGTCTTTCAAAAATCCGATAATCATGTATAGTCAGGAGAAGATTATACAATGAAGAAATCAGAAAAGCTCAGCGTCGCTTCCGGGATTGGTCTGCTTGTTGTTGCGGCCTTGTTCCTTGTGGCTCTTTTGCTCCAGCTGCTTCCCTTTGGTGGAACCAGGGCTGTCCCCGTCTTCAGCGGAATTGGAAGCCTCTTGTTCGGAGCCTACGGCTATTCCAGCCTTTTGATTCCTGCCTTTTTCTTTGCGGCCGGAATCGGCTGCTTTCTCTTTCCGTGGAGCGAGCGGATTGGCGTGATGTATGCCTCCTCCTTTGTCCCCTTTTTTACCGTGGTCATCACCGAAAAGATTTGCGCTGACATGCTTACCCTGGGCAATAGTCCCTTGGTGGGAATCCAGGTTGCCGCCGCCATCATCGTCTGTATCCTCTTGCTGGGCATAGAATACTTTGCCGCCTCCGTTGTGGGGGGCATTGTCCAGAGCAAGTGGGCGGCCTTTACCAGTAGAAAGGATGAGCCAGTGGAGGATTTCCGTCCGCCCATCTTCCCGGAGGGGGTGATTCGTGAGGATGTGATTCATGGGGACGTGCAGGAGCCGCAAAAAGAGCGGGCTGTCACGGAGCCTCCGGTGCAGAATGACGAGGAGTTGAAGGTTGCCACGGAGTCAGACGGAGCTGTCCGTCCGGCCGTACCTGTGGACTTGGCTTCTGGCATCGTGGCGGAGGAGCTGCCCCTTGACCTTCCTTTGGAAGAGGAATTTGACTTGGACTTGGAAGAGACCATGGCCATTGAAAGCGTCCCTGTGGAAGAGGAGCCGGTGAATCCTGCGCCAGAGGCAGATTTTGATCGCAGCCCAATTCTTGTGGCGGAGGCCGCCCCAATCAGCCTACAGGAGGCTGCCGCCGCTCATAGCCAGGAAATCCAGACGGAGCCAGTGCTGGCAGCCCATGCAGGGACGGAGGAGCCGTCTCTGCCGCCCGTACAGGCAAGCCCCGGTGCGGAGGAGGAGCCGGAATTGGAGCCGTCGCCATCGCCAGAGACGGCAGCAAACCCGGATGCCCCCATCCAAAATCAGGAGCCAGAGCTGGAGGATGTGTTCGGCAAGGATTTCTTTGCCACGGCTCCCGTTCCCACCGAGGATGTATTTTCCAAAGAATACCTTGACTCCCTTCACGCCCATCGTCAGGCTGCCCGTCAGGAGACCACCCACGTGGAGGAGCCCATGGTGGAAAAATCCCCGTCGGATTCTAGTGCTTTGTCGGCGGAGGCACAAAATGCCGAGAGCCTTCAGGATGCTCCCAAGGCTTTGCCCCTGGTGCAGGAAGAGCAGGACGAGGCTCCGCAGGTTCATTTCCAGCCCATTCCCCACTATTCCCTTACGCCCCATCCCTCTGTAGAAAGGGTTGCAAAAGCCCAGCCCCAGCTTACGGCGCAGGACTTTGACAATCCCCAGGAGGCCGCCTTCTTGGAGGATCCCTTTGGCGAGGGAAGAAAGGCGGGGGATGATGCCATCATAGCTCAAGCTCAGTCCGTGGAGGATCAGGATTCCCAGCTCCAGTCGCCAGAATCCATGGAGGAGGATGCTTCGGCAGTCAATTTGCCAGAGCCGGAGCCTTCCGCTGATGACGGGATTTTGGACGAGGATTTTTTTGCGGAGGAGGACTTTGAATTGGAGGAGTCCCAAGAGGAGGAAACACTGGCGGATGGAGGCTCTGGTGATTTCTCCACAGCAGGGGAAGAAGCTGAGGGGGAAATTCTGGCTGAGGAGGATTTTCTGCTGGAAGTGGATGCCCTTGACAATACGGAGCTTGCCTTCCAGGAGGAGGAGGCCGTGGAGCCGGAGCTGGATGCTGAGTTCCTTTCGGAGGACGAGACGGAGATGGTAAATCCCGATCTGGACGACGATTTTTTTGCGGAGGACGATGGCTTTGACTCGGACGTAGCTTTGGATTCGGAGGAGGAGGTGCTGGTTGGGGAAGAGGCAGGGCTTGGTTTTGCTGAGGAGTCGGCTTCCCTTGGGGGGGAGGTGGCAGAGGAGGTGACATTTGGCGGGCCACGGCTGGAGGTTCAGCCCCTGGCGGAGCGGGCTGTTCCCCGTCGGGTGCGGGGCCCCTACCAGCTGCCTGCGGCGGACCTGCTGACAGCCTATCCCGGCGGTGAATACTGGGTCATTGACGACGAGACCTTGGCCGCATCCGAGGAGCTGAAGGATACCCTGGGCGAATTCAAGATTGAGGCGGAGGTGACGGGCATCCGCAAGGGGCCGGTCATCACCATGTTCGAGATTCTGCCCGCTCCCGGCGTGAAGCTCAGCAAGATTGTGGCCCTGCAGGACAACATCGCCCTGCGTCTGGCAGCCTCCAGCGTCCGTATTGTGGCGCCCATTCCCGGCAAGCACGCCGTGGGAATCGAGGTGCCCAACAAGGAGCGGGCCATCGTCAGCTTTAAGGAACTGATTGACACTGACCAGCCGGCCTTCCGTAAGCAGGCGGTGCCGGTGGTTTTGGGCAAGGACATCACCGGCGAGGCCCAGATTATCGACCTGGCCAAGACGCCCCACCTGCTGATTGCCGGCTCCACTGGCTCAGGTAAGTCGGTCTGCGTCAACTCGCTGATTCTTTCCATCCTGTTCAAGCGGTCTCCCCAGGAGGTCCGCATGATTTTGATTGACCCGAAGATTGTGGAGCTCAAGCTGTACAACGACATTCCCCACCTCCTCACCCCCGTCATCACGGAGCCAAAGAAGGCCTTCCAAGCCCTGCAGTATTGCCTGTGCGAGATGGAGCGCCGCTACGCCCTGCTGGACGGCATGGGAGTCCGGGAAATCACCAGCTACAACAAGCGGATTGTGGAGCGGAACATCGCCACGGAAAAGCTGCCCTACATCGTGGTTATCATCGACGAGTTCGCCGACCTGATGGCCACCACCGGCAAGGAGCTGGAGTCCACCGTGGCCCGCCTCGCCGCCATGAGCCGTGCCGTGGGAATCCACCTGGTGCTGGCAACCCAGCGTCCCTCCATCGACGTTATCACCGGCCTCATAAAGGCCAACATTCCCTCCCGTGTGGCCTTTATGGTTGCCTCCAAGATGGACAGCCGCATCATCATCGACCAGGTTGGGGCGGAAAAGCTTTTGGGCAAGGGCGACATGCTCTATGCTTCGGCCACGGATCCCTTCCCCGTCCGCATTCAAGGAACCTTTGTCTCCGACAACGAGGTGGAGAGCGTGGTGGAATTCGTCAAGCAGTATGGCGAGCCGGACTACATCGACGACGAGATTTTTGTGGACGAGGAGGACGAGGACATGAGTCCCAGCCTCTTTGGTGAGGGCGATGACCCCCTCTACGACCAGGCGGTGGAAATCGTGATGCAGGCGGGAAAGGCATCTGCCTCCTACATCCAGCGTCGCCTGAAGATTGGCTACAACCGTGCCGCCCGCCTTGTGGAGGAGATGGAGGAGAAGGGCATTGTGGGACCTGCAAACGGCTCCAAGCCCCGTGAGATAATCCAGCTACCGTAGGTAGCCTCTGCCCTAGGCGACCCTGCCCTAGGGGGGCGATGTCATGGACGATAGTGCGATTTTGTCGTATAATAGGAGTCCAGGAGATAATCATGCTGGCACAATACAAGCAGGAATTCATTACTACCAAGCGGCTTACCACTGCCTATTACCGTGGTGGACAGGAGAACAAGAAGAAGCTGCTGCTGATTCATGGAAACCTGTCGTCATCTGTCTTTTTTTTGCCCCTGCTGCCCGCACTGTCACAGGATTTTGACACGGTGATTCCCGACCTGCGCTGCTTTGGTCACAGCGACTCACTGCCTATCGACGCAAAGCGGGGTTTTGGGGACTGGAGCGAGGATCTGCGGGAGCTTGTCGATGCATTGGGCTGGGAATCCTGCTCTATCTTGGGCTGGTCCCTTGGCGGCGGGGTGGCCATGGAGTTTGCCATCCACCACAGCCAGCGGGTGGAAAAGCTTGCCCTGCTGGCTCCCTGTCCGCCCTATGGCTTTGGCGGCACCGTCAACGAGGAGGGCACTCCCATCCTGCCGCTGGGACTCGGCTCTGGGGCTGGTTCGGCAAACAAGCAGTTCCTGATGGCGGTTGCCGCCCAGGGAAAGCAGGTTTTAAGCGGGCTTTTGCACAGCTTTTGCTTTTCGCCCAACTTCCGCCTTGACTCCGTTATCGAGGACATGCTGATAGACGGTCTGGCTAGCATGAAGCTTGACGACAGGATGTACCCCGGCGACTACTACTACACTGTCCACTGGCCCCACGTGCTGGCAGGAGACCATGGTGTGCTGAACACTATGTCGCCTAAGCACATCAACCTCAAGCCGCTATTGGACTTGGGAAAAAAGCCAGACATCCTGTGGATTCGTGGCACCGATGATGTAATTGTCAGCGACTTTTCCATCCTGGACTTTGGGCATCTGGGGGCCATTGGGATGGCTCCTGGCTGGCCTGGCATGAAGGTGTTTCCGCCCCAGCCCATGATTTCCCAGACCCGCCATTTCTTTGAGCTTTATGAAAAGAAGGGCGGACACTATGTGGAGACCGTCATGCACGGGGGGCACGCCTGCCATCTTGAGGGGCAGGAGCATTTCCTCTACACGCTTACTACCTTTGTGAATTCCTAGGCAAGCTAGACGCACCATCCGGGTGTCGATATATCTTACGTCAAGAAAAATTGTATTCGAGGAGTTTTTTTTTGTTTGAACAGCACACGCAACAGTACCTGACAACTGGCCGTCTGAAAACGGCCTATTACCGGGCCGGAGAGAGTAACTGCAAGAAACTCTTGCTCGTCCATGGCAATCTTTCTTCATCCGTCTTTTTCCTTCCCTTGCTGGAGCCCCTTTCCCAGTATTTTGACGTGGTGATTCCAGACCTGCGCTGCTTTGGCAATTCCCAGGCCCGCCCCATCGACGCCACACGGGGCTTTCGTGACTGGAGTGATGACTTGGTGGAATTCACCGATGCCTTGGGGTGGGAGCATTTTAGCCTTTTGGGATGGTCCCTTGGTGGCGGTGTGGCCATGCGCTACACCATCGACTATAGTGACCGGGTGGAAAAATTGATTCTGCTGGCTCCCTGCCCGCCCTACGGCTTTGGCGGCACCAAGGATGAAACTGGAGAGCCAATCTATCCTTTGGGCTTGGGAACTGGGGCGGGCTGTGCTAACAAGGCCTTTACTCTGGCAACCGCTATCCGTGGGCGGGCGGCCTACTCCGAAATCCTTCATCAGTTTTACTTCTCCCCCTCCTTCCAAATCGACACAGAGCTGGAGGATGTGCTGATTTCCGGTATCACGAGCGTGCAGACTGGGGACGGCATGTATCCGGGGGACTACTATTATGCGGTGAGCTGGCCCCACGTGCTGCCGGGGGAGGAGGGCGTGCTGAATGCCATGTCGCCCAAATGGTCGAACCAGGAGGGGCTGCTGGAAATCCTGCGCAAGCCGGACATCCTGTGGATTCGGGGTGTAGATGATGTCATTGTCAGCGACAACTCCATCCTGGACTTTGGCTACCTGGGAAAGAAGGGAATGGTGCCGGGCTGGCCGGGCAACAGCCGCTTTCCGCCCCAGCCCATGATTTCCCAGACCCGTTACTTTTTGAACGAGTACCGAAAGCGGGGCGGCAACTACCAGGAGGTGCTGCTCCCTGGCGGCCATGGCTGCCACCTTGAGGCCGAGGGCCAGTTCATCTTTGCCCTGACCTCGTTCCTGTTCTAGCTTTAGTTGGAAAATCGGGTTTTGTAGCCCGATTCCTGGCTTTAAAAAAGGCATCCCGGCAAGCAACCAGAAAGGCTGCCGCCGGGATGCCCTTGTTTTTCAGGCTATCCGCCGAATAAAATTCCCTTACGGGGCGGCAGGACTCTGGCAGAAGGTCTGCGACTCACAGATATTTATCTTGAAGCTGTTGTGACACTTCTGCCTCACATCCGCTCCCGTGGCATCCTCCAGCTCAGCCTTCTGACCGTTCAGCTGCATGATGGCGTTCAATCCAGGAAAACTCAGGAAGATGTAGGATTTAGATTTTGTTGAATCATACTGTCCAGTGGTTCGTGAGATTTCTAGGTAAAATTCCGGGCAGAACTCCATTGCCCTGGTGTGCTCCGAAATTAAATTGGTAGAGAATCCCATATCCTCGCAGGCTACTACTTTATGCTCAAAGTCCTGAGAGAGCAAGCTGTGTTGTACTGTCATAACATCGAAGGCTCCCAAACTGGTCGCCACCTTGAAGTATTTCTTTGTGTCCACGTCGTCCTCCACATGGAGGTGGATGGTGCCGTCGTTGTCAAAGTACAGGGCGGAATCCGTCGGGACCTCCGCAGGACTGCCATGCTCGTCCACCTCCCAGATGAACACCACCGGCGGATCCATCTGCGTCCCGCCCCCCGACGAGTCGGTGGGATAATAGGGGTCGGGCATCAGCTGGTCGGCTATGACCTGCGCCACCACCCCCGTAAAATAGGTGACGGCCGCAAACACATGCAGGATGGGGGCGTTGATGACGGTGGCCACCTTCGACACGGCGGTCGCCACCGCAAAGGACACCACGGACACCAGATTGCAGAACGCTTTGGCAACGCCCTTAACGCCATTCCAGATGTCGCCCCACCCGAACCGGGAGGTCACGGGGACCGGGGACGGCAAGGGGACGGCTGGGCCGCACCCGCCGTCCAAGCGGTGTCCTCCGCCTGCACCCGCTGCTGGAGCGCATAGGCCACCGCGGTGCCTCCCACCAGCAGGTAGTTCAGGTACTCGTCGAAGTTGTGCCGGTACTGGTTGAAGCCCTCCTTCGCCTCAAGGAGCTTCTTGTTCAGCACCACGCCCTGCAGCACCATGGTGTCGGAGTGGTCGTCCACGGAGGAGAAGGCCACGTCGAAGGTCTGGCTGGCCTCGTCATACTCGGAGGGAGTCCCTACTACGGTCTTCTGGGTCTTGCTGCCGTCCTTCCCCACCACGGTGAACCTGTTCACTATCCTGAGCGGCAGCCCCGCCCCGGAAATGAAGAACAGCTGCAGGAAGTCGGCCTTTGGGTCCGACACGTCGTCGGTGAACATGATGGAGAAGACGCCGGGCTTCGCAAGCTGCACCAGCGCGTAGCCGGGCTGCCGCACCCCGTCCTTGGTGGTGCTGTATACCCGGATGTCCGTGGGCACAAGGCTCTCGCTGCCGTCGGGATTCAGGTAGCTGTACTGCACCTCATATTCTGGGGTCGGCGGCTCCGACTCCACCGGCTTCACCTCCAGCACGGGGCGGCAGGAGGCAAGCAGGAGCACGCTGGCGACCGCTGCTGCGGCAAGGCGGACGGAAAGGTCTGGTCTCATTGGGCAAGTTCTTCCTGTATATGGAAATAAGGCAAATATGTCCATTCCCTTTATAACATGTGTTTCGGCAGGGTGTCAATGTTCTTGTAGCTATTTCATTGTTTTTTAACAAAAAAGGCATCCCGGCAAGCAACCAGAAAGGCTGCCGCCGGGATGCCCTTGTTTTAAGCCACCTGTTTCTAGGCAGCCTGCTCACACCGCCCGAAGGCGGTTTCCAGCATTAGGAGCGGGAGGTGAGCCACTCCACAATCTGGGGAGCGATGGTCTTCTGGGACTGGGAGGACACATACATTCCGATGTGTCCAGTCTTGAAGGAAATGAACTGGGTGTCGGTGCTGCCAACAGCGTCCAGCAGGGGACGGCTGGCGGAAAGGGGCACCAGGTGGTCGTACTCAGCACAGGCACACAGCAGGGGCATGGTGATGTTCTTCAGGTTCACCTGCTTGCCACCCAGAACCAGCTCGTTCTTGATGAGCTTGTTGTCCTGGTACATGTCCTTGATGAACTGGCGCAGGGTCTCGCCGGCCTGATCGGGGCTGTCGAACACCCACTTCTCCATGCGCATGAAGTTCTTCATAAACTCAGGGTCGTCCATCTTGTCCACCATGCTGATGTACTTGTTCATGGTGAGCTCAAGGGGCTTGAGAATCAGATAGCAGAAGTTCATGATGTCTCCGGGAACAACGCCGTAGGCATCCACCAGGGAGTCGATGTTCATGAACTTGCTCCAGCGGAACAGCAGTGCGTCGTTGCCGGAGAAGTCGATGGGCACAACCATGGTGACAAGGTTCTTGATCTTGTCGGGGTTCAGTGCGGAGTAGATGGTGGAGAAGGTACCACCCTGGCATACGCCAAGCAGGTTAATCTTGTCTGCTTTGTGGGCCTTGCGGATGTAGTTCACGCAGTCGTCCATGTACCAGTTGATATAGTCATCCATGGACATGTACATGTCCTCGCCGGTGGGATAGCCCCAGTCGATGACGTATACGTCCAGGCCACCCTCAAGGAAGCTCTTGATGACGCTGCGGTCGGGCTGGATGTCCATCATATACTGGCGGTTCACCAGCGCGTATGTAATCAGCAGAGGGGTCTTCACCAACTTCTTGCCGGTTACGATGGGCTTGTAGTGGAACAGGCGCATCTTGCCGATGCGGAGTACCTCTTCCTTTTCCAGCAGGTCGGAGGCGGCATCCTCAGGCTTCATGTCCATCAGAACCTTGATGCCCTTGGTCAGCTTGTCCTGATAGGTGGTCATCTCGGTGATGGATTTCTGCAGGTCAAACTGCTCGAAAATCTTCATGACGCTGTTGGTCATGTTGGTCTGGAATTCAGCGAACTGCTGAAGGTTCTTCTCAAAAACGTTCTCGCTCATCCTTACTTATCTCCTTTCTTTCCCTTCAATCCCTCAACCTCACGGGTCAAGTCACGAACGGCCTTGCGCAGGTCATAAACAGTCTTGTACAGGCTGTTCATGTCCGTCTTGGTAGGAATGGGCAGTGAAGCCAGCATACGCTCCTGCACCTTGTTCAGGGCAATCATGTACTGGGCATACTTGTCGGAGAAGTCGCCGAAGACCTTGGAGAACTCGTCGGTGTTCAGCAGGCCGAGGAGAACTTCTTCTGTCACCTTGTACCACAGGTCATAGAACTCACGGAAGGTGGTGACAACCTTTCCTTCCTTGATGTCCTTCTGGTAGCGCTCCACCAGAACCTTGGCACTGTCCCGGATGGAGTCGGAGATGAGGACAGACAGCTCACCGGCGGTGAACAGCATCTTGATGTAGGCATTTACCACCTTCATCTGGTCCTCGTTGGCCTCGCGGTTCGCTCCCATTCCCATCATGGAGAACATCTTCTCCACGCTCTCCTCGTACTTGGTGTTGAAGTCCTTGAAGAAGTCGATGTAGGCACGGCGGTCTCCGGCGGCAATGCGCTCCATGATGGAAGCGTCAATCTGCATCCAGGGGCTCAGGAAGTTCTTGTAAAAGTCGATGCAGGTGTTTGCCAGGTCCTGGGGCTTCTCAAAGAGGGCCATGCTACCGGCGGGCAGGAAATTCTTGAACACTTCCTGCATGAAGTCAGTGTACTTTTCCTGATAGTTCTGGAGGAAGGCGACGGGATCCTCCATTCCCTTCCACAGGTCAAAGAGCTTGGTGTAGGCATCCATTCCAGGAATCTTGCCGCTCCACATCTGGGTCCAAGCCTCCATGTTGGGCATATTGCCAAACAGGTTCTTGAAGGGCATCATCTGTCCCATCTTTGACCAATACTCAGCTACGTTCGGCATCATGTTTTTGTACATGTTCTGATAGGCTTCCATTCCAGGAACCCCGCCGTTCATAGCTCCGCTCCACAGCTTGAGCAATTGCTGCTGCTGTTCCCACCAAGGGTTGTTCATAAACTTTACCTCCTTAAACCGGTGCTAATTCTCAAGAAAATCTATTTTTATACTAACACGATACTTTAAATAGTATCAAGTTCATTTTAGGCAATTTCTTTAAACTTATTCTAATTTTATGCCGATATGTAGGGGTTCCACGCCGATTCAGCAGGGGATGTCCCTCCACTGCGGATGAATTGGCGTGAAAACCTTTCGGCCACACTTGCAGGCAATCCTGTCGTCATCAGATAAAGCGCCTTATGTCGTAGTGCTCGATGGTCTTTGTCTTGAAGGCCACGAAGTATGAGCCGAACATGATGGTTGCGGCATCGATGGCGGCGGCAAAGGCACCGATGACGCCGGCGGCAGGCTTCAGCAGCAGGTAGCCGGCCTCAAAGCCACGGCCGTACATGGTGCACATGATGGTGAGGGCCACAAAGGAGCCTCCGACGGGAATGCCGCCCAGAACAAAGGAGAGGACAAAGGAGGTCGTTCCAATCCACAGGACATCGGCAAGGGAGATGGGAAGGCTGAAGTAGGAGCGAAGAATCACCACAAAGCAGATGGAGGTGACTAGGGCCGAGCCGCTGCGGGCAAAGATGGAGAGCACTGGATAAGCAATGGAATTCACCCGCCGCTTGATGCCAAGGCTTTCTGAACCGTGGCGCATGGCCACTGGCAGGGTGAGGTTCGCATCGCCGGAAAAGAAGGCTGTCAGGATGGGACAGATGCTGGCATACAAAACTCGGACTGACCGGGTTCCGCGGCAGAAGAATCGCAGGGCCAGGGGATACAGGACGCAGACCACCAGCAGGAACAGGACAAAGAGCATGGCGATGAGCGGAAGGTACATTCCGGCCATAAACACGGCTGCGGCATCCACCATCCAGTAGCAGGAGACGGCAATCATTCCCACTGCCAGCATGTCTACAAAGAAGCCCATGACGCTGTAGGACACCCGTGCCAAGGAGTCAAAGAGAGAGATGGCTACCTTTGAGTCGCTGGTATCCACGGCACAGCCAGCGCCTGCCAGTCCTGCCAGCACGAAGGCGGGAAGCAGGTACACACCGTCCATCAAGGACTGGAAGCTGGAGAAGGGCAGCAGTCCCATCACCAGGTCCCGTACGCTGACCGAGGCCACCTCCGTCACCTTGCTGGTGGGGATGGGAATGCGGGGCAGGCGGACAATCAGGATGGAAAGGAGGCCCACAAGGGCGAGGGTGACGGCAGCCGCCACCAGCACCACCAGAATCCACAGGGAGGTGGACAGAATGCGTCCCCCTGTCCTGAGCTTGAACACGGAGATTGCTGCGCCAAAGAAGAGGGTTGGCAGGAGTGTATATCGTCCGAATCGGATGGCAAATTCGGCAAGGAAATTCAATGCGTTGGAAACAAGAGGGCTTTCCATGGGAATGATGACGGCTGCGAACAGGCCCAGCACAATGCCGATGAGGTACTTAATCCAGAGCTTCATGGTGCAAGCATATCTTATGAGCGGGCTTTAATCAACACGGGTTTTGTGGTAGACTCCCGGCTATGAAAAGAATTATTTCCTGGAATGTGAACGGCATTCGTGCCGTGGAGAAGAAGGGCTTCTTGGATTGGATTGCAGCGTCTGGTGCCGACGTGGTGTGCATTCAGGAGACAAAGGCTCGCAAGGAGCAGCTTTCGGAAGCGCTTTTGGCCCCCACCTGGGAGGGCGGCACCTATTTTTCCTACTGGGCCAGCGCCAAGAAGGCTGGCTATTCCGGCACTGCGATTTACAGCCGCACGGAGCCGGACTCTGTGGAGCTTATGAACGTGGCGGAATACGATGATGAGGGGCGGGTGCTGGTGGCAAAGTATGGAAAGCTTGCGGTAATCAGCGCCTATTTTCCCAACAGTCAGGAAGCGGGCGCCCGGCTGGGCTACAAGCTGGGCTTTTGCGCCGCCATGAAGGAATTCTGCGACCGGCTGGTTGCCGACGGCTTTAATCTGGTGCTGGGAGGCGACTACAACATCGCCCACAAGCCAATCGACTTGGCCAACCCCAAGGCCAACGAGAAGAACCCCGGCTACCTGCCGGAGGAGCGGGACTGGATGGAGTTTTTTACCACCAACGGCTACTGTGACACCTTCCGCAGGTTCTGCCAGGAGCCGGGAAGGTACACCTGGTGGAGCTACCGCTTTAAGGCCAGGGAAAAGAACATCGGATGGCGCATTGACTACCAATGTGTGAACAATTCCTTTGCAGACAAGGTTTTGTCCTCAAGCATCCTTGCCGACGTGATGGGCTCGGACCATTGCCCCGTGGTGGTGGAGGTTGAGGACTAGCATGGCGAAGAAGCGGGCAAGGCTTAGAATCAGCTACAATGCGCCGGTTACGCTCACCTTTTCCATCTGGACGGTTGCGCTTCTGGCAGCAAACCAGTTTTTGCTGCCAGGGTTGATAGGAACCTTCTTTACCGCCCCCGGACGGATTGGGGCAGAGATGACCTTTGACCTGACCAGTGTGCTGGACTACATCCGGCTCTTTACCCACGTTTTGGGACACCAGGACTGGAGCCATCTGCTGGGGAACATATCCTTTATCCTGCTACTGGGGCCGCTGCTGGAGGAGCGCTACGGCTCGGCCATGCTCACCTTGATGATAGTCATCACCGCCTTGGTGACAGGCGTGCTGAATGTGTGCTTTATTCCCCGCCCCATGCTGGGAGCCAGTGGAGTCGCCTTTATGATGATTTTGCTCTCGTCCTTTACGGCCATCAGCAAGCATCAGATTCCCCTGACCTTCCTCCTGGTTTTGGTTTTGTTCATGGGGAGGGAGCTGGCCACAGGCTTTCAGGACAAGGATGTGGCCTCGCTCGCTCACATCGTGGGCGGACTCTGTGGAAGTCTCTTTGGCTTTCTCACCGCCCATTCTCCCCGTAGCGCCAGAACACCGAAGGCTGACCAAAGGGCCGCTTCCGGCGCACCAGCCGGCGCCAGGACAGGCTCCGCTGCCAAGGTTGCCTCCGGGACGGACCCAGACTTGACAAAACCGGCGGGGTAGTAGAGCGGATGTGGCAGGGCTTTGGCTGTCAGTAGGCAGTCTGCTCCGCCTGCCGCTCCAAATATTCCTGGCCCACGGCATCCCGCTCCCAGCTGCACACCACCTTGTAGCCCAGGCCGGAAAACAGAACCTCGCAGAGAAGCTCCCAGAGGGCTTGAATCAGGGCGCAGGCCAGCACCTGCGTCCAGGTCCAGCCGAAGAAGACCTTGGACACCAGCGTGGTAAAGATGAGGTTGTCCACCAGCTGGGCGATGGCAGTGGAAAGGTATGAGCGCAGGGCAAATTCCTTGAATCCGGCCAGCTTTGTGGCAGCTCCGATGCTGCTGTTCAGCAGGGCGTTTACGGCAGACGACACGACGAAGGCCACCGAGGAGCCGAGCACCACGTACCAGGAGCCGCCGAAGGTTGCGTTTAGGGCGCTGTTCACTTCCACAAGGCCGCTGTCGTGAAAGGCTCCCCAGGAGCCTGGTGCCAGTGACAACAGGGCAAAGCTCCCGCATACCCCCAGATTGATTGTCAGTGCCAGCAGGGAAACCCTTATGGCGGCCCGGCCTCCCCACCGCTTGCAAATCACATCCATGCACAGGAACATAACCCAGCTAAAAACAGTCCCGCAATCCAGAGCTACATACTTGTAGCTCACCAATTCCTTGTTTGCCATTAGATTGGCGCAAACTACCGAGAGAACGAAGAGTGTGATGGTGAGGGAAGGAATGCTGCGCACCAGGAGCCTGAAGTCCTCATATTCCCGCCGAATCATCAGTCGGATTTTTTTCATGTCTCCTCCTTAAGGATTTTAATTTCTTACGCGCAGGAGTTTTTGAGGAATCATAAACTGCGCGGCAGGAGAATAACCCTTTGTCCGCAGGATGTCAAGTTTTTCTTGACTTAATCGATAATATTTTATAGGATTATAGAAGGGCAAGGTGTTCGGCTCAAAATGAACGTCAGAGGTTTGGCCGGGAATACATCTTCCCGGTGCTCCGTTTCTTCTTTAGAGTATAACTCGCTTATACTCAGACTTATCAAGGAGGTCCACTCATGCTGAACATAAACAACCAGGCGACCCACCTCAAGCGGGAGATTCTGGTTCGCATCGCAAGGCTCCAGCTGGAGGGAAAGCTGGAGGAGGGTGTCCACTACATTCCTCGTGAGATGGCTCCGCTGGGAAAGGAGCCAACCCGCTGCTGCATCTACCACGACCGTGAGATTCTGCGGATGCGGGTGATGGCTCGGCTGGGTCACAGCGTGGAGGACTACGACGACGAAAAGAAGCTGGGGGAATTCGCACGGGAGGCCCTGGAGCGGGAAAAGCCCACCTGGCCCATGCTCACCGTCCTGCACGAGGCCTGCAATGCCTGCGTCAAGGCTCATTACATGGTCACCAACGCCTGCCAAGCCTGCCTTGCCCGTCCCTGCATCACCAACTGCGTCAAAAACTGCATCGAAATCAAGCAGGGACGTGCCCACATCGACGAGGATGCCTGCGTCAACTGTGGCCTTTGTATGCAGAACTGTCCCTACCACGCCATCATCAAGATTCCCGTTCCCTGCGAGGAATCCTGCCCGGTTGGTGCCATCACCAAGGATGAGCGGGGCAAGGAGCAGATTGACTACCACAAGTGCATTTTCTGCGGCAACTGCATGAGGGAATGTCCCTTTGGTGCCATGATGGACAAGGGACAGTTGGTGGATGTCATCAAGCACATTATGAACGGCCGCAAGGTGGTGGCTATGTACGCCCCCTCCATCGCCGCCCAGTTCCGTGTGGCTCCCGGCCAGCTGGAGGGTGCCCTGAAGCAGCTGGGGTTTGCCAGGGTTTGGGAGGTGGCCATCGGTGCGGACATCACCTCCGACAACGAGGCCAAGGAATTCGAGGAGCGGATGGAGGCGGGCCACAAGATGATGACCACCTCCTGCTGTCCTGCCTACGTGCGGGCGGTTCGCCGCCATGTGCCGGAGCTGGAGTCCTGCATTTCCGAAACCCGCACACCCATGCACTACACCGCCGAGCTGGCCCGCCGTGCCGACCCGGATTGCGTCACTGTGTTCATTGGGCCCTGCCTTGCCAAGCGGCGGGAGGGCATGGACGACGAGTTTGTGGACTATGTGCTTTCCGTGGAAGAAATCGGGGCCTTTCTGGTGGCCAAAGACATTGACGTGGCCAAGGTGGAGGCGGAGCCCGGCTCCATCATTCCCAGCGCCACCGGCCGTGGCTTTGCCGCCAGTGGAGGCGTGGCAGAGGCGGTGCGGGTGCGGCTCAAGCATCCAGAAAAGCTGCGGGCAGCAGTCATCAATGGACTTACCGGCGGCGGCATGAAGCAGCTGGCACACTTTGGCAAGATGAATGCGGGAGCCGTCCCCTACACCGACCAGAGCCCCAATCTCATCGAGGTGATGGCCTGCGAGGGCGGCTGCATTGCGGGGCCGTCGGTGATCACCAATCCCAAGGTGGCCGCCGCCCAGCTGAAAAAATACGTGGCTGAGGGGGCGGTGGCTCCAGGAAGCAGCGCCCGTCAGTGAGATTTTGTCAGGCTTCGTGCTGAAAGAGAATACGGCCCCGATATTTTTCGGGGCTGTTTTTTTAATCCTTCTGACCGAGATTGTCGGAACCTCCGGGAACTGGCGGACGCTGGTGGGGGGGAACCCGCCCCGTGTCCTTGGAATTCGGGCAGTCAGGTCAATCAGGATTGCTTCATACGGCGGCGCTCCTGAAGGACTTCTCCACAAAGGAGAAGATTTTTGACCCGAACACGCAGAGCTCCATGTCGCCTGTTCCTGACAGGTTTTACCTGTCTATCAAAAAGAAGTCTGACATCAGAGGGAGCAATCCTAAAGAATTTTATACTTTTGTGGTGTTTAACCCCAAGTCCGACTCCATGGTGACGCTGGTGAATGGAACCGAGGGGCTGAGCACCCGGCTGGAGAACAAAAACCGCGTGCTGACCGATGCGGCGAAGTACAAGAACATATTCAAGGTGAACATTTGCACCGACGAGCTTCACTGCCCTGACAGGAATTAGCGGTGGCTGGCTGGGAGGACGGGAAAATCCATCCTCCCAGCCACTTGGTGCAGGCAAGGAGTGGAGCAACAGGCTAGCGTGCGCTTACTCCCAGTCCAGGCACGCCGTCTTTATAGGCGGCTCCACCCTTGAACATTTGGGCAGCGGAAATCTTATCCTCGAATTTGTTGGTATAGCTATCATGGCGTACATGGAGCCAGAACAAGGGTGTGTCAAAGGGCTCGTTTGGAAGCAGGTCGGCATCCCGGAGTCCATCGCCTTCCCAGCTTTCCGCCAAGAGACTGCCACGCCCCTTGCCCACTTCATTTCCCTGTGGTATACTGCATCCCGTGTGTGACTTTATTTCTACCCCCGAACAAGACCAAATTCAGCCTTGATTTTTTTTCAAAATATCAAAAAAAATTATAGATAAAGAAAAAGAATGTGTGATAGTATTTTGATGTTAATTTTATACAAGGAGGATTTCATCAATGAAAATCATGAGAAAAATGGTGCTGGCACTAACAACTATACTCCTTCTCTCCTGCAACCAATTAATAGATTTTAAAAATCAAGACCAGAATATTACAAATACCTCAGATGCCAGTTCACAGAATGGCTCAGGTACTACTTTCACTCAAAATACACCTCAAGAAAATCCTCCAGCTCACTTGGAAGATTATCTTGAGTATGGAAACATAGAAATTACAGAAGAAAATCTAGAAAGAGCACTATCGGCACAGCCTAACAAAGCCCAGGCTCTCCACCTCATGGAAATTCTACGGAATGAAATTGTTCCACAAGCAACAAATGCCCTGTTACAAAGATTCCCCCGCACCTTTGGCCATTTAAAAGACCAAGTAATTGGTATGGGCTTGGCATTGAATACCAATGACAGTGATACTGCAAAGGCTTCTTTTTCGATGACCCTAGGTAAAGAGGATATAGATGGCGAAACAATCTTGTCATTTGCCTATTATCTCACCGTTAATTATTCTGATTTTAAATGGAGTAAGGATGTATTACAAGATTTTTGGAGACAAGAATTAGAAGTTACCGTTGCACATGAAATGATGCATGCCTTTATGTGCGAAACTTTGACTCGTGGCTTTTCAGGTTACGATACTAATCTTAATTCAGAAAATGATACTTTTCCAAAATGGTTTATAGAAGGAACAGCAGAAGCTGTTTGTGGTGCAGTAGATACTATTCGGCGTGAAAACGGGTTTGGAATAAATCAAAATACAGCTCTAAATGAGATACAAGAAAAATTATCAAGTGACAAATATTCTCTTACGAGTGATAATATAACCGCCACATATAAAACAGGCTATCTTGCTGTTCTGTACCTCAGTTATCTTGCTAGTGGTAGTAAGACTCTAGAAGCTACAGACCTTGCACAAGGACTTGATAAATTGCTTTTTTTAATTTACAAAGGGGAAAGCTTATCAAAAGCAATAGAGAAAATTAGTAATAATAAGTTTTCTGATTTAAAGAATTTTGAGGACAACTTTGCTGAAAAAGGAGCTGACTTTGTAAAGCAACTAATGGAGAAGATAGAAGGAAAAGGGGAGAAAGAAGAGATAGGACGAGGTGCATTACTCACTGGAAATTATAGTGACAGGGACTTATTGGTTAATGAGCCACTAGAAACTCCAACCACACTTTTCTGGCTTAACGTGGCTAAAGATTATTTTTTTAACGAATATAACAATAAGTTCACAGTTACGGACGCAATCAAAGGAGGTTCCGCAACTCAATCAGGCATATCAGGCCCCCGCCCCTACGAAAAATTAATAGAACCAGCCCCATCTACCCAACAGTATAGCCCATGAACGAAAGTGTTGGGGCAACAGGGAGGTCCCCTGAGCAGCTGAACTGTGAGCATAGCGAAGTGCAAGGCTGATTAGGATTTCCCTGTTGCCACTTTCACTTTTAGTCCTACCATGCTATACTGCATCCCGTGAGTGACTTTATTTCTACCCCCGAACAAGACGAAATTCAGCCTATTGGGCCAAAAACGGCGGTGGTGGCTATTGTGGGGCGGCCCTCGGCGGGAAAGTCCACCTTTTTGAACACGGCCAGCGGAGAAAAAATCTCCATCGTGTCCCCCGTTCCCCAAACGACACGCAATGCTGTCCGTGGTATCGTAAACACGTCATTAGGGCAGCTGGTTTTTGTGGACACCCCCGGCTACCATGACTCGGAAAAAAAGCTGAACCTTCGGCTCAAGGGAATCGCCGCCGAGCAGCTGGACAGTGCCGATGCCATCCTCTACATCATCGACTCCACCCGCAGCCCCGGCAAGGAGGAGGAGCTCACCGCAGCCCTAGTGTCACCCCATCTCCACAAGACGGTGGTGGCCGTAAACAAGATTGATTCCCCCGAAGCCCGTGTAGCCTTGGTGCGCACCTTTCTGGCCACCACCTTTCCCCAGCTGGAATCCAGCCGTGTCATCGACATTTCCGCCGAAAAGGACACCAACATCAACCAGGTGCTCCAAGCCCTCTACAGCCTTTCCCCGGAGGCGGAGCAGCTGTACCCGGAGGAATTCTACACCGACCAGGAGGTGGACTTCCGCATTGCAGAAATCATCCGGGAGCAGGCCATAAACCGCCTCCACGAAGAGCTGCCCCACGCCATCTACGTGGACATTGCCGACATGGAATGGCGCAAGAACGGCAAGGAGCTGTGGGTGCGGGCCTTTCTCTGCGTGGAGCGGGAAAGTCAGAAGGGTATGGTCATCGGCAAGGGTGCCAGCATGATAAAGACCATCCGGGTGGAGTCCATCAAGGCCCTGCGGAAAATCTTTTCCTATCGAATCGACCTGGACCTACAAGTAAAGGTCAGCAAGAACTGGCGGCAGAAGGACCAACTGCTGAGCCGCCTGCTAAAATAGCGGCCACACAGCAACACCAGCATCCAAAGGAGGCACTCAATGGGCAAGACCATCAATTTTTTCCGCAGCACCAAGGGCAAAATCCTTCTGGTGATGCTGCCCGCCGTGGCAATTCCCCTCATCCTGCTGCTGATTCCCCGCAAGCCCACCGGTGTCTGGGGGGCAGTGGCCGCCATCGTCTCAGCGCTGGTTCCCCTCATCTGCATCATCATCGCCTATTTTATTCTCAAGCGCTCCCTCACCAAAGCCGGCACTGCCGTGGGACGATTTGTGGCAACCAAGGATGAACGGCGGCCGCTGGATGCCGTGGTGTTCCGCCAGATGGTGGGCTGTTCCCGTCTGGGAGTCCTTTCCACCATCTATACCGACGTGGTGATGTTAAAAAAGAGCAGGGCTGGCGGCCTGTTCAAAAGCCACGGCATCTACAAGTACGTGGGAAAAATTGAGGGCGGCATACAGCATCTGGAGGACTGCCGATTTGAGGTTGACCACCACAACGACACCATCCGGGTGCAGCTGCCCCAGGCTGCCATCACCGGCCATGAAATCATCAAGCTGGAGAAATTTGACGAAAAGTCCAGCTCCTTCTGCCGCATCGACAACTCCGAGGTGATGGACGAGGTGCAGCAGCGGAAGGCCGACGCTGAGCAGCTGCTGGTGGAATACGGCTTTATGCGGGAGGTGGAAAAGCGGGCCCAGGAGGTCATCTCCGGCATGATTACCGCCATGGGCTACAGCGGCTACGACATCCTCTTTTCCGGCGAAAAGGAGCCAGTCAAGCTGGTGGAGGTCACTGCAACGACGGAGGGCCAGGCCATCCCCACAGAGGATGTGCAGGACAAAGCCGAGGCATAGCATCAAGTCGCCCCTGCCTAACCCATCGGTCCGCTCTGATACAGCTCGTCGCAGTACTCGCAGCGGTCAGTTGACGTACATAAAGGCGTACCTTATAATACACCAAGGAGGCTATTATGAAGGCAGTTACCGCAACGCAGGCCAGGGCTAACCTGTTCAAAATCATGGCCCTTGTCAACGAGAGCTCTCAGCCTGTCACCCTGACAAACTCTAGGGGAAAGAACGCTGTTCTCATCGGGGAGGAGGATTGGAACGCAATCCAAGAGACCATGCACTTGAATTCCATTCCAGGGATGACAGAATCCCTGCTCCAAGGACGAAAGACTCCGCTAGAAGACTGCGTGGATGAGTCGGAGGTTGAATGGTAGGACTGCATGTATCGGATAGTGTATGAAAAGCAAGCGCTCAAGGACATTCCCCGCCTGAAAGCCGCAAGGCTGGACAAGAGGGCACAGGCCTTGCTTGAGATTCTAAAAATTGAACCCACAAGACCTCCCTGCGAAGCCTTGGTTGGTAATCTGGCCGGTCTGTATTCCAGGCGTATAAATATCCAGCATCGCCTAGTATATGAAATCTTGGACGAGGACTCCACAGTAAATGGCATCACCTATCAGGGAATCGTAAAAATCATACGGATGTGGTCTCATTATGATGGCATAAAGTGAGCTTGTCCCCCGCCTAACCCATCGGTCCGCTCTGATACAGCTCGTCGCAGTACTCGCAGCGGTATTCGGAGCGCTCCCGATTCACCAGTCGGAACACCTGGCTCAGGTAGGGCTCGCTGGTGGTGATGCAGCGGGGATTCTTGCAGCGAATCACGTTCTCCACCTTTTCCGGCAGCACCAGGTCAATTTTCTTTACAATCTCCTCGTTTTGCACCACGTTTACGGTGATGTTCGGGTCGATGAAGCCCAGCACGGAATAATCTATGTTGATGATGTTGTCTATCTTGATGATGTCCTTCTTGTCCAGCTTCCGGGAAGGCACGTTCATAATCAGGGCAACCCGAAAGTTCGCCTTGTCCAGTCCCAGCCACGAGAAAATGCGGGGGCCGCAGCCTGAGCGGATGTGGTCTATTACAAGACCGTTCTTGATGGTGTTTACACTGAGCATTAGAGCACTCCTGTCAATTTTGCGATGAGGGCCATGCGGGCGAACATGCCGTATTTCACCTGCTTGAAGTAGGCGGCCCGTGGGTCGGCATCCACCTCCGGGGAAATTTCGTTCACACGGGGCAGGGGATGCAGTACAATCATGGAGTCCTTGGCCATTTTCATCTTCTCCTTGTCCAGAATGTAGCTGTCCTTGAGGCGGATGTAGTCCTGCTCGTTGAAGAAGCGCTCCGCCTGCACCCGGGTCATGTAGAGGATGTCCAGCTCGCCGATAACCTCCTCTAGCCGCAGGGCCTGCTGGCACACGATGCCTGCCGGACGGAATACCTGGTCGGTGATGTACTGGGGAATCTCCAGTTCCGGCGGGTTGATGAGGACGAAGCGGTTGTTCTTGTACCGGCTCATGGCCTTGGCAAGGCTGTGGACGGTGCGGCCGAATTTCAAGTCACCGCACAAGCCGATGGTGTGTCCTTCAAATCCGCCCTTCAGTGAGCGGATGGTCAGCAGATCCGTGAGGGTTTGGGTGGGATGGTGGTGGCCGCCATCTCCGGCATTGATGACCGGCACCGAGGAGTATTGGGAGCCCACCAGTGCGGAGCCCTCCTTGGGGTTTCGCATGGCGATGATGTCCACGTAGGAGGCCACGGTACGGATGGTGTCCGCCAGGGTCTCGCCCTTGGTGGTGGAGCTGTTGGCTGAGTCGGAAAAGCCCAGCACGGAGCCTCCCAGCCGCAGCATCGCCGCTTCAAAGGAGAGCCGGGTGCGGGTGCTTGGCTCAAAAAAAAGTGTCGCAAGAATCCTCCCGCGACACACATCAGAAAAAGCAGCTGAATCAACAATCATCTGGTCCGCCAAGTCACAAATCTCGTCGATTTCCTGCACACTCAGATTACCAGGTTCTATTAAATGACGCCCCTTGAGCATGATGCCTCCGTTGCTGCTGAGTGTAACATAAATCGGCATGGAAAACAATGGGTGGGGTTCTGTTGTACAAAACGAGGGAGTCCTGTATTATGTGGCGGTGAGGTATTCTATGTTTTTTCCCAACTTTCTGCGTGTGTTTTCTTTCAGGTTGATTAGCGTCCTTGTCCTTGCACTGTCCCTCCTTTCTGCAAGCGCAGGTGCCCAAGAAGCATTGAAGTCCGCCGAGGAGGACTACTACGACTTCCTGTCCCTGCAGGGGCTGGCAAACCGTCCCGCCCTGAACTACCGCACCCTCTCGGACGGCCAGTGGCGGCTGGAGGGAGAGGCCGCAGAGGGCAGTCATGTGTGGGCCGGAAACAATCTGGGAACCACCTTCACCCTGTGGCAGGACGCAAGCCCGGCGGAAAACTGGTTTGCCCGGGGTCTGCTCCAGGGAATTGACCTGAAGGTCTACGGCCCGGAATGGTACAACAGCTACAATACCGCCGCCCCCTACGGCCAGAACGACGGAGCCCTGTGGCAGGGAAAGGGCTACAACACCAGCCTCACCGCCGGCATCCGATTCGAAAGCTACGGCTTTGAGCTCACCCTCAAGCCCCAGCTGAGCTTTAGCCAGAACCTGAGCTTTGACCTCATGCCCTCCAATACCGACAGTCCCTATGGCTACTTCTGGGGCTATGGCAAGAATGTGGGCGTGGATGCTCCCCAGCGCTTCGGGGACAAGCCCTTCTTTGTGTACGATTGGGGAGACAGCGAGGTGCGCTGGACGTGGCACAGCTTTACGGTGGGCTTTGGGACACAGGCCATCTGGCTGGGACCCGCCTTTATGAATCCCATCCTCCACTCCAACAATGCCCCCTCCTATCCCAAGGTGGACATCGGCCTGCGCCGCCAGCCCGTGGTGCTGCCCTGGCTTGGTTGGTATTTGGGCGATGTGGAGGCCCGTATCTGGACTGGCCGCCTTACCGAGTCCGACTACTTTGACAATGACGACAGCAACAACCACAACATGATTCACGGCCTGGCCCTTGCCTACGCCCCCTCCTTTGTTCCCGGCCTCACCCTCTTTGCCAACCGCACTTGTCTGGTGAAGTGGGACTGGGCGAACATGAAGTACATCTGGCCCTTGGCAGAAAATACCCACGTGGGAGAACAGGGGGCAGGAGAAGACCAGAAGATGAGCTTTGGCTTTGACTGGGTTTTCCCCCAGGTGGGATTCGAGGTCTACGGTGAGGTGGGAGTCGATGACTTTGTGGCAGATAGCTTAGGGTACATTCGGTATCCGTTTCATACTTTAGCATTTACTACCGGACTCAAAAAGACTTTCGACATCAGCAAAAAGAACCAGGTGTATGGCCAGTTGCGTGCAGAAGTCAATTTTTCTGAGATGTCACAGGACTTTCAGTTGCAGTGGCCGTATAATTTTGGATTCCACTATCAGGTAACCCAAGGCTACACCAATTGCGGACAATGGCTTGGAACGGGGTATGGTTACGGCGGTAATATGCAGTATATAGACTTTACTGTTTATTACCCCAAGGGAAAGTCCACCCTCGTGATGGCTCGGTGGAATCCAGACAATAATTTCATCTATAGCAAGGCGGTGAATGCCTCCGCTGCCGGGGGAGAACTTAATAAGAACTATATCACTTCTTGGGAGGCGAATTTTATCCTTGGGCTAAGCACCATGTACTATATTCTCCCTGAGTTCAATGTATATGGAAGCATTGTGTATAATAGGATTGTCAGTAACCATTATCAGAATACTTTAGAAGTGATGCATAATGTACAAATTTCCCTCGGAGCAAAGTATAGCCTGTAGCGATGACACTCTATCACGGTTCAGAAAGAATTATAGAGACTCCACAGTTTGGTGCTGGTAATCCTCGTAATGACTATGGCTTGGGGTTTTATTGCACCCAGCATCTGGAGCTGGCAAAGGAGTGGGCGTGCCAAAAAATACAGACGGTTATGCAAGTGATTTCCTAAGTGTGCAGGACGCCATCTATTTGGTAGATATTTTTAGAAACCCGGAGTTGTTGCATGGCATTGAGCTATGACCAGCTGTATCTGTCTGATGTGCAGAAGAACCTCGGCTTCCTGTTCCAGTTTTGCCTGCGCAACTTGGGCAAGTCGCCAGAAGAATTGCAGCAGGATTTTTTGTCGTCCATTATTCCCACCCAGATCGAATTTGGCAACCCCGATTTTCTCAGCGGTAAATCAGGGCTGGAGCTGGCGTTTTTCTTGTATCAGGATATTGAGGGGAAAGTCGAGGAGGCGCTGCAAGAGCCATATTACCCCCAGGCAGAGTATTGGGTTGGCTTTGTGGTGGCCTATGCCCAGTGGAAGCTGCAGCAGCCCTTCCGGGTGCTTTTGGAAAGCTATCCTTTGGAAAGAATATTGTCGAATTATCATCTGATGCACGAGGCCGACATCAGCAAGATGGTTGAGCTGATTCAGGAGGAGCTGTAGTGCCTCCGCTATCCTTGTTCAAGGAAAATAAAACTGCTATAGTGGCAAGCATGACACAGCCTGAGCTTTTGGAAATTGTTGCCTGCGGAGAGACGAGCCGGGTTCAATTCAAAGAGACGCTTGACAACAATGACAGCATCGCAGCAGAAATTATTGCCCTCGCAAATACAAAGGGCGGCATGATTCTTTTCGGCGTTCAGAAGGAGATGTAGCTTGTCGTATGTTGATGAGATGATTGTGCCTGATACAATAGCACAGGCATCCTGGAGATTTCGGAGGTTGCCTTGCAGGAGCTGATGCAGAACGCCTTGACCCACCGGGACTACACGAAGAATTCCCCCATCAGGATTTTCATTTTTGACAACAGGATTGAAATTATTAGCCCCGGCTGTCTTCCCAACTCCCTTACCATTGAGAACATCAAGCTGGGAAATGCAGTCATACGGAATAATCTGATTGTCTCCTATGCCTCTAAGCTCATGCGGTACCGTGGCATCGGTTCAGGCATTGTTCGTGCCCTCAAGCGGCAGCCTGATATCATCTTTCAGGATGACCGGGAGGGTGAGCAGTTCAAGGTGACAATTCCCCGCCCGCCCCGTCCATGATTTTTTGCGGTGGGAAGTCCTATTCCCCAAGGGCTGCAAGCGTGGTATACTGGCGGCAAATTATGGCAGAAAAATCA
Organism: uncultured Treponema sp.; assembly: GCA_937876905.1. Classification (GTDB taxonomy): domain Bacteria; phylum Spirochaetota; class Spirochaetia; order Treponematales; family Treponemataceae; genus Treponema_F. The sequence continues at coordinate 39,434 of CALEFI010000089.1, forward strand.
CTGAAAAAGAATGCGGCTCATTTGGATTGGAAGGCAGCTGGAGGTAACTTGGCTATGCAGGCTGACAACAAGATAGCGTTCTTCTTGCCGAGCAGGGAGAACGGGCCGGTCGGTGGCTACAAGATAGTCTATGAATATGCGAACCGATTTGCGGAGGCTGGGTATGATGTGTCTATCATTTATCCATATCTGCCTGTGGATGATAAGGATTTGTGTTTAAATCCATTGTTTCGTTTCAAGAGGTGGGTTGGATTTTATTATCGCCGTTGGAGAGGGCATTATAAAGCTGCCCAATGGTTTGCCTTGGATAACCGAGTTAAGAAAGTGTTGGTGTTTAAATTTACAAGTCGCTCCATGAAAGCTTTTTCACAATATAAGGTTGTCGCCACAGCTCTTCGTACCGCTTATGAATTGGCAGCAGTTACATCAATTCCAGAAAAAAATAAATTTTACTTCATCCAGGATTTTGAGGCATGGGGTGTCAGTGATGAGGTGGTGTATGAATCCTATCGGCTCCCATTGAAGAAAATAACCATAGCCCCCTGGCTTCAGGAGCGTGTGAGGTGTGTGGGACAGGATGCGGTGCTAGTGCCCAACGGATTTGACTTTGAATATTTCAAGTTGACCAATCCTATAGAGGCTCGATGTCCTACAGAGGTTGCCATGCTTTACCATAAGGATGACAGGAAACGCTGTGTTGACTCAATGGCGGCACTGGAGAGAGTGAAGGAGGAAATCCCGGAGCTTCATGTCACCATGTTTGGCACTCCTGAAAAGCCGGATACCTTGCCGGATTGGTACACCTACCATCAATGTCCTGATAGGGAAACCCATAACGCCGTCTACAACAATGCAGCTATTTTCGTTGCGGCAAGTAAAGCTGAAGGAATGGCATTGCCCCCCGCAGAGGCTATGATTTGTGGTGCTGTGCTGTGTTGTACTGATATAGGCGGGTTTGCTCTGTATGCAATACATGATAAAACAGCTCTTCTGTCTCCAGTTTTTGATGTGGAATCATTGGCACACAACATTATAACCCTGATTAAGGATGATAGCTTGCGCACTCGGCTTGCAAAGGCGGGAAATGAGCATATCCGGCAATTTACATGGGAAAAGGCATTTAGCATGTTCCGCAATGCTATAGAGGGGTGAATGGCTGAAAAATCACTGAAGAAGAATGCGTTTTATAATATCTTGCGCACAATAATGAGTCTGCTCTTTCCCTTGATAACCTTTCCGTATGCCTCACGAATTTTGTTACCAGAGGGAACTGGCAAGGTCAATTTTGCCAATTCAATTATAAATTATTTTGGAATGTTGGCAAGTTTGGGAATTGGAACGTATGGAATTCGAGAGGCTGCAAAAGTTCGGCATGATAAGCAACGATTGTCTCAATTCACGGTGGAACTTTTTACCATAAATCTTTTGTCAACGTTGATAGCGTATATCTTGTTGTATATTTCCATTGTTGTTGTTCCTAAGTTCCATGAGTATCGAATGCTGCTGTATATGACAAGTGTGACAATAATTTTTACGACGATGGGCATTTCTTGGTTGTATTCAGCTGTAGAGGAATACGGGTATATTGCGCTACGATCAGTTGTTTTTCAGGTTGTCAGTATCATTTTGCTCTTCACTTTTGTAAAACAGAAGGAAGATTATCTTATGTATGCTGGGATAGGTGTCGTATCTTCTGTCGGTTCTAATATTTTTAATATAATACATGCAAGGAAGTTTATTTCATTTACAGGTCTTGGTAGGCTAGAACTAAAAAAACATGTAAAGCCCATTTTTGTTTTCTTTGGTTCAACATTGGCTATTAGCGTCTTCACTATGCTCGACACGTCAATGTTGGGTTTCCTTTCAACCAATGAAGAGGTAGGCTTTTATTCTGCTGCTACAAAATTGACCCGAATGATTAGGGATTTGTTTCCGGCTGTTTTTACTGTGCTTTTTGCTCGTCTTTCTGTTTATGCAGGAAAAATCGAGGAACAAGAAAAATATGAAAATCTAATTTTTAATATGATGAATTGTATCCTTTGTTTTTCTCTTCCCATTATGGCTGGTTTGTTCCTGCTAGGAAAGCCAATTCTTATTTTGTTGTCAGGTTCTGCCTTTTTACCCGCATTGCCTGCGATGTATGTTATGGTTCCTGTCATTCTCTTCAGTTCAACAGCAGGCTTTTTGGGAGGGACGGTCCTCAATTCCCTGTCCAAGGAAAAGTGGTATCTCTATACTGTCATTGCTGGAGCCTTTGTGAATTTTGTGTTGAATTATTTTCTCATCCCACCGTATGGGGCTCTCGGGGCTGGTATCGCTACTGTTGTAACAGAGTGTATCTTGATGCTTTGTTATATTATTCAACTGCACAAATTAATTCCGTTTGGAAAGCTCGCAAAGCCTTTCGCCCAGTCATGCCTTGCTTGTACAATAATGAGTCTACTGCTTTATTTTATTAAAGATTACTTGTTCTCGGGTTTTCTCCAAATCCTATTGACAACAGGCATCGGAATATTAGTTTATTTTTCGACACTGTTCTTGTTCAAGAATTATTTTGTGATGCAAATAGTTGAGACCATTAAAAACAAAGTGTCTGTAACCAAGTGAGGATAGTGAATAAGGCATCCTGTAACGAAGCCCTTGTGACAGCAGTTTGCCAAAGGGTGTTTTTTGCGTTAAAATGTTTGACATGGACGTATCCATCATCATCGTGAATTGTTGCGGGATTGCTTAATTTCCATTTACAAATATACCACAGAAATCAACTTCGAGGTCATCGTCTCAGACAATGGTTCTGTAGACGGTTCCATTGAAATGCTGAAACAAGACTTTCCACAAGTAGTTCTCATAGAAAATAATGCAAACCTTGGGTTTGGAAGGGCAAACAATCGCGGCCTTGCTATTGCCAAGGGAAAGTGCATCGTATATCGGGATAGTTACCGTTCTTTTGAATCTTTCCCCAATTTAAATAAGCTCCACAGGCAATACTTATGCTTCTTGATTGATAGTTCTGATTTTGTCTCAGGGACTGACAATAAGGCCAGGCTGAATGGGCATATTGTATTTTGACAGAACCGAAAAGTGCCGGGTGGGACTTTGGGGATTCATAGTCAGCTTAATTTCTATGGGAATGATGGTGTTTTGTTCCATAAATAGAGTAAGTCTATTTCTTTTTTGTCAATATCCCGGTAGTAAAAAAATCTTGTCCTTGGCCTCCCTGTTGAATCCGCAGAAATTCTTCACAAGTTCACTGACAACGTAGGTTTCAAAGAATGCACCGTTCATGGCGCAATCCTCCAGCATTTTGGCAGTTGGCCAGCGCAAAGGTAGGAACACAGTCCTGTGTCCATGAAAAATATCTTCAAAGATTTGTGCCTTAGTAGGGTGGGGAATTTTTCTTTCCCGCTCTTTTCCAGCAAGAATGCGATGGAGGGATTAAAGGGCTCTGCCTGTTGCTGGTGGCATTCCACTTGGGAAAAGGAGTCCATTTCGATGGTGGCGCAACGGCCAGCTAGGGAATCGGAAATGCCTTGCTGCAGCTCAAAACGATTTGAGCCGGATAAAATGTACATCAGTTGTCGCTCCTGTCCTTCCCTGAGCCAGATGAGCCGCTGTGAATCGATGGTTTTCTTGAGCTCTTCCAGCAGAATCGGAGCCTTTTGTATTTCATCAATGATAAGGGCCATGGATGGCTTTCCAGAAAAAGCTGGGGATTGCTTTGGGCCAAAGCCCTGTCTTCCACGTCATCCAAGGTGACTCGATTGTATTCATCGCAAAGGTAAATTCAATGGTGGTGGATTTCCCTACTTGCCATGGTTCATAGACAACAACGCAGGGAAATGATTTTGTCAGGTCCTTCAGTGCCTGCTGCACTGTTCTCTGGACATACATGGTCAAGTCCTTTTTCGATACTAACCAGATTGTGGCAAGATGCCAATGCAAATCCTTCTTCTTCCAAAAGCCAAAGGAGAATATACGCTGTCCTGATCGCTCCCCTTTACATCGTGGCGGGAATGGGATAAAGTGGGAGCCATGGAACAAACCCAGGAGGGGCTGCGATTGCGGCAGGTCCTGACAGACTACTTTGACAAGCACAAGGAAATTCTTCTGGCAAGACTGTTCGGTTCTGTTGCCCAGGGAAGAGAGACTGCAAAAAGTGATGTGGACATTGCGGTTCATGGGCGTGAACCGCTGGGAGCTGAGCAGTTGGTGTCCATGCAGCAGGACTTGGAGCTCCTGTGTGGCCGGGAGGTGGATCTTGCGGATCTTCGGGTGGCGGAGGGGCTTTTCCTGTACAAGATTATGACAAAGGGCTGCCCCTTGAAGCACCAGCCGGAAATCCACCATCATTATGCCATGAAGTCCCTTTGTTTTTATGAGGATTTTTATCCCTTGGTGCGCCGGATGCAAATGGAGCGGGTGAGGAGGATGTGCAATGGATAGCGAGCTGGTGCTTGCCAAGCTGGAGTCCCTCCATCGGTGTTTGGAGCGGGTGGAGGCCCAGCATATCCATTCGCTGGAGGATTTGCAGGGAAGCCTGGACAAGCAGGATATTGTGGTGCTGAACCTGGAGCGGGCAGTCCAGCTGTGCGTGGACATAGCAGCCCATCTTCTTTCTGAAACTGGTGCTCCTGTGCCAGATACCATGGCTGGAACCTTTAGGACCCTCTCCGCCCAAGGAACGTTGACTCCCTCCCTAGCGGACAAGCTATGCAAGGCCGTGGGATTTAGAAACATTGCCGTCCATCAATATCAGGATATAAACCAGAAGATTTTGTATGCGGTGGTTACGGAGCATTTGCAGGATTTCCGTGATTTTGCCAAGGCTGTTGTTGTGCTGATGGGGAGTTGAGGTAGAATAACAATGGAAGGAGTCAAACTATGCCTGTAACGAATGCCCTTGTGACAGCAGTTTGCCAAAGTCAATTTTTTGTGGTAAGGTGGGGACATGGACGTATCCATCATAATCGTGAATTACAATACTCATGAATTGTTGCGGGATTGCTTAATTTCCATTTACAAACATACCACAGAAATCAATTTCGAGGTCATCGTCTCAGACAATGGTTCTGTAGACGGTTCCATTGAAATGCTGAAACAAGACTTTCCACAAGTAGTTCTCATAGAAAATAATGCAAACCTTGGGTTTGGAAGGGCAAACAATCGCGGCCTTGCTATTGCCAAGGGGAAATATATCTTTTATTTGAACAGCGACACCGTTCTCCTAAATAATGCTGTGAAGTTTTTCTACGACTATTGGGAGAATTCCCCGGAAAAGGAAAGGATTGGTGCTTTGGGATGTAACCTGGTGGATGGAGAAGGGCGTATAACACATTCATGGGCAAATTTTCCTGATTGTAATGCTGTTATTATTGATTCAATTAAAGCAAATTATGGCATGATAAAACTTTTCTGTTTTAAACTTATTGGAAAGGAGCTTCCACAAAAGACTTTTAATGATAAAGTGATACAAAAAAAGATAGGTGAGGTTGATTTTATCATAGGAGCTGACCTTTTTTTAAGAAATAACAAAAATGCTTTTTTTGATGAAAAAATATTTTTATATACAGAAGAGGTTGATTTACAATTTCAATTACAGAAAGAAAGTAAAAAACGGCTATTAATTGATGGGCCTGTAATTTTACATCTTGAGGGAGCCTCTTCAAAAGGGGGTGCAAGTTTTCCTTTTCCTGATATTACGAGTTTTTCAGCTAAATGTAAAAATATATCACGTATTTATTATTTTAAGAAAAATGATTCACATTTTAAATCTGTTATCATAAAAATATTAACGATTTTTTTATGGTTAAATCCTCTTGTTGTACGTTACACATATCGTTCATTAGGAGAGCTGATTAGGAGATGAATAATATAATATTTCAGGATGAACCTATTTTATTACGACTTTTACGTAGATTGAAGTTCTTTTATGTAAAGACTGGATTCAATAAATCATTTATTGAATCTAATTATGATGATATTAGAAAAGGGAATGATATTATTCGTGAATTAATAACAAATAATCTTTCCTCTCCTAATGAATTATATGGTTCAGGGGGGGGGGTGATGTTCTCTAGAATGGGAACGGTCGAGTTGGAAAACTATTGTTCATTCCAATCTTTATTATTAGTACAAAAAGGAAAAAAATCAATTTTATTAAAAGATTTCTTTTATGCATGTTGTAACTTAAAAAATTATGATGTAAGAAAGTGTTTTCCAAAATTAATTACTAATGCTGGTTTTTACCCGGAAAATCTTAGTTTGGGAATGAAATGGAGTGGTCTTGTTTCACAAGATTTATCTGAAGTAGATTGTTTTGTTTCGTACCAAAAACTTGAAGGATATATAAAAAATGAAATTAGAAATTGTTTTAAGGTTAATTTTTATTCTCTATGTGCTCCTTTTTTGACAAATAATCCTTGGAGTTCTCTTTTGGAAGGAAAAAATGTTTTGGTAATTCACCCATTTACGGATACAATAAAGATGCAATATGAAATTCATAGAGATAAAATTTTTCCCGGGACTAATGTTTTGCCTAAATTTAAGAATTTATATCTTATAAAGGCTGTTCAATCATCAGCAGGAGCACAGACTTCTTATGAAACATGGTTCGACGCACTGCGGTACATGGAAAAAGAGATAGATAAATTTCCAGATTTTGATATTGCCTTAATTGGATGTGGTGCTTATGGAATGCATTTAGCTGCTTATTGCAAAAGAAAAGGTAAGATTGGTTTACATTTAGCTAGTTACGTGCAATTACTATTTGGTATTTACGGTAAAAGATGGATTGAAGATGATAGAATATCACCTTTTATTAACGAAAGCTGGGTTCGTCCTAGCGAAAAAGAAAGACCACAAAATTTTTTAAGTATTGAGGAAGGATGTTATTGGTAATCTTTTTCAAGAAACTTTGCCAAATATTCGCATAATATCTTGGCAAGAATGCGTCCAGGAAATCCTAGCAAGCCTTTCTTAGGCTATATTTATTATTGTTTTATCTGCCGTAATTTTTTTACGTTAATACTTGTGTCTGTCAAGTTTATTTACGATAATAGAACCGAGAGGTTTGTATGCTGGTTAAATTTGCCGTTACCAATTACCGTGGATTTGAGGATACAATAGAATTGGATTTGGGGAGACCGCGGGAATATGAATTCAATTCCTTTGCCATAAGAAATTCAGTTGTAAAGAACGGTATCATCTATGGGCCCAACGGTTGCGGAAAGAGCAACTTGGGCTTGGCAATCTTTGACATTGTGAATCATTTGAGCCAGAAATGGAAGAGACCAGACTACTATGCAAACTTTGTCTTTGCGGGAGCAACAACACGGCCTGTTGCATTCCTCTATGTTTTCCATCTTGGCGAGGATACATTGGAATATACTTACTCAAAGGATAAAAGTGGCCAGTTGTTGGAGGAGTCTCTTGTTGTCAATTCCAAGGAAATATTCAACAGAAAAACCAATTCCTTTGCAATCGATGCCTCCTTTCCCATGGATGATGTAATCAAGCGTAATTTGGAGAACAATGCCAACAAGGTTTCCATAATTAATTTTATCCTGACCTCCTATCCTTTGCCAGAAAACCATTATCTTGTGAATTTGCAGAAGTTTGTGAATTCTATGCTTTGGTTCAAGAATCTCGATGAGCGTTCCTTTATAGGTTTAGAAACCCACGGTACTGAGTTGAACGACTATATTATCAAGAATAACCTAGTGAAAGATTTTGCAGCCTTCTTGGAAAAGGTGAGTGGTCAGCATTTTGATTTTGTGCCACCCAATAGAGGAGACAAGATGCTGCAGTGCTCCATAAAGGGCAGTCCAGTGCTGTTCAACTCGATTATCTCCACGGGAACAAATGCCTTGCTGCTGCTGTACTATTGGATTCAGCGGATGGATGAAGCCTCCTTTGTTTTCATTGACGAATTCGATGCGTTTTATCATTTCAAGCTTGCCTATGAGGTCTGCAATTTGTTGTTCAAGAAGGACTGCCAAGTTCTTCTGTCTTCACATAATACCTACCTCATGACAAATGACTTGCTCCGTCCCGACTGTAACTTTATCCTAGATAAGAACAGGATAAAACCCTTGTGTGACTGTACGGAAAAAGACTTGCGATTTGGACATAATATAGAAAAACTATTTCGTGGGGATACTTTTATTGTATGATTCTATTCATCTTTGAAGGAGCTAAACGGGAACCGAGGCTATTTAAAACACTTGAATATTTGTTTTTTCCTAAAAACTGTGAACATATCATCTATTCCTATGGGAATAATATTTATAATTTATATAAGCGGATGTCAGAAACTGATTTTAATGAGGACATAGTTGCAATTCTCATGGAAAAATATCGGGAAGAGGGGGTTGGTTCATTTGCTGGTATAGAAAAACGATCTGATATTTCGGAAGTATATCTATTCTTTGATTATGACATCCACAACCAAAACTCGACAAAGACTCTTGCCTTGTGTGACTTGAATGAGCAGCTGCAAAAAATGTTAGACTTCTTTACAGATGAGACGGAGCATGGGAAACTGTACATTAATTACCCAATGATTGAGTCGATTAGGTACACAAAAGAACTTCCCGACCCTAATTATTGTTCGTATAAAATTCATATAGAAAATTGCAAAAGATTTAAAGAGCTTGCAAGTGAGTTTTCTTTCTACAAGGATTTAGATTTTATATCATTTCGGATACAGAAAAGAACTGGCACCCTCAAGATACCCTCGGAAGTTCAAGTGAAAAATATAAAGGCGAATTGGAAACATCTTGTAAAGCAGAACTCCGAGAAGGCTGATTCCATGATGGAAGGAAATTTGCTACCATGTCAAAAGGGAAGTGTACATTCTCAGAAAAGCATTTTTAAAGCCCAATTGTCAGGATTTGTCAACAATGATAATTCTATTGCGGTTCTAAATGCAATGCCACTATTTTTGGAAGACTATTTTGGTTGCAAAATTCATAAACCCAATTAGGCTCAAATATTGGCTGTTTTATAGCAAGCCTGAAAGACATTGGATTGAAGGATTGACCCTATGAAGATAGCACTGTACATAGCGAATGTAATCTACAAGTTTGGCGGGACAGAATCGTATACTGCCAATTTAATGGAAGCCCTGCAAAAGGTTTTCCCCAGTGGAGTTCTTTCTGTAATTACGGAACACTGGCCAGAAACGGAAAAACTGGATAATCGGCAGTTAGTGGGGAGGCTTAATGAAGCCTACGGCACAAAACTAGTGGCAAGTGGTGTAAGGGTGGAGTATATCCGGTCTAAGTCCCAGCGTGGGCGAGTGGATACGGTACTTTTTCAGAGGAAATTGCATTCCATTACAAGAAAATTTGATTTATTCTTTTATTGCTCCCGTGGATTGCTGACAGGTCGGGCCAGGAAGAATGTCGCCATCATCCATTTTCCTATGGATAAAAAGATTACCTTTCCCACTTATCAAAAAATCCCCTTGCTCAAGCCCTTGGCTGTCCGTACTGACAAGGAATTTGTGAATGGGTATGATTGGTTCTTTCCCAACTCCCAGTTTACTGCCCATTGGCTTAAAGAAAAATGGGATGTTCCAGAGGAAAAAGTTCAGGTTCTATATCCACCGGTAACCTTAATTTCAACGCCTGAAGGCTTGGAATCGAAGGAAAAGAATTCAATTCTTGTTTGTAGTCGCATCGAAAAGTCAAAAAAGATTGAGGATTTAATCCATGCCTTTTCCACTTCTGGTTATTTAAACAAAAATTGTACGTTGACTGTGGCCGGTTCCATTAAAAATGAATCTCCTGAATACATTGCCCAGCTAAAAGCATTAAATCCCAAGGTGAATTTTGTTTTTGACCCATCTCGCAAAGAAATAGAGGACTTGTACCGCAAGTCTTCCATATTCTGGCATGCAAAGGGGTATGGTGAGTCTGACCCCTACCAGATGGAGCATTTTGGTATTACCACTGCAGAGGCAATGAGTGCAGGTTGCATTCCTGTGGTCATTAATAAGGGGGGGCAGGTGGAAATTGTTGCAGAAGGCTCAGGCTTTAGGTGGAATACCTTGGAAGAACTGGTGTCTTTCACTGAGCAAATCTGCGGCGGTTCCCTTGATGAAGAAAAAATTACAAGGGAAGCCCAAAACAGGAGCAAGGATTTTTCTAAAGAAGCCTTTACAAATCAACTCAGGGATTTCTTTGCCTCGAAAAATCTTTTGTAGGAGCTTCAAATGATTAACCGTATTTTTCGTCGTCTTGCAGCTGAGGGGCGGTTGTGGCTGCCTGTGTCCCAAAAAGAAGTTGCGCAAAATGTGGTGGTGTCCCTTACCTCCTATCCTGCCCGATTGCCGCAGCTTCATCTGGTGATTCGTTCCTTGCTTCACCAAAGCCTTGCCCCCAGAGCAATCGTGCTGTATCTTGGAGCGGATACAAGGGACGAGGATATTCCTGCCACATTACGCCAGCTGGAAAAATATAACTTTACGATAAAGACTGGATATGAAGACCTCAAGCCCCACAAAAAATATTTTTTTGCCATGCAGGAGTATCCTGAGGATTCCATCATTACAGTAGATGACGATGTGATTTACGACAAGGATTTTGTGCGGGATTTGTGTAGCTGCCACCAGAAGAACCCTGGTTGTGTCTGTGGCCGTCGTGTCCACCGCATGACTAAGGACAATGCAGGACAGATACGGTCATACAATGACTGGCAGTGGGAATGCCGTGACATTTTGGAGCCTTCCCATCAGCTGTTTACCACTGGTTGCGGCGGGGTGCTGTATCCGCCTCACATCTTGCCACCGGAAGCCTTTGATGCAGCTGCCATCAAGGCTCACTGTCTCAACACCGATGACGTGTGGCTCAAGTTCATGGAGCTGAAGGCCGGGGCAAGGGTGGTGTTCACCAATTCCAAGGTGATGCATCCCCTCACAATCCGCAAGACCCAAGCATCCGCCCTGATGCACACCAATACCGCTGCGGAAAACCGCAATGACTTGAACATAAAGGCCATGGAGTCCTTTACAGGCATCAAATTGGCGGACTTTTGCCCATGACCACCCCCAAACCAACTGGTTCTGTGATGCAAAACCAATTGGTTTTACGTACGTTTCCAGTTGAAATGAAAAACAAAACCAATTGGTTTTAAAGCACGTTCCAACTGGTTTTATCCAGAGGAAACAACTTCTTGCAAAAAAATACGATTCTCTCCTCTTTTTGTAGACGATGGCGGCAAAATTGAGTACCTTTGAAGTGTCTTGACTTCTTGGTGCAGGGCAGCATCCTGCAGGAGAGGCTATGGCTCTGTCTTTTTCGCCACAGGAGGTGGTGACCAGGGAAGACTAGCGGTATCCTCCGTGACCATAAATACCATGGAGGTATTGCATGGCAAATTTACACATCGTCCCACGCAAGGGACGCAATCTAAGCACTGACGCACAGCAGGAGCTCTATTTTCCTGCGGTGCAGTATGCCGGTGTCATCGATACCGAGGAGTTGGCCCGTGCCATATCGCAGCGGACAAGCCTCAGTACCGGTGATGTGAAGAACGTGCTGGACGCCTTGTCTGTGGAGCTCCAACGGGACCTGGCCTTGTCCTACAAGGTGCAGCTGGATGGAGTGGGCACATTCCGTGCCACGGTCAAGGGGATCAGCAGACCCACGGAGGAGGAATTGTCTGCCTCCGATGTGGAAAAGGTTGGTGTGCACTATTTCCCCGACAAGGAGATTGTGCAGTTCCTCAGAACCACCCCAAAGAAAATGGTGGGAAGGCCTGCAAAGAAGCAGGTTGCCGCTGCGGAGGAGGCGCAGACTACATAACCTTGTTCCTGGAATGATAGCCGCTCGTATGCACTGTCATCCATAAGATTTAAGATGAGAAGCACGCTGAAGTAATAATGAAAGAAAAAGAGGACGGGACCTCTCGATAATAATCAGAACTTGTAGAATGAGACCGAATCGGTCGTTATATATGATATTAGATGTGGACGGTGATTCCCGTGTATGCCGTGCATAAAATAAGCCTGCCTCGAATTGCAGGTGCTTGAATACTATTGTGACAATTGGTGGAGCGGTTCCCTCCCTGGTACAGAAAAGGGGCCGCTCTCTTTTTATATCCGGTGGCCTCCTCACCGCCGCCACTTGTATTGTTTTTCTACCCCCTTTATACTAATTCCTATGGAACGTATTCGGATCAAGCACTTTGGACCCATTGGCGAGGGGCTGCAAGATACAGCTCAGGAATATCTGAATATAGATAAATTGACCGTGTTTGTGGGTGAGCAGGGAACGGGAAAGAGCACTGTTGCCAAGCTCTACGCCACCTTCGCATGGATTGAAAAGTCCATCGTGCAAAATAAATTTAGTTGCGGCCAATTCGATGCCTCCACCTTCTCCTCGTTGCTGGGATTCTATAGAATGGAAGGCTATTTGAGGGATGCCACAGAGATAGATTATATTGGTGATGGCATTTCCTTGTCCTACCGCAATTCCGTGCTGCAGGTGAAGGATATAAATTTAGAAAAGTATATATTGCCCAAAATTCAATACATTCCTGCAGAGCGGAACCTTGTGGGAGTCATAGATAAATATGAACAAATTTCCTATCTGCCCGAATCCCTTCAGGATTTTTTGTTTGTTTATGATCGTGCAGTGCAAAGCGAATGCATCCAGAACATGGACTTGCCAATCTGTGGCTTGCAGGTGAAATTTGATAAAGCGAGCCATTCAGTAAAGCTATTCAACGACACTCATTCAATATTGCTGACAGAGGCATCAAGTGGACTGCAATCATTTGTTCCCTGTTTCGTTGTCTCCAAATTTTTAGTGAACGAGATTTTTTCTGGAAGGCAAGGAGTGACGTTTAAGAATCTTTCCGAAAGACAGGAATTTGCCCGGCAATTTGTGCAAGATCTTGGATACTCTCCAGCGTCTGACACAGAGCTTCTGGAGTATGCAAAAAAGGTTGCCCACAGGTTTTTCAATTCCTGTATCATACAAATTCTAGAGGAGCCTGAGCAAAATTTATTTCCTGCGTCCCAGAAGCAGATGCTGTTCGACTTGCTGCAAGACTTGAATCGGTCCAATCATAACAAGACACTCATTACCACCCACAGTCCCTTCCTCCTGCCCTACATCAATGTCGCCATGAAAGCATTTGAATTGTCCGCTGTAGGAGGCGATGTGTCCAGCCTTGTGCCAGAAGGGTCTTGCATCGATGCCAGTGCAGTGAATGTGTATGAGTTTAGAGAAGGATGCATCATTCCGCTGGAAAAGAAGCGGAATATTTCATCTGATGAAAACATGCTGAACGAGGAGCTTGAGAAGACAAACGAGTTGTTCAGGGCATTGTTGTGGGCAGGTAAACGTGATTGATTTCTTTTCTGAAGCTGCCTGTACAGAGCAACCTATCCAAGCTGTTGAATTTGGCTTGTGTGACATTGCAGACTCCAATGTGCCTGCTTTTGCTACTGTATCGAAAGAAGAGACATGGATAGCCTGTGTCAGGAATCCGGGGCTGAAGCGTATTCAGGTTGTCGGAGTCGATCGCAATCAGTATTTCTCTGAGATACTGAATCGTTCACAGAAGAAATGTGATGTTTTTCTATATTGCAAGGACAAGCCCTATGATTTTGTGGTTTTTGTAGAACTGAAAACGGGAAGGAATGCCATTAAGTGGGTCCATAAGGCAAAAGAGCAATTGCTTAGTACAATCCAAAGATTTGTGGACTGCCACCAAGATATACTGCACGCTATTTTGGTACGAAAAGCGTATGCAGCGAATTCAGTGGACCATGCCACTGTGGTACCTCGCCAAAACGATATAGAAGATTTTTTCGAGCTCGGATTTGATTTCTATGTAAAATCAAGCATTGGGGTTTAGCTGCCAGGGTATTCCGTCGCATGAATCCAGTCGCTAGATTATGCAGCCACTCCACAATTCCTCCCCTACCGCCGTCCCAGCGTTTCCTCCGATAAGCCTATTTCCTCCTGATGCTCCACGTAGCGGGACATCCACTCGGCTATGGCGCAGATCTCCTCCAGCTTTACGGCGAACTGGAACCGCTCCCGGGGGCTTAGTCTGTTGCGGCTGCTGAGTCCCAAGTGGTAGCCGTTCTTGATGATTGCGCAGATGAGCTCAATCTCCTGGTCTGCTTCCTGTGGAATCTTTCTGGTGGCAGTCTGTCCCATGGTAACACCTCGCTGTCAGTTTGCTGCGAACTTGCAACGGAACCCGCAGAGGGTTCCGCACATGTCCTGCCCTAAAGTATCGTGGGTGGGTGGCGGCAATGCAAGTCTTCCTCTCTTCCCCCATTCAGGGAAATCGGGTAGAATAGGGGAAGGAGCGCAGAGATGAACATTACCGTTGTGGGAACTGGCTATGTAGGGCTTTCCAACTCGATTCTTTTGGCACAACACAACAGGGTGGTGGCATTGGACATTGACCAGCACAAGGTGGACCTGATTAATGACAAGAAATCCCCTGTTGTGGACGTGGAGATTCAGGACTACCTTGAAACAAAGTCCCTTGATCTGACTGCCACCACGGATGTGTCGCTGGCGTACAGGAATCCTGACTATGTGGTGGTGGCCACTCCCACCGACTATGACCCGGAGCAAAACTTCTTCAACACGGCCTCTGTGGAATCGGTTGTTGCCCAGGTTCAGCAGCACTGTCCTTCTGCCACCGTCATCATCAAGTCCACCATTCCCGTAGGCTTTACCCGCCGGATGCGGGAGCTGTTTCCCCGGCTCACTATTATCTTTTCCCCGGAATTCCTCCGGGAGGGGCGTGCCCTCTACGACAATCTCCATCCTTCCCGCATCATTGTGGGGGATACTGGCGACAAGGCTCGGCAGTTTGCGGAGCTTTTGCACGGCGGGGCTCTGAAAAAGGATGTTCCCGTCCTGTTCATGGACAGCACCGAGGCGGAGGCGGTGAAGCTCTTTGCCAACACCTACCTTGCCCTGCGGGTGGCCTACTTCAACGAGCTGGACACCTATGCGGAGGTGCGGGGCCTGGACACCAGGGCAATCATCGATGGAGTCTGCCTTGACCCCAGGATTGGCGGCGACTACAACAACCCCTCCTTTGGCTACGGCGGCTACTGCCTGCCCAAGGACACCAAGCAGCTGCGGGCCAACTTCCGTGATGTGCCGGAAAACCTGATTTCCGCCATCGTGGAGTCCAACGACACCCGCAAGGACCACATCGCCCAGATGGTGCTTGCCCGCCATCCCCAGCGCGTGGGAATCTATCGGCTCACCATGAAGGCCGGGTCCGACAACTTCCGCTCCTCCGCCATCCAGGGCATCATCGAGCGGCTTTTGGCCAAGGGGGTCAAGGTGGTGGTGTATGAGCCTACCTTGCTGGCCAGCGAGTTCAACGGCTGTGTGGTGGAAAGGGACCTGATTCGGTTCAAGGCCGACTGCGATGTGATTCTTGCCAACCGACTGTCGGACCAGCTGCGGGACGTAGCGGCAAAGGTCTACACCCGTGACCTCTACAGCCGGGACTAGGAGGCGGGGTGAAAAAGATTGTGTTCATCACCGCCCACAATTGGGACACCAGGCGGCAGGGTGGCTTCCACAAGTTTGCGGAGGCCACCGCCATGGCGGGGATAGAGACGGTGTTCTTCAGCTTTCCCCGGCCCTATTACGGGCTTCTTATGAGGCGGGAGCAGCTGAATCCCCAGATAATCAAGACCCTGAAAAAAGGCGTGGGGTACGAGGTGGGGCAGGGAGCGGTGTTAAACGTAACCTTTCCCACCCTGCGGCTTCCCGATGCTGCGGGGCGGCTCCTGCCTGACTGTCTGATGAATTTCCTGCTGAAAAAATCCCTTGGTTCCTTCAAGTCCTTTGCAAGGAAATTCCTGGCGGATGCCGACTGCTTTGTGTTCGAGTCCTGCGAGGGCGTGGCCTTTGTGGACAAAATCCGAGCGCTTTTCCCCCATGCCCGCATCATATACCGCCCTTCCGATCCCTTGGTGTATGCCTCTGTGCCGGAGCGGGTGAGGGCGCTGGAGCGGCATATCCTGTACACCGCCGACCTTTCCCTCATTGTGAATCAGGAGGGAGTGGAGGCGTACCGCGCTTCTGTTCCAGACTTTGACCAAAAGGTTGCTTACAAGGTTCTGTCCAACGGCATAGACTTGGATTCTTACAAAAAAGAATATCCCGTGCCGCCCCAGCTGGACAAACCCAACACCGTGCTGTACGTGGGGGCCTGGGAGGTGGAGTGGCCGCTGCTGTTCGAGGCGGCGGAACGGCTTGCGGACTACAGCTTTGTGGTGGTGTGTCCCAATTATCCGGCGGACAAGGTGCTGCGTCAGGTGGAGCGGATGCCGAATCTGGAATACGTGCCGGGAATCAAGCCGGCCCAAGTTCCCGCCTGGATAACGAATTGCAGCGTGGTGATGGTTCCCTACGTCACGGATTTCTACAAGGACCGCCCCTTGGGCATTACCGCAAAGTACTATCAGGCCATGGCGGCGGAAAAGCCCATTGTGGTCTACTGTGACACGCCCAAGCTGGCTGACGTTGGAGTCACTGTCACCTACTGCTATGAGGACTTTATTTCCGCCGTGGAAAAGGCCATGTCCGCAGGCAGCCAGCACTACCAGTTCGACCTTCAGGGGCGGGACTGGAACGACATTTGCCGGCGGTTTGTTGTGCTGGCGGGAGGAGAGGAGGAGTGATGGGGAAAAAGCTGTCCATAGTTGTGCCGTGCTATAACGAGGAGGAGGCACTGCCGGTGTTCTATGCTGCCAGCCTGCCTGTAATGGGGGAATTGCAGGCTTGTGGGGAGATTGGTGACTTTGAGTTGATTTTTGTGGACGATGGTTCGAGGGACGGTACTCTAAACCAGTTGAAGCTGTTGGCCCAAAAAGATTGTCATGTGAAGTATTTTAGTTTTTCTCGTAATTTCGGGAAAGAGGCCGCCCTCTTGTGCGGCTTGCGGGAAAGCTCTGGTGATTACGTGGTCACCATGGATGTTGACCTGCAGGATCCTCCCGGCTTGATTCCCGAAATGCTGAGGGTTGTGACCCAGGAAGGGTTTGATTGTGCCGGAACCCGCCGTGTCACCAGGAAGGGGGAGCCCCCTGTCCGATCATTTTTCGCCCGGCAATTCTACCGGATTATGCGTTCTTTGACAGACATTGAGGTGGTGGACGGAGCCAGGGATTTTCGGCTGATGAGTCGTCCCATGGTCAATGCCATCATCTCCATGCCGGAGCGGATTAGGTTTTCCAAGGGGATTTTCCCGTGGGTTGGCTTCAAGACAAGATGGTTCGAGTATGAGAACATTGAGCGTTCGGCAGGCAGCACAAAGTGGTCGTTCTGGTCGCTGTTCCTCTACTCTATTGACGGAATCACCGCCTTCTCGTCCAAGCCACTGGTTCTGGCCAGCTCCCTGGGCATACTCTCCTTGTTCCTGGCATTTTGTCTGGTCATATTCATCATCATCAGAAAATTGGTGTTCGGCGATCCCACCGCAGGTTGGCCGTCTCTGGTGTGCATCATTTTGACTGTCGGTGGACTTCAGTTGTTTTGCACCGGGGTTTTAGGGCAATATCTTGCTAAAATATATACAGAAGTGAAGGCGAGACCTTCCTACATCATAAAGGAGCAAAATTCATGACGAAGAAAGCTAAAATTCTGTCCATAATCTTTTTGGGAGCCTGTTTCTTGGGATTTCTTGTCCTTGCCCTGCCGCCAACCTGCAACCTCATCATCAGTTTGGTGGAGCAGCTGATGGGGCGGGAGCTGCGAAATGTTGGCAAATGGATTGAAATCATTCAGCATTGTTCTACTATCGCAATGTGTGTGATTGGTCTTGTTGGTTATCTTTGTTTTACCAGTCGAGGCAAT
Organism: uncultured Treponema sp.; assembly: GCA_937876905.1. Taxonomy (GTDB): domain Bacteria; phylum Spirochaetota; class Spirochaetia; order Treponematales; family Treponemataceae; genus Treponema_F. Next base: position 57,292 of record CALEFI010000089.1, read on the forward strand.
AGTTTTGTAAAACAAATCTGGCACGAAGGAAGCCCTTTTTTTCAGTTTGTGGCCACGAAAAAATTCTGCGGCCTGCTGGTGGGAATTTGCGTCTTTTACTTTTTGTGTTTTTACAAGATAGTCGCTGCGGATTTTTATTATGCCGACGATGTGTGGCGCAGCTATGAAGGCAATCGCTCTTGGATTGAATTTAGTCGTTATGTTTCAGAATTGCTTTCCATCGTCCTGCATACCAATTTCTATCTGCCGGATATTGCTCCTTTGCCCCAGTTTTTAGCCATTGGGATTATGTCCGTTACCACAATTTTGTTGGCTTGGCTGACAACTGACGGCAAGGTGACGATTCCTTCGGTTTTGGTTTGTTCCCTGCTGTTTTTGTCGCCATTTAGCTCACAAAATTTTTCCTACCGATTCGACTCAACATACATGGCCTTGTCTACCCTGTTCCCGATGATTCCATTTTTATTCATGAAAAACATCAAGGTTTTTGTATTCACTTCAATCGTTTGCCTTATTCTTTGCTGCATGAGCTATCAGTCTGGAACGAGCATTTATATCTTGTTGGCAATTTTCTTTGCCACATCGAGATGGCTGCAAAAGGGAACTTACCGGGAAATCCTTTCATTTGCGGGGATTGCCGTACTATCCTTTGCGGTGGGGCTTGTTCTTTTCAAGCTATTGTTCATGAACACGATAGAAGATAGTGCCGACTCATATTTTTCCGCTTCAGTCTCTATAGGAGCAATTCCACGAAACATTGCCCAATATATTATGACAACGGGTTCCTTGTTCGGTGGTTGGTGGACAAAGCTGTTTCTTGTAATGAGCCTGATGGTGTCTCTATTTTGGGGAATCAGGGTTTCTCGCCAAAACAAATTCGCCTCTGGAATTTTCCTCGTTGGAATGGGAATTCTCGCTTACATCCTTTCGTTTGGGGTGTATCTTATTTTCGCACGTCCCCTATTCGAGTCTCGTGCTTTGACTGGTTTTAGCATGTTGGTGGCTTTGGTAGGGGTGAGTGTTTACAAGAATTCCCGGGGGAGGGAAGGTGCTAGAATCATGGGATGGACCTTTGTTCCCGTAGTATGCCTTCTGTATGGCTGCATCGTCTTCCAGTTTGCTTATGGTGTAGCCTTGGCAGAGCAGAGGCAGTACCAGGACTTCAGGACGGGTATCTTGATTGCTGACTTGGGCAAATATGTCAAGTCAACTGAAAAGAGTTATGTGTCCTTTTCTGGATCAATCGGTTTGTCGGATGGAGTGCAGGTGAATGCCGATACCTTCCCGCTGATTGGGAATATGGTGACTGTTGTGCCAAGTGGCGGCGGAATCTGGAATGATGATTTGCTTAATACCTATAACTTTGACTGTGAGGAAAGGTATTTGTCAGAAAACCCTGGATGGCCGCTTTTAATGACTTCTTATTACCATGATATTTATGGTGAAGAAAATAATTTCTTCATTGTTTTGAAGTAAAGCGAGGATGATTCTGGAAAAATACGCCCAGCCAGTGAAATTTCTTGCAGTCGGTGTTATCAACACCATCGTGGGCTACGGCGTGATGTTCGGGACCTACAACCTGCTTGGCTGGGACTACTGGCTTGCCTCCGCCGCAAACTATGTGGTGGGAAGCCTGTGCAGCTTCTTTCTGAACAAGTACTTTACCTTTCAGTCCAAGAAATTCAGCGCAGGAGAGGTGGTGCGTTTTGTGCTGTGCATTATCGTTTGCTATTTGGTTGGATACGGCATGGCTCGTCCGGCGGTTCGCCTTGTCCTGCAAAATGTAAGTGCTGCTGTGCAGGACAATGTTGCCATGCTCTGTGGCAGCGGAGTGTTTACCGTGCTGAATTTCTTTGGGCAGAAGCTCTTTGTCTTTGGTGCGAGGGCCACGACCGGGGAAGGGCAGCGGCCGGACAATGGGTTCGTGGCTGATAAGGGAGGGGAAGAATGATAGTAATCAACGGGGACTTTTTGTGCCGGAACCTGACGGGAGTTGAGCGGTTTGCCTACGAGGTGACGTTACGGCTGGATTGTCTGGTGGAGCCGGGGCAGCTCCAGCTCTATGTTCCCAAAAACGGCAGGAATATTCCAAAATTGAAGAACATTCAGTGTGTTGTTTCTGATGTCGAATGCTCCTTCTTTCCCGCCTGGGAGCACGGCCCCTTCCGCCGCTATGTGAGGAGGAATCGGGCCACACCGCTGGACTTTGGCAACGTGACTCCACTGGGAACCCGTGGCATTGTCTTTATCCACGACATCTACGCCAAGCTCTATCCCGGTGATTTTTCCGGGCGGCGGGACCGGCTCATCAACTGGTACATGCGTTTTATGTATCGCTATGCCACCCGCCACGCCAAGCTGCTGCTGACGGTGTCCCAGTTCAGCCGGAACCAGATTGCCGCCACCTACCGCATCCCAGCAGAACGGATTCATGTGGTGCCAAGTGGGTGGGACCATTTTAGGGTGATAGAGGAGGATGAGTCCGTTTTCCGGCAGTTCCCCCAGCTGGAGGGCAGGGAATTTTACTTCACCTTGGGGAGCCTTTCCCTCCGCAAGAACCTCAAGTGGATTGCCGACTATGCGGAGCGTCACCCGGAGGACACCTTTGCCATTTCCGGCAAGATGCTTTCCGGTCTGGTGCCGCCGGAGCTGGAGCGTTTGCAGACCTTGCCCAACATCGTGTTGCTGGGATATGTTACCGACGGCCAGGTAAAGGCTTTAATGCGGCGGTGCCGTGCCTTTGTCCTGCCCAGCTACTACGAGGGATTTGGCCTTCCGCCCTTGGAGGCCCTGTCCTGCGGAGCGAAAATCATTGTGGCGAGGGCCGCCTCCCTGCCAGAGATTTACGGGGATGCCGCCCACTACATCGACCCGGACAATGCCGACGTAGACTTGGAGGAGCTGCTGGCCCAACCAGTGGCCTCCCCCGAAAGGGTGCTGGAAAAATACACCTGCGACAATGCTGCCAAGCTGCTGCATGGCTTGCTGGAAGGGTTGTAAAAAAATGAAGCTCAGTGCATTATTCTTTATATTTAACAATAAAAATGCAGTATGATGCAAATTATTATTGATTTAAAAACTAAAGTGAAGTATAGTGCAAATTATGGTAGGAAGAGACGGAGACTTTGCTGTTCTGGAGGGGTTCAGGGATACTCGGATAATCAAGGTGGTGACGGGAATCCGCCGGTGTGGAAAATCCACCCTGCTGGAGATGTATCGTCAGCGCCTGATTCAAGGCGGTGTGGCGGAGGGCTGCACCCAGTCAATCAACTTTGAGGACTTGCGGTTTTCCCACCTGGACACCTTTCAGAAAGCCTACGACTACATTGCGGAGCGGCTGGTTCCAGACACCATGAACTATATCTTCCTGGACGAGGTGCAGCTTTTGCCCCAGTTCCAGCGCATGGTGGACGGCCTGTCTGTCAGGGAGAATTGAGACCTCTACCTCACCGGCTCCAATGCCTACCTGCTTTCCGGGGAGCTTGCCACCCTGCTGAGCGGCCGCTACGTGGAGGTCCACCTGCTGCCCCTGTCCTTTGCCCAGTATTGCTCCGCCTTTCCCGGAGACAGCAATTACACCCGGCTCTACAGAAACTACCTTGAGTTCTCCTCCTTTCCCTACACGCTGGAGCTGAAAAACCAGTACAAGCTGGTGCACGAGTATCTTGGAGGCATCTACAGCACGGTGATTCTGAAGGACATTGTGGCCCGCAAGGGCATTGCCGACGTGTTCCGGCTGGAAAGTGTGATTCGGTTTCTGGCGGACAATGTGGGCAACCTTGTATCCATAAAAAAGATTGCGGACACCATGACCAGCGACGGCAGAAGGATTTCCAGTCACACGGTGGAATCCTACCTGGAAAGCCTGTGCTCCACCTACATCTTCTACAAGGCCAGCCGATTCGACGTGAAGGGAAAGCAGTACCTGAAAAGCGGCGAAAAGTACTATTTGTGCGACCTGGGGCTACGGTTTTACCTCCTTGGCAACAAGTTCGTAGACCGGGGCTTTTTGCTGGAGAACGTGGTCTACCTGGAGCTGCTGCGCCGTGGCTACAAGGTCTTTGTGGGCAAGGTGGGGGACAGGGAGATTGACTTTGTGGCCCACCGGCAGTCTGGGACGGAATATTTCCAGGTGTGCGAGACCATGCGGGGACAGGAGGTGCGGAGCCGAGAGCTTGCCTCCCTGCAGGCGGTCAGCGACCACAACCCCAAGTACATCCTGTGTCTGGACGATGACGGAACGATAGACTACGACGGCATCAAGCAGCTGTACGCCATCGACTGGCTTTTGGGGCAGGACTAGAAGGGTGAAGTCAGGGCATCTGTTCAAATGTCATGGAGTTGTGTATAATTCCATTCATAATTTTGTTTGACATAAGCATACCAATAGCGAGGAGCAATTCTTAGATGAATCTAATGGACATTCTCTACACTGTCATCCTGTATCCACTGGTGCAGGTGATAGAGATAGCCTTCATGCTGTTCGCCAAGTTGTTTGCCAACACTGGAATCGCCATCATGGGGGTGAGCTTTGTGGTGACGGTGCTGTGCCTGCCCCTGTACATTGTGGCGGAGAAGTGGCAGCAGCTGGAGCGGGACACGCAGCGGCGGCTGAAGCCTGGCGTGGACAGGATAAAGGCTGCGTTCAAGGGGGACGAGCAGTACATGATACTGTCCACCTACTACCGGCAGAACCACTACCACCCCATGATGGCCCTGCGCTCCAGCTTCGGGCTGCTGATACAGGTGCCCTTCTTCATGGCGGCCTACAGCTGCCTTTCCAGCCTGCCGGCGCTGCAGGGGCAGAGCTTCCTGTTCATCCGGGACATGGGCGCTCCCGATGCCCTGTTCACCATAGGCGGCTTTGCAGTGAACGTGCTGCCCATCGCCATGACGGTGATAAACATTGTGGCGGGGATGATTTATACCAAGGGCTTCCCCCTCAAGGAGAAGGTGCAGATTTACGGCATGGCCCTGCTGTTCCTGGTGCTGCTGTACAATTCCCCCGCCGGACTGGTGCTGTACTGGACCATGAACAACGTGTTCTCCCTGGTGAAGAACATCTTCTACAAGCTCAGGCATCCGGTGAAGGTGCTGTACATCCTGATGTGCGCTGGCATTGTGTTCTCCGGGGCCTACGTGCTGTTCATCTACGATGGTGGTGCCAGCATGACCAAGCGGCTGGCCCTGGTGATTCCCCTGTGTTGCCTGACACTGACACCCTTGCTGCTAAAGGTGGTAGACTGGCTTTTGGCTCATCCGTTGGCGGGGTTGATGGCGGCTGGGAAGACCCGTCGCTGGCTGTTCCTGTTTTCGGCTGCGGCTTTGGTGGTTCTTTCTGGTTTGGTTCTGCCCTCGTCGCTGATAGCATCCTCAGTGCAGGAGTTCTCAAACATCGGCGAGTACGGCAATCCTCGTGCCTTCCTGCTGTTCTCCTTTTGGCAGGCTATGGGCTTGTTTCTGTTCTGGCCAGCCTGTGTTTTTTTCCTGTTCAGGGAGAAGATTCAAAGTATTCTGGCATCGTGCTTTTCCATTGCTCTGGTGTGGAGTCTGCTGGATGCCTTTGTGTTCACGGGGAGCTATGGCTCCATGGACATCATGCTGAAATTTCCTGATGGATTCAGCAATCCTAGTATTGGCTATATGCTGGTGAACCTGCTGGTTTTGGTGGCCGTCGCTGTGCTGATGGTATTGTTGCTGGGATGGAAAAAACAGAAATTGCTTTCGTCAATTTGCTTGGTGGCAGCAATTTCCTTCGTGATGTTTAGCCTTATCAATATTTCAAACATAAATAAGGAGTACCATGCCTTCCAAGAAATTGCTGGCAGTGGATTGGACACTACAGGAGATATTGAGCCAGTGTACCACCTGTCAAAGACGGGGAAGAATGTGGTGGTACTGATGCTGGACCGGGCAGAGAGCTCCTATTTTGAGCATATTCTTGCCGACCAGCCTGAACTCGGGAATGCGTTCGCGGGATTTGTGTATTACAAGAATGCCTTGGCTTACAACAGCCACACGCTGATGGGTTCTCCTCCCCTGTACGGAGGATACGAGTACACTCCAGACCAAATCAATGCTCGGCCTGACAAGCTGCTGAAGGACAAGCACAACGAGGCTCTTTTGCTTATGCCCAGAATTCTTACGGAGGAGGCAGGTTTTTCCGCCACCTTGTCCGATTCTTCCTGGGCGAACTACAGCTTTATGCCCGACATGCGCTTTACCGAAGGGTATGAGAGAATCGAAGGAATCAGGCTTCTGGGACGATACACTGGCAAATTCAAGAAGGAATTTCCTTCAACAGAGCCTTCTGTCAGTTTTGAAGACGGATTGAAGCGGAATTTGCTTTGGGTAAGCATTTTCCGGGAAGTTCCTGCCATCCTTCGTCCTGCGGTCTATTACAAAGGCTCTTACCTGAAGGGTGAGGCAGCAATGGAGCCTGACATCTTGCTGGACTCATATTCCGTTCTGGAGTACTTGACGGACTTGACGGACTTTTCTTCGGAGACAGACTCGTTCCTGATGATTACCAATGAGACAACCCACAGCAATGAGGACATATCTTCACTCAATCTTTTGGACATAGAGACGCTTTCATATCCCAAGTCGGGTGGGGGGTCATATTACAATAATACGATTACTCTGTTGGCTCTTGCCCGCTGGTTCAACTACCTCAAGGAAAATGGTGTCTATGACAACACCCGAATCATCATCGCCTCTGACCACGGCATGGGCCATGGAGAAACGGCAGAGGAAGGTTACGATGACGTTTCTTTGGTCAACGATAACAAGGACCATTTTCACGCAATGTTGCTCTATAAGGATTTTGGTGCTACTGGCGAACTCAAGACGGACATGACCTTTATGACAAATGCCGATGTTCCCACGCTAGTTCTGGAAGGAGTTGTGGAAAATCCCGTAAATCCCTTTACTGGAAACCCAGTGAATTCCGAGGCCAAGGCAGATGGTGTTTACATTACCGTCGACGATATCTTCCAATTGCACCACAACAAAAGCGACTACATATTTACGGTAAAAGATGAGTTTTGGTATCATGTGAAGGACAATATTTTCATAGACAGCAACTGGACCCAGGAGACTCCAAGATGACATTTTTACTCTACATTGATCCCGGTACGGGAAGCATGCTCTTTTCCATTCTGATTGGAGCTATTGCCACCCTGTACTTTCTGGGGAGGGCGGCAATTCTCAAGGCTAAGATGATGCTTGGTGCAAAGAAGGACGGCGTTGCCCTAACGGACAACAACTACAAGCAGTACGTGGTGTACAACGAGGGGATGCAGTACTGGAACCTGTTCAAGCCGGTCTGCGACGAGTTTGAGGGGCGGCAGCTGGAGCTCACCTACTACACCTCGGCGGAAAAGGATCCCGTCTTTGAGCAGGGCTATCAATTTGTAAAGCCTGAGTTCATTGGCGAGGGAAACAAGGCCTTTGTGCGGCTAAATATGCTGTCTGCCGGGGTGGTACTCATGACCACGCCGGGGCTCAACGTTTACCAGCTCAAGCGTAGCAAGCGGGTCAAGCACTATTCCCATGTCCTCCATGCCACGGGAGATGCAACCATGTACCGGCTTTTTGGCATTGATTACTTTGACTCCGTGCTGTTGACAGGAGACTACCAGGCTGCCGATGTGCGCCAATTGGAGGAACAGCGTGGACTTCCTGCCAAGGAGCTGGTGACAGTGGGCTGTCCCTACCTTGAAGTGCTGCAGGAAAAGATTGCCGCCCTTCCAGCGGAAGAAAATCATCCCTTCACCGTCCTGGTCTCCCCCTCCTGGGGAGCCTCTGCCCTTCTGTCTCGCTATGGCGAAAAGCTGCTGGATCCTTTGATGGAAACTGGCTGGCGAATCATCGTGCGGCCCCATCCCCAGTCAAAGAAGTCTGAGGCGGAGCTTTTGGCTCGGTTGGAAGAGCGATATAAGGATAAATCCAATGTGGAGTGGGATTATGAGCGGGACAACATCCACGCCATGACGAAGTCAGACATCATGATTTCAGACTTTTCCGGCATTATCTATGACTACACCTTCCTGTGCGACAAGCCGGTGATGTATGTGAATGCTGACTTGGACCTGCGTCCCTACGATGCCTATGACATTGACGGCGGAAAGAATATCTGGCAGTTCAAGACATTGCGGGAAATCGGCGTTGAGCTGAAGGAGGAAGAGTTCCCCAATATCAAGCAAGTCATTGAGGCTGCCAGTGACAGTCAGGATTTGGCCAGAAGGAGGAGGGAGGCCAAGGACGCCGCCTGGATGCGTCGTGGCGAGGCTGGCAAGAAAATCGTCGATTATATGACAAGCGTTCCGTTGGGAAAATAGCTGCTTTGAGAGGGAGGTGTAGATGCAGGCATTGATTTTAGCGGCGGGAATGGGCAAGCGACTGGGGCGATATACCCAGGATGCCACTAAATGTATGGTCTCCGTCAATGGCAAGACCCTCATTGAGTATGCCATAGAGTCGCTGGTACAGAACAACATCAAGAAGCTGGTGATTGTTGTGGGATATAAAAGCCAGGTGCTCATTGACTTCATTTCTTCTAAATTTAATGAGGGGAATCTTAATGGGATGGAAATCCAATACATTGAGAATCCGATATTTGATAAAACAAACAATATTTATTCCCTCTTCCTTGCCTGCGACGAGCTTGTAAAGGACGACACCATCCTTTTGGAAAGCGATTTGATTTTCAAGCCGGAAATCATCACTCAGCTGATTGAAAATCCTGATGCAAACATTGCGGTTGTCTCTCGCTTCGAGCCTTGGATGGACGGAACCTGTGCCCTCTTGGATGAAAACAGGAATATTACCGGTATTCTTGACAAGGCACATTTCGACTGGAGGGATACCAACTCATATTTCAAGACAGTGAATATATATAAGTTCTCGTCAGATTTTTCTAAAAAGTGCTATGTTCCCTTCCTGGAGGCGTACCAGAAAGCCTTTGGAACGAATGAATACTACGAGCAGGTCCTCAAGGTGCTTTCCTTTTTGTCGGCCTCAACATTGAAGGCCATGCCTGTTCCAGGCGACGATTGGTATGAAATCGATGATCCGGCGGACTTGGCCATTGCAGAAAATCGATTTGCCAAATGCGAGGCAAAGCTTGAGATGCTGCAGAAGCGCTACGGAGGCTATTGGAGATTCCCTGAGTTGAAGGATTTTTGCTATCTGGTGAACCCCTACTTTCCGCCCCAGAAGATGGTTGACGAGCTGACGGCAAGCTTCAAGACATTGCTGACACAATATCCCAGCGGGGCTGTCCAGCAGAGCCTTTTGGCCGGAAAGATTTTCAACTTGCTGCCGGAGTATGTTGCGGTAGGGAATGGTGCCGCGGAGCTCATTTCCTCTTTGGGAAGGTGTGAGGAGTGGGGTATTTCAGGAAGGGTGCTGGTTCCGTACCCCACCTTCAACGAGTACCCGGAGCGGCTGGCAAATTGCCAGATTGTTCCTCTGGATACCTCATCCAATAATTTTGTGTATACTGCTGATGACATTCTGAAAGCTGTAATGGAAAGTCAGGCTGATGTCGTGCTGCTCATCAATCCTGACAATCCGTCTGGAAATTTTATCGGAAAGGCGGAGATGCAAGGTCTTTGCACACGATTGCGCGACCTGGACGTAAAGTTGATTTTTGACGAGTCCTTTATCGATTTTGCTGACTCTCAGATTCGCTATACTTTGCTGGATGAAAAATTCCTTGTTGAGCATCCCAATGTGATGGTGATTAAATCCATCAGCAAAAGCTACGGCGTTCCGGGTCTGAGACTGGGCATCCTTGCGTGCTCGGATGTGGAGTGCGTCAGTAAAATCAGAAAGATGAATTCCATCTGGAACATCAATTCTTTTGCGGAATATTATCTTCAGATTTATGAAAAGTATGGTAAGACCTATGCTGCGGCCTGCGATTCAATTGCCCATGAGCGGAGACGTTTTTTCCAGGCACTTTCACAAGTCAAGAATCTAAGGGCCTTTCCCAGTCAGGCGAATTTCATCATCTGCCGTTTGGAGGGCAAGGTCTTGGCAAAGGATTTGGCCATGTATCTTATGGAAAAACACAATATTTTCATCAAGGATTTGACCGGAAAGCGTTGCTTTGACAGTGGCCGTTTTATCAGGCTTGCCATTCGTGACGAGGCGGACAATGACGCATTGATTGCCGCCCTGCAGGAAATTGAATTGTAGCGCAGAGGAGAAATCCCGCCTCCTGGAAAGGCGGGTGTACTAAGACAAGGGCTGGCCGGAAATTCTCCTGGCCGGCTTTTTTATAACAAAATTGACAGTGCGCATATTTAATGCGTATAATTATGTGTGAGGAGAGCAAGTGACAGCCAAGGAGCTGATTAAGAGGCTAAAATCGGATGGTTGGGTTGAAATACGACAGATTGGAAGTCATAAGCAGTTCAAGCATCCATCAAAGCCGGGGCTTGTAACGGTTCCTTTTCATACTGGGGACATTGCAATCGGAACATTACGCAGCATCATAAAACATGCAGGCTTGCAATAGGAGGTTTTATGGACAAGGTTTCATATCTAGCAATTATGGAAAGGTCTGATGAGGGGTACAGCGTTTATTTTCCAGATGTGCCTGGCTGTATTTCCTGGGGGAAGGATGTGGAGGAGGCGCAAATTAAGGCACGGGAGGCACTGGATCTCCACTTGTATGGACTTGTTGCGGAAAATGAGAGGCTTCCAGAAGCCTCTGCTTCTGTTCAGATACAAAATCCCACAGATATTGTTTGCCTCATAAGCACCTACCCCCAAATATTCAAGGAGCGTTTTGAGAACAAGAAGGTAAAGGTGAATGTCACCATTCCCAATTGGCTGAAAAATCAAGCCGTGGCAGAAAAGGTGAATTTCAGCCAGGTGCTGGAGCTTTCTCTCAAAGAAATGCTTTGCTCCAGTTCCCAAGGATAAAATCAACTCAATCCCGTCTCCTGGAAAGGTGGGTGTACTAAGGCAAGGGCTGGCCGGGAATTCTCCTGGCCGGCTTTTTTTTGTTGATGATGATGACGAGGGATGCTTGGGTTTTCCTGCCTACCTGCATTGAATTATAGTGTGCTTAGCGTGTTCCTGGATGCTGTCAAATGGGTTGTGGAATGGACTTTGGGCCGTTTATTACTTGTAAAATCTCCCAAAGCTCGGTCGAAAGCCTTGGGAGATGTCTATGGTTCACTTGAACAGGTCCGCAATCTCCTTTGCATACAGCTCGGAAATCTTGTGGCGCATGATTTCCTGCTTGGCGGAGAGGGTTTCGCCCACCACAAAGGGCTTGTCCAGCATAAAGAACCGGGAGACCTTCTCGAACAGGCGGAATCCGTTCTTTGCGCTGATGGCAGTCTGAATCTCGGTGTCAATCAGCTTTTTAATTTCCTGGGTTTTCAGCAGGCTGCTATAGTCTTCGTAGGATATGTGCTGTTCCTGGGCATAGCCGATGATTTCCTCCTCGGAAGGAACAATGATGGCACCTAGGAACCGCTGATCCTGTCCCACAACCATAGACTGTGCGATATACCTTGAGTTGTTCAGCTGCATTTCGATGGTAAGGGGCTCGACATTTTCCCCGCCACGTAGGACGATGGTGTCCTTGATGCGGCCTTTGAGCACCAGCTCTCCACCAAGGGTAAACAGGCCGATGTCTCCTGTGTCGAACCAGCCCTCCTTGTCGATTACCTTGGCGGTCAAATCCTCTCGCTTGTAATAGCCTCGCATGACGGTGGGACCCTTTACCTGTACTGTTCCCTTTTGGCATTTTGGCAGGATAGCGCCCTCCTCGTCTACAATCCGTACCTGGACATCCTTGAGCGGGCGGCCGATGGTTCCGAAGACGGGGGCACGGAAGGGGCGGACTGAAACAACGGGGGCTGTCTCGGTGAGGCCGTAGCCCTCCACAAGGTTCACGCCGATTGCCCAGAAAAATTCATCGATTTGGGGCGGCAAGGCTCCTCCTCCGGAAATTCCTCCGCGGAAACTCGTTCCAAGCTTTGCACGGATCTTCTTGAATACGATTACCCCGCCCAGGGCTTTGAGCGGATAGAGCAGCAGCCAAGGAATCACCAGCACAATCCACGAAAGCAAGAGCTGGTCGTTTTTGAAGCGGGCTGTCTGGCGGAACAGGTGGCGGTGAATCCTTGAGTGGAGCTTGGCCACGGCCACAAAGAAGCGGAACAGGGCATACACTACGCCACCGGTCTTTCTCATGGTTCGGTAGACCCCCTCGTACACCGCCTCGAACACACGGGGGACGGCTGGCAGCATCTGGGGATTAATCTTTTGGAAGTCGGGGAGGAGGACGCTGCCAATGGGCTTTGAGTAACAGATTGCCGCTGCCTGGCATAAGATAACATACTCACAAAGCCGTTCGAAGGTATGCCAGACCGGCAGGACAGAAAGGGCCCGCTCTCCTGGATAAAGGTAAATCCTTTCCTTCAAGTCCTCCAGCTGGGCCAGGAAGTTGCCGTGGGTTAGCATGACGCCCTTCGGCTCTCCGGTGGTTCCAGAGGTGAAAATCAGGCATGCCAGGTCGTCGCTGTTGCCGGCATCGAGCTCGGCCTCCACCTTGCCTGGATTCTGCTGGCAATAGGCGGCCCCAATCTTGAGTACATCGCCAAAGTGGAGCACTTCGACTCCTGCCTCCTTGGAGTGTATCCTCGTCTCCTCCGAAACATCGTCAAGACTGATAAATCGGACGAGTTGGGGTAGGTCATCCTTGAAACCCAGAACCTTCTTTATCTGGGCTTCATTTTCAATGACGATGGTCTTGCATTCTGTCAGGGAGAAGATAAAGCGCAGCTCCCGCTCCGTGGCATCGCATCCACGGGGAACGTCAACAGCACCAATGGCCATGATTCCCATGTCGGCCTGCAACCATTCCGTGCGATTGTCCGCCAGGAGGCCGACATGATCGCCACGAACCGTCCCCAGGGACAGGAGTCCGCCGCCGAAGTGGTGGGTATAGTCCATCAATTCTCTGTAGGTCGTCGGTTGGAAGTTGCCTTCTGAATCCTTTCCATATTGGGCTGCCACTTCTGGATACTGAAGTGCGATTTCTTTTACCATTTGTGGGACTGTCCGTGCCATTGCTATCTCCAAATGTTCAAAATGACATAGTTCGACATTTTGTAAATCTCGCTCAATAGTATATAGCTATTTGGTATAAAACGCAAGCATAAAAAGGCCAGGGACTTATCCGCAAAATCTCTTTATTTAAATGAGCGGTCCTTGTTTTCTATTGACAAAAGGTGCGCTTGCATGTATAGTTTTGAGACTATTGTTTGGATTATGCCTCTGTAGCTCAGTCGGCAGAGCGCAACCATGGTAAGGTTGAGGTCAGCGGTTCGATCCCGCTCGGAGGCTTTCTTTCATCGGCGATTCTGCCGGTATTCTATCTGAGGAGAAAGGAAATGGCTAGCAAGAAAAAGACCGCTATCGAAATCATTGCCTTGCAGTGCAGTGAGTGCAAGCGCAGGAACTACACTACCTACAAGAATCGCAAGAACATTCAGGGTAAGATGGAGTTGAACAAGTACTGCCCCTTCGACCGCAAGCATACCTTGCACAAGGAGACGAAGGTAAAGTAGGGTTTGACGGGCTCAGGGTGGCCTGTTTTGTATTTAGGTCAGTAGCTCCAATGGTAGAGCGTCGGTCTCCAAAACCGAATGTTGAGGGTTCGAGTCCTTCCTGGCCTGTATATTTTACGTTTAGGGACTGTCATGGGAAAGTTCATCCGTTTTTTCAAGGAGTGTGTCGCAGAGTTGAAGAAGGTGGTGTGGCCTTCTCGTTCCGACGCACTTTCCTCTGTAAAGGTTGTGTTGATTTCCACAATAATCATTGCTGTGATTCTCGGTCTTCTGGATTTGGTCTTTGTGACCGGAATGAACCTTGTGTTTTAATGGGTGGTGCAGATGGTAAACAGTTGGTATATTCTGCATACCTATACGGGGTACGAGGCGAAGATTGAGAGGGCCATCAAGCATCTGGTTGATTCCGGCGAATTGTCTTCCGAGGTTGTTCTTGAGACAAAGATTCCCACGGAAACGGTTACTGAGGTAAAGGATGGGAAGCGGAGGGATTCCGTGAGGAAGTTCCTGCCCGGCTACATTATGATCAGGATGGATCTTCCTGAAATAGGATGGAAGGCGATTTGTTCGTCCATTCGTCGTATTCAGGGTGTGTCGGGGTTTGTGGGTGTGGCTCCCAATGCCCGTCCCCGTCCTCTTTCTACCGAGGAGGCGACATCTTTGCTGGAAAAGTGCGGGGACATCAAGGGGGAGCGGTCTGTCCATCGTCTCAAGCAGTCGTTCTCTGTGGGGGAGCAGGTTAAGATTGTGGAAGGGTCCTTTGCCGAGTTCTCAGGTACGATTGAGGATGTCAATCTTGAGAAGGGCAAGCTGCGTGTAATGGTGAACATCTTTGGGCGGGACACCCCGGTCGAGTTGGGGCTGTTGCAGGTGGAGAAAATTTGACGAAGATTTCCGAGGTTGCGCCTCGGTTTCTTGTTTTGGGAGAGTCGGGCGGTGTTGTGCGTTCTGGCTCGCTAGACGGGTTCGGTAGCGGATTCGTCATACCAATGTAAGGAGTTATACATGGCTAAGAAGAAGGTAACCGCCATCATCAAGCTGCAGTGTCCTGCAGGAAAGGCGACGCCTGCACCCCCAGTCGGTCCGGCTCTCGGACCCCATGGTGTGAGTGCGCCTGTGTTCGTGCAGCAGTTCAATGACCGCACGAAATCTATGGAGCCGGGGCTGGTTGTTCCTGTTGTCATCACTGTCTACCAGGACAAGTCCTTTACGTTCGAGCTCAAGACACCTCCTGCAGCTGTCCTTATCAAGAAGGCTGTCGGAATTGAAAAGGGTGCTGCAAATCCCCTGCGGGACAAGATTGCTACCCTGTCGAAGGAAAAGCTGGAGGAGATTGCAAAGACGAAGATGCCTGACATCAATGCAAATGATCTTGAGGCGGCAAAGAAGATTGTTGCTGGAACGGCCCGGAGTATGGGTGTAGAGGTGGAGCAGTAATATGAAGCACGGAAAGAAATATCGTCAGGCGCTTGCAAAGTATGAGCCCGCAAAGTTGTATGACTTGGCTCAGGCCTGCCAGGTTGTAAAGGACATTAAGTTCGCTGGTTTTGACGAGACGGTGGAGGCTCATGTGAACCTGCGTCTCACCAAGAGCCAGACCATGCGCGATACCTTGGTCTTCCCGAATCAGTTTAAGGGAGAGAAGAAGGTGCTGGTTTTCTGCAAGGAGGACCGCATAAAGGAGGCTCTGGATGCAGGGGCTGCCTATGCTGGTGCCGACGAGTACATTGAAAAGGTAAAGGGTGGCTGGCTTGATTTTGATGTGGCCGTCGCCACTCCCGACATGATGAAGGATGTCGGCCGGCTCGGTATGGTGCTGGGCCGCCGGGGCCTGATGCCCAATCCCAAGACAGGAACCGTCACTGCTGATATTGTTCAGGCCATCGCCGAGTTGAAGAAGGGGCGCACCGAGTTCCGTGCGGACAAGACTGGTGTTGTGCATATTGCTGTCGGGAAGGTTTCCATGGATACGGACAAAATTGTGGAGAACGTGCAGGCTCTGCTGGCTGAAATCATCAGGAAGAAGCCGGTGGACGCAAAGTCTGGCTTTGTCCAGTCTGTTTCCGTGAGCTCCACGATGGGGCCCGGTGTTTGGGTAAACTATAAGGAAGGAGAGTAAGGATGGCAATTAAGGCAAAGAAAATCCAGCCTGCAAAGGTGGAGGCCATTGCTGCTGCAAAGGCCGTTCTGGAGGCAAGCTCCGACTATATTTTCGCTGATTATCGCGGCTTGACGGTGGGGCAGATTTCGGAGCTCCGCAAGAAGCTCCGAGAAAAAAATTGTACGTTCAAGGTTATGAAGAATACCTTCGCTCGGATTGCCTTCGAGGAGATGAAGGTTGAGGGTGTCTCGGACTATTTGAGTGGCCCCACGGCAATCGCCCTGTCTACAGAAGACACTAACGAGGTGGCAAAGATTCTGTATGACTTTGCGAAGGAGGTTCCTGTCCTTGAAATCAAGGGTGGCTTGATTGACAAGGAGGTGTATGATTCGGCAAAGTTGGAGGCATTCTCAAAGCTCCCTGGAAAGAAGCAGATGATTGCAATGATTATGTCTACAATCAACGCTCCGGTGCAGAAGCTGGCCGCAACATTGCAGGCCTATGTGGACAAGAAGTCAGAAGGTGGAGAAGCCGCTGCCGAGTAATCGGTGGCAGTGGACTTGGCAGTTTGCCGGGGCACCTATGATAAGGCGCAGTCAGGCTTCAGGTGCTGTCGTCCTGTCTGCGTATAAATTAATGCCTATTGAATAAGGAGAAGATAATATGGCAGCTCTTACTACAGATCAGATTCTTGATGCAATCGCCTCTATGACCGTTTTGGAGGCATCCGAGCTTGTGAAGGCTATGGAAGAGAAGTTCGGCGTTACAGCGGCCGCTCCCGTTATGATGGCTGGTGCCGTTGCAGCGGGAGGCGAGGCTGCCGGTGAGGAGCAGACCGAGTTTAATGTAACTCTGGAGAGTGCCGCCGCCGACAAGAAGATTGCCGTAATCAAGGCTGTGCGTGGAATTACCGGTTTGGGACTCAAGGAGGCCAAGGAATTGGTTGAGGGTGCGCCCAAGCCGCTCAAGGAAGGTGTTTCCAAGGAAGAGGCAGAAAAGATTAAGAAGGAAGTTGAAGAAGCGGGTGGAGTTGTTAAGATTGCATAAGTCTTGGCTTCAGCCTTTTCCGTGCCGGCTCAGCTGGTGCGGTTGCTTTGTACATCTATTCTGATTCTCATGTTTTATACTGCTGCCGGGAAAGGGTTTTTCTCGGCAGCTATATCCGTTTAGAAGACCATCAGTCAAGGGGGATTTGATGTTCGCAAAGAGCCGGACGATCAATCGTCAGTACATTGGGAAGAATATCCAGAGTTTTATGGATTTGCCCAATCTCATCGATATCCAGCTTTCTTCCTACGAGAGTTTTTTGCAGAAGGAACGGCTGGACAACCATCAGTCGCTGGAAGACCATGGACTCCAAGAAGTCTTTACTTCGACCTTTCCCATCGAGAGTCCGAACGGCGACATGACCCTCGAGTACGAGTCTTATGAGTTAGATGAAAACAACATAAAATTCTCTGAGCTTGAATGCAAGCAAAAGGGGCTCACTTATGCAGTGCCGTTGAAGGCACGCATCAGCTTGAAGTTCCAGAATACTGGCGTAATCCAGCAGAAAGACATATACATGGGAGACATTCCCCTGATGACCGATCGTGGTACCTTTATCATCAATGGTGCCGAGCGAGTCGTTGTCTCCCAGATTCATCGTTCGCCAGGCGTTATTTTTAGCAATGACAAGGGAGTGTTTTCCAGCCGCATCATTCCGTATCGTGGAAGTTGGCTTGAATTCGAGATAGACCAGAAGAAGGAGCTCATCTATGCGAAAATCGACCGGAAAAAACGTATTCTCGGTACGATTTTTTTGCGTGCCCTGGGCTTTTCCTCCAGAGAAGAAATCATACGTTACTTTTATGACGTGGAGACCATTCCGCTGGCGGATACCTCCGAGTTGCGGGAGGCATTGCTGGGCCGTGTGCTTGCAGAGTCTGTCTGTGTGGCTGACGAGGAGTCCGGCGAGTCGAAGAGGTTGTTCCGGGCAGGCGAAAGGCTGAACCTCCATGCAATCGACGAGCTGTTGCTCCATAATGTTGCTGAGTTGAGTGTCATCAGGTTTGGCAAGCAGAAAAAGGATAAGGATGCCAAAAAAGATGAGGCCGACACCTCCTTGAGCTCCCCGATGATTATCAATTGCTTTGAGCGTGAGGAGATTCGCTTTGCGAAGGATGGCTACGACTCGGACGAGCCGACGAAGGAGGATGCCTTGGCCGCAGTGTACACCGTGCTGCAGCCGGGCGAGCCCATTACCGTGGAGGCTGCGGAGAAGGATTTGACCTCCATGTTTTTTTCCATGCGGCGCTATGACTTGAGTCGTGTTGGACGCTACAAGTTGAACAAGAAGCTCAACCACAAGGAGAATATCGAAGACCAAACCCTTGTGCGCGAAGACATCATCGCCACGATGAAGCACCTTATCAAGGTGTATGCCCGTGAGGAGGCCCTTGACGACATCGATCACTTGGGTAATCGGCGTGTCCGCTCTGTTGGGGAGCTGATGACCACCCAGCTCAAGACAGCCTTCAACCGCATGGAGCGCATTGCAAAGGAGCGGATGAGCCAGAAGGAGACTGAGACCATCCGTACCCAGGATTTGATTTCAATCAAGCCGGTGGTGGCCTCAATCAAGGAATTTTTCGGCTCAAGCCAACTCTCTCAGTTTATGGACCAGGTCAATCCCCTGGCTGAGTTGACCCACAAGCGCCGCTTGAATGCCCTTGGGCCGGGAGGACTCTCCCGTGAGCGCGCTGGTATTGAGGTGCGTGACGTTCACTACACCCACTATGGCCGTATGTGTCCCATCGAGACACCGGAAGGCCCGAACATCGGCCTGATTGTCTCGCTGGCCATTTACACCCGTGTCAACGAGTATGGATTCTTGGAGACTCCGTACCGCAGGGTGGTGGATGGACGGGCGACGGACGAGGTTGACTACCTGTCTGCCATTGATGAGGATAGGTATTATATTGGTCAGGTTTCGGTGAATCTCAAGGAAGACGGAACCTTTGCCACGGAGCAGATTTCCTGCCGTCATCAGGGCGACTATATCACGCGCTCTCCCAAGGATGTGGATTACATGGACGTTTCTCCCAAGCAAATTATCTCTGTTTCGGCCGCCCTTGTCCCCTTCCTGGAGCATGATGATGCGAACCGCGCCCTCATGGGCTCCAACATGCAGCGCCAGGCGGTGCCCCTGCTCTTTCCTGAGCCTCCCTACGTTGGAACCGGCATGGAGGCAAAGTGTGCCTACGATTCCGGTGTCCTCATCAAGGCCAAGCGGGCGGGTGAGGTGGTCTTTGTTGCGGCGGACGAGATTCGCATCAAGCCGGATGGTGGCGAGGACGGTGTTCTTGACATTTACCAGCTGCTGAAGTACCAGAGGACGAACCAGGACACCTGCTACCACCAGCGGCCGGTGGTTGAGTTGGGTCAGAAGGTGGAAAAGGGCGCGGTGCTTGCGGACGGCCCGGCCACCTTCAACGGTGAACTTGCCCTTGGACGCAACATTCTTGTGGGTTTTGTGCCGTGGAATGGATACAACTACGAGGATGCCATCCTCATCTCGCAGCGGGTGGTCAAGGAGGATATGTTTACCTCCATCCATATCCAGGAGTACTCGACGGAAATTCGGGAGACAAAGCTGGGGCCGGAGAAGATTACCCGTGACATACCCAACACCAGTGAAAAGGCCCTGGACAACTTGGACCAGGAAGGCATTATCCGTGTGGGTGCCACTGTGCGCTCAGGAGACATCCTTGTGGGTAAGACCACTCCCAAGAGCGAGACGGAGACGACTCCTGAATTCAAGTTGCTGAACTCAATCTTCGGTGAGAAGGCCAAGGAGGTTCGGGACACCTCCCTTCGTGTCCGCAATGGCGTGGAGGGCACAATCATAGAGGTGCAGCGCCTGCGTCGTGTGGAGGGCAATGACCTGAACCCTGGTGTTGACGAGGTGGTCAAGGTGCTCATCGCC
The DNA here is from genome assembly GCA_937876905.1 of uncultured Treponema sp. Classification (GTDB taxonomy): domain Bacteria; phylum Spirochaetota; class Spirochaetia; order Treponematales; family Treponemataceae; genus Treponema_F. The sequence continues at coordinate 76,961 of CALEFI010000089.1, forward strand.
ACAAAGCGCAAGCTGCGGGAGGGAGACAAGATGGCCGGCCGGCACGGAAACAAGGGCATTGTGGCCCGAATCCTTCCGATTGAGGATATGCCCTACCTTGAGGACGGCACTCCGCTGGACATCTGCCTGAATCCGCTGGGTGTTCCCTCCCGAATGAATATCGGGCAGCTGATGGAATCTGAGCTGGGACTGGCTGGCAAGTATCTGAATGAGTGGTACGAGGCCCCTGTCTTCCAGTCGCCCACAAACGAGCAGATTGCGGAAAAGCTTGTGGAGGCGGGCTTCAATCCCAATTCCAAGGCTACCCTGCGTGACGGTCGTACCGGCGAACCGTTCAAGAATGACGTGTTTGTTGGTGTCATCTACTTTATGAAGCTGCACCACTTGGTTGATGACAAGATGCATGCCCGTTCCACTGGCCCCTACTCCCTGGTAACCCAGCAGCCGCTGGGTGGTAAGGCGCAGTTCGGTGGTCAGCGTTTGGGAGAGATGGAGGTTTGGGCACTGGAGGCATACGGTGCCGCCAACACCCTGCAGGAGCTTTTGACCATCAAGTCAGATGATATGAACGGACGCTCCAAGATTTATGAGGCCATTGTGAAGGGAGAACCCTCCACTGCCGCAGGCGTACCGGAATCCTTTAATGTCTTGGTGCAGGAGCTGCGTGGCTTAGGACTGAATCTTACCATTTGGAGTGCGGATGACAAGCAAATACCTCTGACCGAGCGTGATGCAGATATCATCGCCAAGATTAGTAATAACAACGGCGGCTTTGAGTCGTAGGAGAGAAATGAATGCGGGATATTCAAGATTTTAACAGTTTGAAGATACAGCTTGCCTCACCGGAAGTGATTCGTGCATGGTCGTATGGCGAGGTGAAGAAGCCTGAGACGATTAACTACCGGACTCTCCGGCCAGAGAAGGATGGACTTTTTTGCGAGCGCATCTTCGGCACCACCAAGGAATGGGAGTGCTATTGCGGCAAATTCAAGTCCATCCGGTACAAGGGAGTGGTGTGCGACCGTTGCGGGGTTGAGGTGACCCACTTCAAGGTCCGCCGTGAGCGCATGGGGCACATTGAGCTGGCCGCTCCAGTCTCCCACATCTGGTATTATCGGTCTGCACCAACTCGCATGGGTCTGTTGCTTGACTTGCAGCAGAATGCCCTGCGCTCCGTCTTGTATTATGAGAAGTACATCGTCATCGATGCCGGTGAGACTGACCTCAAAAAGATGCAGCTGCTCACTGAGGATGAGTACATGGATGCCCAGGAGCGCTACGGAGGTGAGTTCGAGGCGGGGATGGGTGCCGAGGCAATCAAGACCTTGCTGGAGGGCCTGGACCTTGAGGAGCTGGCCGCTGAGCTGCGCCTCAAGATGGAAGAGAAGGGCCCTAAAAGTGACAAGCGCCTGCTCAAGCGCATCGAGCTTGTGGAAAATTTCCGCACATCTGGCAACCAGTGCTCATGGATGATTCTGGATGTGATTCCTGTCATCCCGCCGGAATTGCGGCCTATGGTACAGCTGGACGGGGGGCGCTTTGCCACCTCCGACTTGAACGACTTGTATCGCCGTGTCATAAATAGAAACAATCGCCTTAAAAGGCTGATGCAGCTTTCTGCTCCTGACATTATCATCAGGAATGAAAAGCGTATGCTGCAAGAGGCTGTGGACTCACTCTTTGACAACTCAAAGCGCAAGAGGGTGGTGAAGGGGGCCTCAAACCGCCCCCTGAAGTCAATCTCCGACATGCTGAAGGGAAAGCAGGGGCGCTTCCGCCAGAACCTGCTGGGAAAGCGTGTGGACTATTCCGGCCGCTCGGTAATTGTCGTCGGTCCGGAACTCAAGCTGTGGCAGTGCGGCCTTCCCACCAAGATGGCCTTGGAACTGTTCAAGCCCTTCATTATGAAGCGGCTGGTGGACAAGGGTATTGAGCACAACATCAAAAAGGCTCGCATGGCGGTGGATCAGGAAAATCCAGAGGTCTTCAAGATTCTTGATGAGGTAGTGCATGAGCACCCTGTGCTGCTGAACCGTGCGCCCACCCTGCACCGCCTGGGAATCCAGGCCTTTGAGCCGGTGCTGGTGGAAGGAAAGGCAATCCGCCTGCACCCGCTGGTTTGCCACGCCTTTAACGCCGACTTTGACGGCGACCAGATGGCCGTCCACGTGCCGCTGACCCAGGCCGCCCAGATGGAGTGCTGGACCTTGATGCTTTCCGCTCAGAATCTGCTGGATCCTGCCAACGGAAAGACCATTGTCTATCCTTCGCAGGACATGGTTTTGGGAATTTACTATCTGACCAAAATCAAGCCAGGTGCAAAGGGAACGGGAAAGCGCTTCAGCTCCGAGGAGGAGGTGTTCCTGGCGGCCGAGGCGAATGTCATTGACTGGCAGGCTGAGATTAAAGTGCCGGTCCGAAAGGCTCCCTATGATGGTGCGTTGGTAGAGACGACTGCTGGCCGCCTGAAATTCAATGACGAGATGCCCGCCGAGGTGGAATTTATAAACGCCTTGTTGGGCAACAACGAATTGAAGGGGCTCATTGAAAAGGTTTACTCCGAGAAGGGGGCTTGGCTCACCGTTCAGATGCTGGATGCTATCAAGGCTGTTGGGTATAAGTATGCGACCTTCTTTGGCGCCACTATTTCCATGGACGACATACTCATTCCGGAGAGCAAGGCCAAGATTATCGCTAAGGCCAATAAGAAGGCCGAAAATATTGAGCGCCTGTATCTGGAGAACCAGTTCGTTGACTCGGAGCGCTACGAGCGCATCACGGCTCTGTGGGAGAAGGCCAATGAAGAGTTGACGAAGGCTACGATGAAGAATCTTGAGGAGGACAAGGATGGCTTTAACACCATCCATATGATGGCTGACTCCGGAGCCCGTGGTAGTGAAAGCCAGATTCGCCAGCTGGCGGGAATGCGTGGGCTGATGTCAAAGCCTACCGGTGAGATTATCGAGCTGCCGATTCGCTCCAACTTTAAGGAGGGGCTCACCGTCATTGAATTCTTCATCTCCACCAACGGTGCCCGCAAGGGGCTTTCCGACACGGCGCTCAAGACGGCAAATGCTGGTTATCTGACCCGTCGTCTTGTTGACATTGCCCAGGATGTGGTGGTGAACGAGGAGGACTGTGGCACTATCAACGGATTGGAGTATACCGCTGTCAAGAATGGAGAGACGGTAATTGAGTCGTTGCGGGACAGGATTGCCGGTCGCTTTACGCTGGAGCGTGTTACCCACCCGATTACCCACGAGTTGATTTGTGATGTAAACGAGTATATCACGGACGAGCTTGCTGCAAAGATTGAGGAGGCCGGTGTCGAGCGGGTAAAATTGAGGACTGTCCTGACCTGCGAGTGCAAGCACGGTGTCTGCTGCAAATGCTATGGAAGGAACCTTGCCCGCAACAAGGTTGTGGAGATTGGTGAGGCTGTCGGCATCATTGCGGCCCAGTCCATCGGGCAGCCAGGAACCCAGCTGACCATGCGTACCTTCCATACAGGAGGTGTCGCCTCTCGTAAAAGCACCGACAGGCGCATTTCATTGGACTATGACGTGCTGATTAAAAAAATCAAGGGAACCAATATAGTCCACACAGAATATGGCCACATGCTGTTTCCTAGGAAGGGATCCATGTCTGTTGCCAAGGTTTTCAGCCACTTTCCCATCGAAAAGGACGACAAGCTGCTGGTGGAGGATGGTGCGCTCATCTTCAAGGATACTCCGCTTTTGAAGCGGAAGAATGAGGACGTTCTTGCCACCGATACTGCCCGTGTCTCCATACAGCAGGGTGTGGTCTACCTCCTGTCCAGTGACCAGACCATTGAGGTGCAAAGCGGTTCTGAGGTGGTGGTCAAAGAGGGTGACTTTGTGCCCAAGGACAAGACTCTGGCGGAACTAGATCCATACTCGGATCCCATCATTGCCGAAAAAAGTGGATATATCCACTATGAGGATATTATTCTCGGCTCAACCTTGGAGGAGATTATCAAGGGAGAGGGTGCGAACAAGAAGGTTGAGAAAATCATTACTGACAAGCACGTGGAGACAAAACTGCCGAGGGTGTTCATTGCCGATGCGACAGGAAGCGAGTTGGTCAGCTATTACCTTCCTGCAGGCTCTCTGCTGCTGGTGAGTGAGTTGGAGGAAGTGAAGGAGGGGGCAATCATCGCTAAGATGCCCAAGGAGTCTTCCAAGACGGATGACATTACTGGCGGTCTGCCCCGCGTCTCTGAGCTTTTCGAGGCAAGAAAGCCAAAGGATCCTGCAATTCTGGCGCGGATTTCCGGCATTGTGCAGTTCAAGGGAATCTCAAAGGGCAAGCGAGTCATTATTGTTACGGATATGTACGGTAAGGAATTTGATCATCAGGTTCCTGCCAGCCGCAAGCTGTTGGTTCGTGATGGAGACGAGGTTGTTGCTGGAGAGAAGCTGTGCAACGGCTCAATTAGTCCCCATGACATCTTGGCCATCTTGGGTGAGAATGCCCTGCAAAACTACCTGATGGATGAAATCCAGCAGGTGTATCGGACGCAGGGTGTAAAGATCAACGACAAGCACATCGGTGTCATCATCCGCCAGATGCTGCGCAAGGTGGAGATTGTATCGGTGGGAAATTCCAACTTTATCTACGGACAGCAGGTTGACAAGTACAAGTTCCATGAGGAGAACCGCAGGGTATTGGAAAGTGGCGGAAAGCCGGCTGTGGCTCGCCCCATGTTCCAGGGCATCACGAAGGCTGCCCTGAACATCGACTCCTTTATCTCGGCGGCTTCCTTCCAGGAGACCACACGGGTGCTGACCAATGCGGCAATTGCCGGATCCGTTGACAACCTGCGTGGCTTGAAGGAAAATGTGTCCATCGGGCACTTGATTCCTGCTGGAACAGGTATCAATAATTATAAAAATATCAAGCTCTTTGATGATGCCGTGTCAGATTTGGATGCCCAGATGGAGTATATTGTGGAGCGGCGGAAGATGGAGCGTGAGGAGATGGAGCGCAATGCGCTGCATGAGGATATGGACGAGATGGAGGACAGGTAGGGACAATTCTACGGTAGGTCATTGACACCAGTGTAGGATTTTTGATATTATTTTAAACACTCTGCATAAATAGTGCGGGTTTTGATTTTTCAAATTTAGCCGGAGTGCTGCCGGTGGAATATAGGAGAAAAGGCTCATGCCTACAATAAATCAGTTGATTCGTCATGGACGAAAGACAGTTGCGAACAGGACTAAGTCTCCCGCACTTCAGTCTTGTCCTCAGAAGCGTGGTGTCTGCACCCGTGTTATGACTGTCACCCCTAAGAAGCCGAACTCAGCCCTTCGGAAGGTTGCTCGTGTTCGTCTCGGAAACGGATTTGAGGTTACTGCATATATTCCTGGGATTGGACATAACTTGCAGGAGCACTCCGTTGTTCTCATTCGTGGTGGTCGTGTAAAGGATCTCCCCGGTGTCCGCTATCACATCATCCGTGGTGCAAAGGATACACTCGGTGTGGAGGATCGCAAGCGTGGACGCTCCAAGTATGGTGCGAAGCGGCCGAAGGCATAAGGGGAAGGTAAGATGGGAAGAAAGAATAAGAGCATCAATCGGCCTGTTGCTCCTGACGCAAAGTACAACAGTCCGGTCATTTCCAAGTTTGTTTGTCGTATGATGATTGACGGGAAGAAGGCAACCTGTGTTCGCATCATATACGAGGCAATGGACTTGCTGAAAAAGAAGAGCGACAAGGATCCCTTGGAGGTGTTCCTGAAGGCACTTGACAATGTGAAGCCCATGGTGGAGGTCAAGTCCCGCCGTGTTGGTGGTGCCACCTATCAGGTTCCGATTGAGATTCGTGAGAGCCGCCGCGAGGCACTGGCAATGCGTTGGATTATCAAGGCTGCCCGTGCAAAGAATGGTCATGGAATGGGTGAGTGCTTGGCCAATGAGTTGATGGATGCCTACAACAACACCGGCACTGCGTATAAGAAGAAGGAAGACACCCACAAGATGGCAGAGGCAAACAAGGCGTTTGCTCACTACCGCTGGTAAGAATTCCTGTAGGGATTTTCTGTTTCAAAAAGCTGTCCGTATGTGGGCAGCTTTTTTATTGTCAAAATGAAAATATTACAGCAAATTCAGGTCATATTGGTTTGTATAATAATTCGAAATATGATACACTAAACTGTCAGTTTTGAGTACAACGCTATATAATACTGAGTAGGGGAGTGTATTATGAGTTTTGAAGATTTTATGGTAGAGTTCAACAAGGAACTTGGCGAGATGATTCAGACAGAGCGTGATCAGTATTTCAAGGATCATGGCTTGGATCCCAGCGCTTCTCCGGAAGAGTTGGGGAAGAAGGTTTACGCCGAGGTCTTTGGGTGATTGCAGAAGGGGAGTTTCCCTTGGAGGCTCCCCTTGGTTATTTTAAATGGACTTGGTTTGTAGCGTGGAATAAAATTGAGCTACAGACATAATTCAGGAGGTTTTATATGCAAGTTACAATGGGAGGTGCCCCCAAGAATTTGGTTGGCACCTTGCCGGCTGTGGGTAGCTCTGCCCCTGCCTTTTCTGTGGTGGCAGGAGACCTGAGCACCGTTACTCAGTCGGACTTGAAGGGAACACGCGTGTTCATTACCGTTCCTTCCATCGACACGCCAGTGTGCGATACAGAGGTGCGCCGCTTTAACAAGGAGGCTGCTGCGTTGGGCGGTGTATCCATTAATGTCATTTCTATGGATTTGCCCTTCGCTCAGGCTCGCTGGTGTGGTGCCGCCAACATCGAGGCGGTAAAGCTCTATTCTGATTACAAGGACAGGGCCTTTGGAAAGGCATTTGGTGTGCTGATTGAGGAGCTGGGATTGCTGGCTCGTGCAATCTTCATTGTGGATGGCAATGATGTTGTCCGCTACGTACAGGTGGTGAACGAGGTTACAGCAGAGCCCAACTACGATGAGGTTCTTGCTGCACTCAAATCCCTGTAAGGATGGATGGGCAGAACAACAAGAACTGCCTACCCGAAAGAATCCCATGGATTCCTGCCGGTTTCCATGGGATTGATTCTGACGGATTCCTGCCAATGGTCTGTCCAATGGAAAGGATTTGCATTTAAAAAATCGGATTCCTTCTTGGAAGCATATCCATAATGATGGATAAAGAAAACAAAAAGAGTTATACTCTTTATAGACTAAATGAAATAAACATTATATAGTGAACTTCTCGATTGATAAAACAATCGTGTTCGTCTCAGGAGGATGCAGGTGAACTGGACAGGCGTGATAATCGGTGTGATTAGTTTTATGACAATCGGAATCTTCCATCCGATTGTCATAAAGGGTGAGTATTATTTTTCTGCCAAAATCTGGCCATTTTTTTTGATTGCGGGGATTGGATTCTGTGCCATTTCGATTTTCGTTGAGAATGTCATCGGCTCCGCAGCCTTGGCGGTGGTGGGATTTTCCTGTCTGTGGAGCATTGGCGAGCTAAAGGACCAGGAGGAGCGTGTCCGTAAGGGATGGTTTCCTGCCAACCCCAAAAAAGCGGGTGGTGGCAAGTCTTCTGGTTCAACTGAAGCTCCTTCCGCACAAGAACAGGAGCCTGTCAGCGTTGAGTCTTGATTTTTCCCCTTGCTTGTGATAGAATCAGCAAACATCTTTCGGGCCTATAGCTCAGTCGGTTAGAGCTGCGGACTCATAATCCGTAGGTCCCTGGTTCAAGTCCAGGTGGGCCCATAAAAAACTGCTGGAAGGCAGTTTTTTTTTGCCGTTTTGCAGGCTCTGCCTGGGACTGACGAAGAGCATGACCAGATGGGGAAAATTGTATGCAAGAAAAGCAGCGGGCACAGAACAACCGAACCCTCACCCTCACCCCGCAGGAAGCTGCATCCCTTTCAAGGAGGCTTGTAACCGAGGATGCATTAAAGGTTTCGCTGGAGATAATCAACAAAACCCTCCACGGGGACTTGCTTGCCCTGCTACCCTATATTCCCGATGAGTTTGCAAACCTCATTATTGTCGATCCACCCTACAACCTGTCCAAGGATTTTCACGGCTTGCAATTCAACGCCCGTTCCCAGGCTGACTACGAGGAATTTCTGGGCACTTGGTTCCCCTTGGTTTGCAAGAAGCTGAAGCCAACTGGCTCGCTGTATTTGTGTGGAGACTGGAGGTGCACCGCCTCCCTCCAGCGGGTTTTGGAGCGGGAGCTGACAATTTTGAACCGCATAACCTGGCAGCGGGAAAAGGGGCGGGGCGCAAGACGCAACTGGAAGAACGGCATGGAGGACATCTGGTTTGCAGTCAAGGATTCCAGTAATTACTATTTTAACGTCGAGGCAGTTAGGCTCAAGCGTCGTGTTTTGGCTCCCTACAAGGTGGATGGCAACCCAAAGGATTGGGAGGCGGCAGAGGACGGCAATTTTCGCCTTACCTGTCCGTCAAATTTTTGGGACGACATTTCAATTCCCTTTTGGTCCATGCCGGAAAACACCGATCATCCGACCCAAAAGCCGGAAAAGCTCTATGCAAAGCTGATTCTCGCCTCCTCACAGGCAGGCGATGTGGTGTTCGACCCCTTCCTAGGCAGCGGAACCAGCAGTGTGGTGGCAAAGAAATTGGGAAGACGGTTTTGCGGCATTGAGCGAAACAAGGAATATTGCCTGTGGGCGGAAAAGCGGCTGCTTTTGGCGGAGGAGGATGCTTCGATTCAGGGCTATGTGGATGGGGTCTTTTGGGAAAGGAATTCCTTGGGGGCAAGGATGTCCCGGCAAAGGAAAGGCCCCTGAGCCATCTGGGGAAAATGTCTCAGGGGCAGGATTACTTGGAGCAGGTATAAAGGAGGAACTACCTGCCCCAAGGTAAGGTTATTTGTTGGATGCCAGGCCCTCGGTGGTAAAGCTGTCGGTGAGCTTGTAGATTACCACATTGCCGTTGTAGATGGCCTGCTCTTCTGCCACGGGTACTCCGTTTACGGTAACAACGCTGTCAACGACGGCGATAGTTACCGGGTCTCCGCTCATGGCAGTGGTGGTGGTGGTTGAGTCCACGGTGGCTGTGTCGATGATGCCGGGAACGATGTAGTCCGTAATGACATCCTCAACAACAACCCCGCTGCCAAAGGAGCCGTCCACCGGAGCAAAGATGGTAACTCCGTCGCTCATAGTGGCCAGCAGGACATCGGTGCCACTCAGAGAGATAGCCTCTGCCACCTCGTCCAAGTCGCCATCGCTTTCAATGGCCAGTACCAGGGCCGAAGGGTTGCCCGCATTGCTCTGGCTTTGGGAAGAGTCGGGACTAGCCCCCGCACCTTGGGCTGCAAGTCCTGCCAGAAAAAGTCCCGCAACACACAGGACAATTCCTGCCTTCTTTGTTGCCTTCATAATGTATTCTCCTAGAAATTGGATTTACCCTTGGCTGGCGGTGCACTGTGTTGCCTCACTCCAGTTCCAGGTACACTCTAAAAGATAGGCTAGGGACATTCGAAATGCGAGCTCTAATGTTAAGATTGTGCAAAGTTTCTGTGAAGATACGGTGTGTTTATTGCACCTTTTGTTTTTTTCGTAGAAAATCGGAACAGAACACAGAGACTGCATCCTACAACCAAGCTACTTGGCCTGGAGAGTCAAAAGGACAAGCGATGAAGGTACGAGCTGTTTTTTGCTGCCTATGTTTTTTTCAGGCTTTGCTGTACGGCAACGGTGCTGCCTTGGCCATTGCAGGCTACCCTGTGGCCTCCCTTGCCGGTTCAGTCAAGGAAATCAAGGAGTATACGGGAAGCTCCTTGGAGAATTTGACTGTCAAACGAATTGTCACCCTGAACGAGTGGGGAAATGTCGTTACTGAGGAGCTCTACTCCAAGGCAGGCTTGGTTTCCTCCCGCAACACCTATTCATATAACGAGGAGGGCCTGCTCAAGGAAATAGTAGGGAACAGGAGTGGCGAGGCGGGTCAGTGGCGGTATGAATTCCGCTACGATGAGCGGGGGAACTTGCAGGAGGAGCTGTCCTGGGCTTGCAATGGCTACTTGGAGTGGCGCAACGTGTACCATTACAACAGGCGGGGGCTTCTGGCGGAAAAAGTCGTGTATCAGGGGGAGGATTCGGAGACAATGAGGGAGCTCTACCGGTATACCGATGACGGAAAGCTGGCCCACTGGTTGATTCTCTTTCCCGACGGCAAGCTCCTAAAGCAGGTTGATTTTATCTACAACGACATGGGATTGATTTCGGAGGAAAAATACCATAACGAGGATTCCCTCTACAAGCGCAAGCGGTACTATTACAACAAGAATGCTGTGTGGGAACGGGTGCAGACGGACAATGGTCGTGGCGAGGATGAGGAAACCACCCTGTATTTTTACAATGGAGATGGCCAGCTGGTGGAAAAGATTACCCGGAATGCGGACGGCGGCATCGTGCTGCGCTTTGTCATCTCCTACGACCACATGGGCAACGAGTTTTCCCGCATAGACTCCAGCGGCAACTATCTTTTAAAGGAAATCATATATTAGCGAAGGGGAAAAAGTATGGCGTGCATTTTATTGGTGGAGGACAATGACTTTATCCGGGAGGCTCTGGCCGGATACCTACAGCTGGACGAGCACAGGGTCATCGAATTCGGGGAAACCCGTGGCGTCATGGAGGTGATTCAGCGGGGGATTGTGGACCTGGTGATTTTGGATGTGATGCTGCCAGACGGCAACGGCTTTAATCTGGCTAAGTCCATCCGGGAGGTTTCCCAAATCCCCATGGTTTTTTTGACCGCCAAGGACTCGGAGTCCGACCGCATAACCGGATTCGAGCTGGGGGCGGACGACTATATCGTCAAGCCATTCTCCTCCAAGGAATTAGCTCTGAGAATCCAGGCCCTCCTCAAAAGATGCACCCGCCAGCAAGCAGAGCATTCCTCGCCCCGGCATTGCTGGAGACTGGGCGACCAAATACTGGAGCTGGACAAGGAAACCCACCGGCTGACGGTAAACCGGCAGGAGCTGTATCTGACCAGTGCCGAATGGAAGATTCTTCAATACCTGGCGGAGCGTGAAAATGTGGTGGTCTCGAGGGAGCGAATCCTGTCCGAGTGCCTGAACTATTTCTTTGAGGGCTCCGAGCGCACCATCGACACCCACATCGCAAACCTTCGCTCAAAGCTGGGAAGCGGAGAGTGGATTGGGACGGTACGAGGCTTTGGCTACCGTTTCAACGGATGCCGCCTGTCTGCCGAGATGGAGGTACGGGACGGAGAACCCCAGGGCGACTAATCCATGAGAAGTCTGTTTACAAAATTCTTTTCAAATCTGATAATCTCCTCCCTGGGTGTCCTTGTTACCATGATGCTCATCACTGTATTTGCGGTAAACCACTCGGTGTCTACCTGGAACACAGGGAAGAAGACGGATTTGGAAAACCTGCTGCGCCCGATTGCCTCCAGGGTTTATCGTATGACAGGGGAGCTTTCCGCCGAGGCCCTGTATACGGCAATCGAGCCCTACATGACGGACAGCCTCTACGTCTTTATCTTTTCCCCAGATGACCAGCCGATTCTGTTGCTGGACAAGGGCACGGTTATTTCCACAAAGGAGTTTGAAAGTCAGCTGGGCTCCATATCCAGCTTTCTGCGGAAGAATCCACCTGTCGATATAACTGACGGCTCCAAGGTCATTGGCAGGATGGCGGTAAGCAACATCGACTTTTATGCTTACAAGGCCAACAGGAATTTTGTCTCCACCATCATCAATGTGGCATCCGTCGGAATCATCATCACCACCGGCCTGTCGCTGCTGCTGTCATTGTGGCTTTCCTCTGGATTTTCCCGCCAGACCAAGAGCCTTGCATTGGGAATACGAGACTTGAGCCAGGGGCGGCGGCAGGTGGAATTCCCCCAGTCAACCACCCTGGAGCTGGACACTATCTCCCGGTCCGCCCAGATGCTCCAGGTCCAGCTGGAAAAGGAGGAGGTGCTGCGAGAGCAGTGGATGCAGGACATTTCCCACGACCTGCGGACTCCCATTACTGCTATCAAGGCCCAGCTGGAGGCCATGAGCGACGGAGTGCTGCCTGCAACACCTGAGCGACTTGGCCGCCTGATGAAGGAGCTGGAGCGGGTGGAATTCCTGGTGCGGGATTTATCCGAACTGAGCCGCTACGAGTCCCCGGAAATGCGGATTATTCCCCAGCTGCTGACCTCTTGCGGCTTCTTGGACGACATGCGGGAGCGCTTTTCCTTTCTGTGTGAGCAGAAGGGCATTGAAATCACCTTTGATGCCGCAAGCTTTTCGTTTTATGCTGACGAGCACTTGCTCCAGCGCTGCGTCTCAAATATCATCCAGAACGCCATCCAGCACACCGACTCAGGAGGCCGCATCGCAATCAGCTTTTGCGACAAGAACTCCAGGGCAATTTTGGAGGTTAGGAATAGCGGGCATATTCCCGAAGAGCATTTGAGCCACGTCTTTGACCGCTTCTACCGTGGGGACAGGGCCAGGAATCCTGGGGGCGCAGGTCTGGGCCTGCCCATTGTCAAGGCGATTATGGGACTCCACAACGGAAGCGTGGAGATGGGAAACTGCGGGGAATGTGTCTGCGTTACCCTGACCTTTCCAGACACCTGCAACTGCAACTATCTGTAGCCCTTTCCTTGCGACGGCCCACGCTCTGTGCTATATTTTGGAGGACAGAGGAATTCCCAGTGCGAAATTCACTCCCAGTCATTTTCTTGGAGGCTCTTCATGGAACTACAGCGACGCAGCGGTATCCTGCTCCATCCCACCTCACTGCCGGGAACACCTGGCATCGGCACCATCGGCTCCCAGGCCCGTGCCTTTGTGGACTGGCTGGAGGCCGCCCATCAGACCCTGTGGCAGATTCTGCCCCTGGGACCCACTGGCTACGGCGATTCTCCCTACGCATCATTCTCTACCTTTGCAGGCAACCCGCTGCTGATTGACCTGGAGGACGTGGTGGAGCGGGGCTGGGCGGAGGCTGCCAGCATTGAGCCACCGGACTATATTTCCCGCTCAGGGCCAGTTGACTTTGGAGCTGTGGTCTGGTGGAAGCTGCCGGTGCTCAAAGCCGCCGCCACGTATTTTCTGCAGCACGCTTCGGCACAGGATCTGGGGGCCTACAAGGACTTCGTGGCGCAGCAGGGATTCTGGCTTGAAAGCTACAGCAGCTTTATGAGCATCAAGGAGTTTTACGACAAGCAGGCCCAGGAGGAGCAGGTTGCCGGAGCCATGTGGAGCAACTACTGGCCCAAGGACTTGGCCCGCCATCAGGATGCCGCAGTGGAGAAGTGGCGGAACCAGCACCAGCAAGAAATCGAGGTGCAAAAGGTAATCCAGTTTTTCTTCTTTACCCAGTGGCGGGAGCTGAAGGAATACGCCAACGGCAAGGGGATTGCCATCATTGGGGACATACCGATTTTTGTGGCCGCCGATTCCGCCGACGTGTGGGCAAACCAAAGGCTTTTCCAATTGGACGAAAACGGACGGGCAAGGGCAGTGGCTGGTGTGCCGCCAGACTATTTCAGCGCCACTGGCCAGCTGTGGGGAAATCCCCTCTACGACTGGGATGCCATGGCTGCCGACGGCTATGACTGGTGGATTGCCCGCATCAAGGCTGCCTTGGAGCTGGTGGATTATATCCGCATCGATCATTTCCGAGGGTTCCAGGACTACTGGGCCGTTCCAGCCGGAGAGAAGACTGCTGAAAAGGGCCAATGGCTGCCCGGTCCTGCCCATCGGTTGTTCCAGACAATCCAGGATAGGCTGGGAGACACCCCCATCATCGCAGAGGATTTGGGCGTGATAACCGAGGAGGTGCGGCGGCTAAGGGACGACTTTGGTCTGCCGGGGATGAAGATTCTCCAGTTTGCCTTTGACCTAAAGGAGGCTGGCGGCAGCGGCTGTGTAAACACCTTTTTGCCCCACATGTACAGCCCCAACTGTGTGGTCTACACCGGCACCCACGACAACGACACCATGGAGGGCTGGCTTTCAAAGGCATCCGAGGCTGAGTTAGGGCTTATCGGCGAGTATCTTGCGGGGCCGGGAGAGACGTGTCCCCGCAGGGAGCTATGCCGCCGCTTGGTGCAGCTGGCAATAGCCTCCACCGCAAAGTTCGCCGTGATTCCCCTGCAGGACATCTACGGCTTGGGAAGCCAGGCCCGAATCAACACACCCTCCACCTCCGACGGCAAGAACTGGATTTGGCGCATGGAGGAAAACATGCTCAGACAGGATGTCGCCCTGTGGCTCAGGCAGCTTGGCTTGCTCTATGGCCGCAACACGGGTCTGGTTGATGACAAGCAGGAGGGAAATCAGTTTTGCTTGAGTGACAAATTTTCGTCTTGAATTCTATGGAAATTAGCCTAAATTCATAGTTCTGTAAAGTCAGATTTGTGCTTTTACTCATCTCGAATCGCTTGAAACCAGCTTTCCATAAGGATTTTCCTTAAAAACTGATTTCCGTGCAAGCAGGCTGAGAAGCCTTGACTTGTTCCGATTTTTTTGATACATTTAAGTTCAACATAACAGATATTTGTGGAGTGATTTTGTTATTTTTATATAGTATAAAAAGGTATACCCCTCCCCCCGTTATACCGTACAAAAAAATGCGTGCAATTATATAAATCATGCCCTGTCCACGCAGGGGCATGAAGCCTGTGCGTCTCGATGTAATCCCGGTCAGACGGTGCAGGCTTCGGCCGCATGTGGCAAATTCCAGCTCGACTTGTAGCTTCACTATAGATTTTATCCAAGGAACCATACTCAAGAGGAGTTTATGTAATGAGTACCAAGAAAAAGTCTCTAAGAATTAAGTTTGTGGTGTTGGCGGTTGTGCTTGTCAGCATTATGGTTTTGCTGGCCGGCATGAATATTGCGGGAAGGGTCATCCTGAACAGGCTGCTGGAGAACTACGACAATGCGTCTGTGCTCCAGCTCCTTGCTACCGAGCTCAAGCAGTCCTCGGAAGACCTGACGAACAATTGCCGCATGTACATTGTCAGCGGTGACAAGGCTTATCTGGATGAGTACAACAAAATTATTGACTGGCGGACGGGAGCGGCTCCCCGCCCTTCCAACCTGCCGGAGGCACTCTTCCCAGGGGAGGCCATCCCCATGCTGGAGCTCCTGCGGATGGCAGGCTTCCTGCCGGAGGAGCTGGAAATTGTCAGTGACAGTATGGCGCTCTCCGTGAGCCTGGCAGAACTGGAACGGCAGGCCATGGATTCCATCCTCTACAATCGGATGGCTCCTGGAAGCCAGGAGCCCCTTGATGGTGAGTCCGTGCGGGACTTTGCGCTGAGGATTGTCACCAGTAGCAGCTACAACCAGGTCTCGTCAAGGATTTTGCGGCCGCTGGACAACCTTGTTGTCAGCATATCCGAGCGTATGGAGCGGGAGCAGGCTCGGCTGGACATACAGATGTACATTTTCCAGTCAGTCGTCCTGCTCCTGACCCTCATCATCATTGTCTCACAGGGCTATTTCATTTCCTTTTTGCAGCGCAGGCTTCTCAGGCCCATCACCCAGACCACCAGCGCATTGAGCGTGGTGAGTTCCGGCGACTTGACGCCCTCCTTGGAAATTGCTGCAAACAACGAGATTGGGCAGATGGCGGAGGACTTCAACAATACAACTTTGAACCTGCGGAACCTCATCAAGAAGATTAAGGATGCCTCCCAAAAACTCTCCTTCGTGGGGGAGAACCTGCACAGCCAGATGGTGAGCACCTCGGTCGCTGTGGAGCAGATGAATACAACCATTTCCACAACAAAGGAGAGAGCCCAGGCTCAGGCGGTCAGCGTGACCGAGACTTCGACAATCGTGACCAAGATTATAGACACCATCAAGAAGCTGGATGCCAGTGTCACACGGCAGGCAACAAACATCTCCCAGTCGTCGGCCGCCGTAGAGCAGATGGTGACTAACATAGCCGAAATATCCAAGACTTTGGACAAGAGCGACGACATGATACAGGGCTTGTCCATCGCCACCAGCAACGGGCGGAACACCGTAACCCATGCTGGCGACATCACCAGGAAGATAAGCGACGCTTCAGGAGGTCTCATGGAGGCTTCGGGAATCATCCAGCACATAGCCAGCCAGACGAATCTGCTGGCTATGAACGCCGCCATTGAGGCTGCCCATGCAGGTGAGGCCGGACAAGGCTTTGCGGTTGTTGCCGACGAAATCCGAAAGCTTGCCGAGGAGTCCAGCATACAGGGCAAGGCAATCACCTCCACCCTCAAGAGTCTCAGCGGGGACATCGCCAACCTCAACCAGGCGACCCGCACCGTGGAGGAGACGTTTGGCTCTATCCACAGCCTGTCAGAGAGCATCATGCAGATGAGTTCCCAGATGAATGTGGCCATGCAGGAACAGGACTCAGGTAGCCAGGGTGTGCTTGCGAGTATGCGGGAAATAAACACCGTGACCATGGAGGTGCGAGAGGGCTCCTCCGAGATGCTGGAGGGGAGCGAGGCGGTGGTTTCGGAGCTTCAGCGGCTCAATCACCTGACGAATGAGATTGCCTCCAAAATGAACGAGATGTCCACCGGCGTGTCCCAAATCAATGAGACGGTGCATTCTGTGGAGAAATTGTCTTCTGACAATGAGCGGAGCATCCAGACCCTCTCCAAGGAAATTCAGGTGTTCAAAATAGGAGCCTGATGTGGGTGGTGCTGGGGTGGGCAGGCTGTTGTCTCTTGGGGAGCCGGCAGTTTTCCAGGGTATCCTGCGGCACCTGGGAGAAGTTGACCCCAGCTTTCTCGGCCTTGCTGTTGAGCCATGCCGGGATTGTGGGGTCTTCTTTGCACCACGATTGTCAAGCTGTCTGCGCCATTCGTCAGTGTCGGCAGGATATATGAGGTTGGATTGTCTGATTTTATGGTATGGATGTCGCTGGCAGATGGAATTGGCACGTCGTTGTCCTCGTAGTGGGCCAGCATCATCTCCAACGGGTCCTTTGCCATGAGCAATCCCCCTCAACCGCCCCAGAAAAATCCCCCAGCTGAAGCTGGGGGAGAGTGGGTTAGGGCTGTGATTTAGAGAAGGTGAACCTCAAGTTCCATTTACTACTATAAATAGTTTGTTCTGTGTTTGAATACAAGGTTTCTGCGGTAGGGGCTATGGAGCCTGTTCCTTGATGGCCAGTACCCTCTTCGCTGATATTACCCCAGAGTGGTACTTCTTGTTGGGGCGAGTAACAAATGACGTCCCTTTTGGTAACGCCTCCTGTTGGGGTATGCCATTTGAATGGATCTGGACTCCAGTCTGTGCCATTGTCTGAGAAAGACCACGCTGTAAGATTATTTACTTTAATTTCTCCATATACGTCTGGGTTTCCTGCAAGCGCACTATCGTCAAAACCTACATAAAGGGAGAGGGCAGTCAACGTAAACGTAATCGGCTTCATAGTTGAGGTGATGTGGAATTGAACAGCATCAGAGACGGTCTGACCATTCTTTTTTGCATAGACGGTGTAATTCTGCGAAGTTGAAGGGCTTGTGGTGGGACACAGGCTTTCTGATGTTGTGTCGGGACTGATTCCGTTGCCACCGCCGGTATAGCTGAAGGTTACGGTTGTACCTTCCACACCATAGAAATTATGGGTGAAGGATACCTGTGATGTGGAGCCTGTTGCCGTTGCTGTGTTGGCAGTTCCATTTTTAGAACTTGCACTCGCACTTATGGTGGAGGAGTCAGCCCACACGGTGTAGCTCTGGGTTGTGGTGGTGGAGCTTTCGTAGCCGCTGCACTCGTACCAAGCGGTTACGGTGTAGGCATTGCCCTGGATGTCTAGGGTGGTGACATCGATGCTACTGCCGGACAGTAATCTCTGGTTCTCGTTTCCGTTGTCAATCTTGTATTTGAGCGTGGTTCCCGATGGTACACTTGTTCCTGCAGCTGTGTTTGTGGCCCTCACCGTGACGCTGCCGGTGGTGGTGTAGTATTTCGTGCCGGAGTTGCTGGACTGTCCGGAGATGTCCAGTACTGGTGCGGGCAGCCTGCTTTCCACGGTGAAGGTTCCCAGGTCGGTGACGGTGGCCGATCTGGTGAAGCCGGTGCACTCGTACCAGTAGGTGAAGTCCGTGTAGGTTCCCTTCTGGAGGGTGATGGTTTGGGCCGTTCCTGTGGCGGCCAGTTCCGTGGTCTGGCCGTTGTAGGAGTACTTCAGCCTCGTTCCCGCTGGCAGGCTTGTGGCGGCCAGGCTGAGGGCGATGGTTTCGGCGGGGTAGTGCACGGTGTAGGTGCCGCCGGATGCCGCCACGCTGGATGTCAGCCTTGGTGCAGGCAGCGTCCTGCTGGAGGTGATGGTGAAGACCGTCGTCCGGGCAATCTGGATACCTTTGGAGTCGTGGGAGGTGACAGTGTAGGTTTCAGTCTGACTGGGACCTATGTGGTAGCTGCCGGGGGCATTGCCGTTTACCTTCAGGGTGACTCCACTCACTGTGCTGGAGAAAGTCACGGTGGAGCCGGAGTATCCATCAAAACTGTGGGTGAAGGTGGTGGGCTGTGAACCATTGACCTGCGTCTCGTTGGGCTGTGCCTGCGTGTCCTTGGATTTGACGGTGGCGATGATGGCAGCGGGATTCAGCTCCACATGGTATGTTCCACTGAAATGCTCCGAATCGTTGTAGCCGCTGCATTCGAACCAACAATCCACATCGTAGGAGGTGTCTACCTTGGCCGGAAGTTGTATGCCTACTGCCGGATTTGCTGTCTGCTCTGTACCACCATTGACAGTGTAGTGGAGAATAGTGCCAGCTGGCAAGGTGTTTGTCGGCTTGATGTCCATGGATACGGCATCTATGGTGTAGCGATCGGGAGGCATGTCAAGCTGGGGCTTCGGCAGGTTCAGGTCCAGGGTGACGGTGTAGGTGTTCTTTGTGCCGTCGGTTGCGGTGACAGTGTAGGTGACAGGCGTGCTGAAATCCTGCTGCTCTCCGCTCTTGGGGCTCACTTCTCCGCCGGACAGGGTGATGGTGGGAGTCAGGGCTGTCCGATTCATGGTCGCCAGGCTCGCCGGAACAGGGATGGTGATGGAAGTGCCATTGATGGAGCCGGTGAGTTCTTGTCCAAGTGACTGGCTGCTGTTCTTGCTGGACTCAAAGGCAAAGCTGACAATCTCCTTGCCGTAGGTGGTGTCGGTGGTGGAGACTGGCGGCAGTGTGGCCTCTAGCCCCGCCTTGTCGATGAGCTTTATGGTGTAGGTCTGGGAGGTTCCGATTTTGTCGTCGGTGACAAAATAGATTCCCCGGTCAGAAACACTTGGCTGAAAGAATGCGCCGCCGCCATCCTTGACTGTCACTTTGTCAATAGCTGTCAGGCTGCTTCCCATGCTGGTCAATGCGGCGGCTCCTTGCCCCTTGGTTCCATCCACAGCATAGGAGGTGCCATTTATTTGCAAGGCAACAAGATCCTTGTGTATGCCTGTTAGATCGGGCAGCTCGAAGCCCAGCACCCACTTCTTCTCTCCATTCACCTCATCCTTCGTCTGCATGACGACGGCCTTGGGGCTGCCGAAGACGGGCTTGCTGTTGCTGCGGAGGCTGAGGCTGTATTCGGGCATGGGCCGCTGGGACACCTCCTCCACCGGTGTGATGGTCAGGGTCAGGCCGGAGTTCTGTTGGTCCAGCTCCAGAAGCAGGTCCTGCGGGATGCGGGCCTCGTAGTGGGCCTTGTCGTTGGGGTTCTGCTTTATGGTTATGTCGTAGGCGGCCAAGTCCCTGGTCAGAGAAACTTGGGAGGTAAGTTGTGCCACAAAGGTGGGCTCAAGGGTGAACTGCTTGGGGTTGGTGGTGTACAGGTCTATGACCGCATCGTTGTGGGAGGGGACGGAGAGGTTTCCCGACGCATCGAAGTAGGACTCGGTACGCACACCATGCTTGGAGAGGATGGCGGTGGTGGTGTAGAATTCCAGATACCCCTTCATGTCCCCGTTGAAGGTGAGGTCCTTGCAGCTGCCGGCAAGAATGACTACGAAGATGGACAATGCCACAAACGATTTTCTCATGC